>CAYLLH010000112.1:0-63029 GCA_964384785.1 uncultured Thermoplasmatales archaeon | reverse complement strand
GGATGCGCTATGAAAAAAGGAATTTTAGTAATATGCATAATCAGCTTACTTCTTATAGTAAGTACAATAGGCTGTTTTGAAGAAGAAGAGAAAAAAGGTAGTGACGACAATAATGATGAAGATGTAAATGGGGACAACCAAAATAATACTGGAGAAACATTTACTGCCAAAGAACACTATATGGACCTTAATTATTCTGGAAATAATACTAATGTAATTATAGATTATGAGTCCCTAGAAGATGGAGATACATTAATAATTGAGGATACATTAGACAATCTAACTTATGATCCAACAACAAACACTACATATCTCATATTTGAATTTATAAATAATTCCATTACACAATCATTGAACTTATTATTCGACGGTAATTTAACAGGCAATTATCAAAGTGGAGATAAACTGAAAATGACATTTAATATTAAACATGTTCAATTCGATTATAATGGAACATCTTATGACATGGAAATATATGATGAATATTGGGAAAGTGAAAACTACTTTACAACTAATCTTGAAAGCACAGGCATACCATACAAACCATTGCCTGAATCCGTAATCGAAAAGAGTTAAACAATTAACTTCTTTCTCTTTTTTCTTTATTTATGGAGGGAAAATGAAAAATACATTAGTTATAATAATTGTTTTCTTATTATTGTCTCTTAGTGGCTGTACTGAAGAAAAAATTACAAATACCAACGAAAATAATATAGACAATAAAAACACAGATGGTTCTAATAAATCTGTAAATATGACTGCTCAAGGATTAATCCAGGATTTAAAATATTCTAATAGTATAAAAAAAGGATCTTGGAGATGGATCATAGATTACAATTCTTTGAATGATGGAGATACATTAATTTTAACTGATACAATTAGAAGCATTAGTTATAATAAGGCAATTTTTTATAATGCTACAAATATTTCTTTTAATGTAAACAGTAATAAAAGTAGTGATTTTGATAAAAATTATTTAAATTTGTTATTCCAAGGTAATCTAACAGATCAATACAAAGTTGGAGACAAGGTTAAAATTACTGTTACAATAGAAGAGTTTATTTATGAAAATACTTCTTCCAATATCTATTACCAAATGGATGTTTTTAAAGAAGGCTGGAACGAAGAAGAATTCTTATCAAATGAGTCAGGTTTTTCATTTATGTCAATTTTTGGATCATTTTTACAAGTTTTACCGCAATCTTGTATTGAAAAAATATAATTGAATTTAGCAAAAAAATTATATACCTTTTCTATTAATCCGACCGCTTGCGTGATTTATGACTAAAAAGGATTACTATGATGTTCTTGGTGTAAACAAGGATGCAGACAAAGGTCAGATTAAAAAAGCCTATCGTAAGCTTGCTTTAAAATATCATCCAGATAAAAATCCATCTAAGGATGCCGAAGAAAAATTTAAAGAAATAAGTGAAGCTTATGCAGTATTATCAGATGATGAAAAAAGACAGCGTTACGACCAATATGGTCATGCTGGTATAGATCAACAGTACAGCCGTGAAGATATTTTCCGTAATGCAGATTTCGGTGATTTCAATGATATCTTTGGTCGTATGGGTTTTGGTGGTTTTGAAGATATTTTCGCTCGTTTCTTCGGAGGCGGAATGGGTGGTTTCGGACGTCAGCAAAGAAGAGAACGTGGTAGAGATCTTAGATATGATATTGAAATAGGTCTTAAAGATGCTTTTAAAGGAGTTAAAACCAGTATTAAAGTACCACGTAAGGAAAAATGTGATGTCTGCAATGGATCGGGTGCAAAACCCGGTAGCAACCCAACACAGTGTCCTCAGTGTAAGGGTGCAGGGCAGGTACGTCATTCCCGTAGAACCGCTTTCGGAATTTTTACACAAGTAACAGCCTGCGACAAATGCCAAGGAAAAGGAACAATAATCAAAAACCCCTGCAACAACTGTAAGGGACAGGGATTTGTAAAAAACACAAGAGATATAGAAATAAACATACCCTCGGGAATAGATGACGGCTCACAACTACGACTAGCTGGAGAAGGAGAAGCAGGAAAAGATGGATCAGGAGATCTATACATTGTTGTACATCTAAAAAAACACCATGAGTTTAAAAGACGCGGAGTAGATCTTTTAACCACTAAAAAAATTAGTTTTCCTAAAGCAACCC
This sequence comes from uncultured Thermoplasmatales archaeon, assembly GCA_964384785.1. Classification (GTDB taxonomy): domain Archaea; phylum Thermoplasmatota; class E2; order DHVEG-1; family DHVEG-1; genus JAZKSG01. The sequence continues at coordinate 60,878 of CAYLLH010000112.1, read as the reverse complement.
TTGGAACAAAAATAGAAATCGAAACAATTTCAGAAGATAAAAAAACAGTAAAAATACCATCTGGGACACAAAACGGTGAAGTATTAAAAATAAAAGGTGAAGGAATGCCATATTTGAACAGTAGAGGACGAGGAGATCTTTTTGTTGAAATAAATATTAAAACACCTGAAAAAATAAGTAGAAAAGCCAAAAAACTTTTAGAAAAACTTGATGAAGAACTCGACTAAAAAACAAATGGGTAACAACTGTAAAGAACGTCGATAATAGTTGTACAACAACTCCTTTTAAACACAAAAAACAAAATGTTTAATTGGAGGAACAAAAAAATATGGTCGACGAGGTAAAAATCAATTTCGCAAAAACATTAATCCTTCTCGGTATGTTTGGAATACTTGTAATATATGTAATCTACCTTTATGTAACATACTACTAAAAAAAATTTATTTTACAAATTTTTCTTTAAAAAACCGAAATAATCAAAAAAAAACAGATAAATTTTTATATCAGTATATACTGTTTTTAAACTACCTCATCGGGGAGGTTTGATCTTTTTGACATATGCAATAAAATTTTATAAAAAAACCAACCCAGATAAAGAACATGTAAAAAGTGAAGTCTGGGCATATATAAAAAATACTCTTACCAATGAATCTTCTGAAGAAAAAATTTGGTGGGAGGATGAAAACGGAATCCTACATGACTGTACACCAAATTTACCCACAAATCTAAGAAGAGATATTGACACAGCATGGATTGAAAACAAAGGCAGACTATAAAAAAAACCAGATTTATATTGAATCTACCTTTACACATATCTATAGAATATTCATCTGCATATGCAAAAAACATAGCACATGAATAAACATGTAAACTAATTTTTTTCAGATGGGTTTTTAAATTATGAAGATATTTACCCGGATGAAAAAATAATCTACCGTAAAATTTTTTTTTGAGGTAACGGCAAGATGAATTTTCCAAAAGGAACAAGGTTTAAAGAAGAAAAAGACCCTGAAACTGGTGAAATAGTTAAAATCGCGGTTTTACCTGATGGAACCGAGATAAAATTTTGGACAGATGAAGAATTAAAGGAAATTTAAAAAAAAAAGATATTAATTTGTTATCTTCCTGATTTCCAAAAAAAAATTTAGGAAACAAAGGGTTTGATTTTAATTATGGATAAAAAAAATGAAATAGATAAAATAGATGAAAAACTAAGAAGCAAAGGTTGGACTTTTTTAGGACCAATCCTTCATTACAAAAAAGCCTTTAAAAATCAAGCTTGTGTTTATAAAAAAAACAATGAATTTATTGTAGCAGGTATCGATTCTTCTGGTGAAAACGATTTTTATGAACCAATCTCAAAAGATGATGCTAAAAGAAGAGTCGAAGAAAGCCTTAATGAAATAAGAAAACACATGTTTAAAAGTATAAAATAAAAAAAAATTGTTTTTTTGTTTTTTATTTATTCCATGTTTCAATGGATTGTCTAATTAAATCTAATGACTCATCTATAACTGAATCATCTATGTTTTTAAAAGAAGCACGTGCTATAGCCATAGGAATCCGGCGAATATACTCTGTCATACGCAGATCACGTCGAAGATTTGTGTTGTAATGATCCTCAACAATATTGTTTATTGTTTTGATGTATTCATCTATTTTTTCTTCAGTTGCATCTATCTCTGGTGTGAAATCTCGAGCGAGTTTCACCCATTGATCATAATAATCATGTTTTTCTTTAAACTCTGTGTTTCCATAGAATTTCTTTTTAAAAAGCTCAAGTCGTTCTTCACGATCAATATTTTGTACTTTTACAACAAGAGCACAACGACTCATAAGCAGTGGCGATAAACCTATATCAGAGATAGCGTTTTTTCCAAAAACCTTGGTCTTTGGATTTGCAAAAGCTATCATTATAAAATGACTTTGAATGTTTTTATGGATTTTAGCTGAATGAACACTACATTTACCATTAGATAAGAGCTCGTAACAGTACTCTATATCATCACCAGGTATTTTATCAAACTCATCTACTAGAACTATTTTGTTATCTGAATGAGGAAGCGCTCCAAGATCACCAGTTCCAAGATTGCAAACCAAGCCTGATCTGGTAGTGTTAGCACCCACATTTGAAATACCTGTGAACTGCTCAGTTATAAGCTCCATAGCCATAGTCTTACTACTACCAGGTTCACCAATTACAAGTGAATGAACTGGTTCTTCAAAAGTAGAAAACATACTAGTGGCAATCACTTTTTTCATAATATCATTACCATGGATCTCCTGAAAAACATTCTCCCAAAAACCATCAAAACCACGTTCTTTTGCAAACTCACGAAGTTCATCATCCGGAAGAAAAATACCCTTTTTTTCTTTCTCCTCAATCTTACGTGAATCAATAATCTCCTGAAGACCCTCAGCTTGTTTTAAAACCTGATCAAACTTCTGAGAATTACGACTAAGCTTCATAATATTCCCATGCGCCTCAAGAGAAGCATTACCCCAACCAGCATTATAAACATTTAACAAATTAAGAACAGATTTTTTAACCGCACGGTTAGTACTACGAACCTTAACCTCTATAAGATCCTCATTTTTAATAGTAATATCAAGAATGTTTTCATTAGCAAGAATATTTCTGGCTCGTTGAATCAAAGTATTACCCTTGCTAGTACCCATACCAAGTGTTTTAACAGACATCAAAGCAATTTGTTCAAGTTTTGTAATACCCATGTTTTCTAGTTTTTTACGATCCGATGGTATAACACCAAGACGTGAAAGATCATCATCATTTTCCATATTTAAAATTACTCCCGAACCCTCCGGATTGTTGTAACCCCTAAATAAAAGTTTGGGAAAAACAACTCACCTAAATACTTTTGCTTTTGATATATTTCGATTGTTTTTTAAACACTATTTCAATATAGGTTTTCTAGGCGTGAGGGTAGACGATGGGAAAAAAAAATAAATACACATTTACAAAACCATTACAGATACCATTATTTGAAGAAAAAGACGACGGATCCCTGAAGGAATACAAAAGAGAATAAACAAAAAAAACTGTCAAATTTTTAAAAAAAATTCTTAGGGTGTTTTTCTTTTGGATGAAAAAGAACTAAAAGATCTTCGAATGTTTGGAATGGGTATAGAATATACAGAAACAAATGATCAAAATAAAAAAAACAAAACATTTGATCAACCTAGTTATACTTCTACACCTAAAAAAAAGAATCAGAATCATTCAATAGAAAAACTATTATCTTTGTTTCAAAAAAAAATTACAAAATATTTTTATAAAACCTGTAAATGGTTTTTTACAAAAATAAGAAATTTTTATCATATTATACGATTCTGGAAATTCAAAAGAAAACTTAACAGTCAAGGAAAAAAATTTGATCATAGTAAAATTTTTTATAAAATAGTTGAAACACGTAAACAAAGATTCAACAAAATAATAATTACCCGCAGGAGAGTACCCTATTATTACATAAATGACAGTGTTTTCTCTGTTTTAAAACCCAAAAAAGCTATTTATTTTTTGAGTTTAAAAGATGACCATCAGGGTGGAACCTTTATCAAAAAAACAGCTCACAAAGGTCTTGACGAATCAGTCTGGGATTTTCCATATCATAAAAAAACCAAAGGGTTCTGGGACAAAAAAATTTAAATGTTTTTTTATAAAACGTTTATGTTTTTGTTTTTTGCATATTTTTTAACAATAGATACTTCTTCAGAAGATACATTTCTTGAAATATCTTCATAAGTATATGCTTGGTATTCCGGATGATATTGACCCATGATATTTACCAATGCATTAGGTAGATTTTTACTTATCCATTCCATGATTGGTTTTGAACAACATTCAACATGCTCTGGCATAACAAGATGACGGATTAAAACCTCAGCAGTATCGTATGATGTTTTATGATTTCTTTTAACAACCTGGGTATAATTTTTTATTTTAGACAAACGTTTCGCGCATTCATCATTTCCATATTTAAAATCTGTAAGATATAAATCTATAACACCATTTAATAGCTGCATTGTCTCCTTTGAACAATACATGTTAGAGTTCCAGATTTGAGGAAGATTTGCATTTGTTTCTCTAAGTGTTTTAAGGATAAATAAAAGATTGGGTGTTGGATCACCTCCAACCCAGTTAACATTTTTACATCCATGTTTTTGTCTTTGTCTTATTATATCAGCCATAACACTGGGTTTAATTATTAACCCTGTTTGTTTTTGACTTATATCATAATTCTGGCAGAAAACACATTTAAAAGTGCAACCTGAGAAAAAGATTGTATGAGAAGGAACCAATGGTGTTTCCTCACCCATATGTAAAAACTCTGATGCAACACGTGGTTTTTTGACTTTACATAAACCCATGTTTTTTTCTCTATTAACATGACAGCGGTTTTCACAGAAAACACAGTTTTTAAAAATCCTGTCTGCTATTTCGATTTTTAAATCAAGAAGAGAACATTTTGGTATTTTTTCTTTTAATTTATTATTTTGAATAGCTTTGTTATGTTTGTTCCAAAGTATTTCTGTTGAATCATTTTTATCAAATACTACTTCTTTGTGTTTACTCTGAATATATTCAGGATTATGATTTTCTAATAGTATTCTGAAATAATCAGATAAAAGATCATAAACTATTCTATAATCCATCTTTTTTCTGATTTAAGAATAGTTATATATTTTCTTTTAATATTTTTGGTTAAAAGAAATTCTATTATTTTTTACCATAATTTTTTTACACTTTATAATAATATATTTTTTTTGTATGATGTTATTAAAAAATAAAAACGCATTAGTTACTGGTGCTTCACGTGGTATAGGAAGAGGTATAGCTGTAAAATTTGCTGAAAACGGTTGTTTTGTAGGTATAAACTATGTTTCAAATAAAGAAAAAGCAAAAAAAACACTAAGACTTGTTAAAAAACATGGTGGAGATGGTGTTTTACTCAGAGGAAACGTATCTAAAAAAGATGATGTAGATAGAATCATAAAAGAATATGTTGATCTTAGAGAAAAAATTGATATCCTGGTTAACAACGCAGGTATATATAAACGTAATAATTTCTCAGATTTATCTTTTGAAGACTGGAAAAAAATTCTTTCAGTCAACCTTGATGGGTCTTTTTATATGACAAGTAAAGCATTATCATATATCCCCAAGGGTGGTCGTGTTATTTTTATTTCTTCTCAACTAGCGTTTCGTGGTTCCAGTCATGGATCTGATTATGCTGCATCCAAGGCAGGGCAGATAGGTTTGATGCGTAGTCTTGCACTTGAACTTGCTTATAAAAAAATATGTGTTAACGCGGTTGCACCAGGAACAATTGATACAGATATAATAGCTGGTTATTCAGAGGAAAAAAGAAAAGAAAGAGCAAATGAGATACCTCTTAAAAGACTTGGTCAACCAGATGATATAGCAAATGCCTGTGTTTTTCTAGCTTCAAAGATGTCAGATTACATAACTGGTGAAACAATAAATGTAAACGGTGGTCTGTACATACATTAAAACATTTTTTGAGTTTTTTTTATGATACCAAAAAAATATAGAAAAACTAGGATTCCAAAAAAAGTTGAAAAGCAAATACTGGAAATAAAAAATGATCATCAGAGTGGATCAGTAGAATTAACCAGAAAAGCAGCTGATACATTGAATTTACTAATAAAAAATAATAGTTTTTCTGATGAACAAGATTTAAAGAAAAAAACAGCAGCGGCATGCTACAAGATTTTTAAAACCCAACAGTCAATGGCATCAATAATTAATCTTGTAAACAAAACAGTTCATTTTTTAGAAGAACAGAGAGATGATCTGAAAAAAAATTTATTAAAGTTTTTAAATGATTATAAGGAAAACCTTGAGGAATCAACCAGAAAGATCTGTAAAAACACTTACAAAATAATAAAGAAACATAACGATATTCTAACACATTCATACAGTAGTACTGTTTTAGAATCACTTATTTATGCAAAAAAACAAGGACATGATTTTGAAGTATACTGCACAGAATCACGCCCTATGTTAGAAGGACGAAAACTGGCTGAAAAACTATCTAAAAATGATATTAAAATAAAAATCATTGTTGACTCAGGTGTTAACAGGATTATAGATGAAATTGATCTGATTCTGGTTGGAGGAGATGCCATCTCTGAAAGAGGAATTCTAAACAAGATTGGAACTAATAGTATAGCAATGATTGCAGAAAAAAACAATATTGATATTTATTCTTTATGCGATAGTAATAAGGTTCTTCCAAAAAATTACTCTATAAAACTTGATGAAAAAAAGAATACAGATGAAATCTGGGAAACAAAAACAAAAATATTATACCAGTAAATTATTATTTTGAATGGACACCTATTAAATATTTTAAAAGAGTAATCAACGAAAAAGATTTTTTAAAAAATAAAGAAATTAAATCAGATGAATTAAACAATTTTTTTATATAAAAAAAAATGAAAATTGTGGTTATAATGGGAAAAATGCACCCACGATTTCAGGCCAATAAAGTATTGCCTGAATGTATAACCATGATAGACCAAATAATACATCTGTGATGCTTATCAGAGCTGGAAACAAATTCACCCATGGTAAAAGAATTGTAGCAATTATTATTCCAACTATTTCTACTATTACCCATAAAATAACAGTTATTATTTCTAAAACTCCAAATAATAAGACAGCAAGAGGCCAGGTTAATACACCTAAAACAACACCTACTATTCCACAAGGTTCAACTTCTTCCAAGTCTTCTAAAGATTTTATATCCTTATTTTCGATTATCTGAATTATTTTATCCTTGATTTCATTTAAATCCTTTATTTCTTGTTCACTGAGTTGTTTTTCAATGCTGTTTAACATTGATTCTAATTTTGAGTTTATTTTTTCTGAATCTGAAAAAGCATCTATTGATTCAGCTAAAGTAGTATCTATTAGTTCTTTTTTTGTTTCATTTTCTACAATTTTTTCATCTTCCAATGAAGTTTTATTTACAATCTGTAAAGCTGTGGCCGATGAGACCATCAAAAGGATTGATAAAAAAACTCCAGAAATCAATAGCGTTTTTCTGATAATTTTTTTAGATTTCATCTAAATCACCTGTTTTTCTGAAAAGCAGAAATTAATATTTATTGTTTATAGACCAAGATTCCACAAAGAAAAAAAGAAGAAAAATTTTTATTGTTGGAAGAGTGCTCCACCAAAAATTGCTTCTAATATCCAATATATTGCAGCTAAGAATCCTGCAAATATAAGCAGGAAAACACCAAATATAGCTTGAAACACTTTTATTATCGATTTACAGATGAATAATGGTATTAAAAGAAACAGAGTGATAGTAAACTGTATTAAATCAATAAAAATTTCAAATAAATCTACTATTCCGCCAGTATCTTCCCAAATATCTTTAATATCATATAATAAGCTTAAACAAATGGAACAAACCATATATAAAAAACCACCTTCTGGTTGAGGATTCATATTTTCAAAAAGTTTTATTAGAAAATCTAAGATTGGAGTGATTTTAGATTTTTTTATATTTTCTAAATCATCAAAATTAAATGATTTAAATTCTTCCAAATTAGCCGTTGTTTTTGATTTTTCATCTATTTTTTTTATTTCTTTTTCTTCAATTGAGTTCATTACTTGCTTACTTTGTGTTTGTTGTACAGCCGTTGAGGTTGAAACCATTAAAGTAACTGATAATAAAACACTTAACATCAAAATATATTTTTTAAATCTAGTTTTCATCTATATATCACCATATTTATTTATAAAAGTCATATATATAAGACTTATAGACCAAAAATCCTCAAGATAAAAGAATCCGAAAAAAAAATGAATGGAAAAAGAATGGTTACTATTATTAATATATAATTATTAGTGAACTTATTCCATTGATTTGTACGTCAAAATTTGCACCATTATATTTGAAGAATTCCCAATGTCCAAAACCCAAAAGTGCTATACCTTTATGCGGTACATCATCATAGTTTGCTCTTCCATATTGAGCATCAATTGAACAAACATTTGGAGCATCCCAAGATAAAAAAAGCCAACAGAATCCTTTTCTTAATAAACTTCCAGGAAATCCGCGTATACCTGCATTATTAGTAGCATATAGTTGTATTTTTCCGCTGTAAATACCGCCATTTTTTCCCATTACTTTTTTTATTAATGAGGAACTTGCATAACCATCTGTTTCTATTTTTTCTATTATTGTTGATAATTTTTCTTTTAGTTGATTATCATTTGTTTGGATTTGTGCTAATTTTAGTAACGGAATTTTTGATTTTGTTAAAAAACTATTTTTTTCTATATTTCTTTCGGTTTCTATTAAGTTGTTTTCTTTTTCTTTTGGTATTTTTATTGCAGTTGAGTATGGGGCTAATAAGATTACTGCAATGATTGATATGATGAGCAAGGTCATCATTTTTTTATTCATCGAATATCACCATTTATATTTTTTATTTAATATATATTTAAGCTTTATAGAACAATATTCCACATAAAAAAATAAGTAATTATTTTTTAGAATATAATCTATTTATATTCAGATTTAAACAACTATATATGAAATTACTTTTTTATCTATGCAAATATTAATATTAGAGGACTAAAACCATAAACAGACGCATCAAAATTCCAACCGCTATCAATGTAATAATCATATTCCCAAGTACCGATACCAACTGCAAATCCTCTATGCGGACTATCATATACACCTGAGAATCCATACTGACCATATATATCCTGAGCATCGCTTCTTGCAGACCAACCTACAACAACCCAAGGGCCACCATTAAATAAAAGACCAGGGAAACCAATTGCCTTAGCATTATAATATGCAGAAAAGGATATTCTACCACTATATATTCCCCCTGATCCACCAAGTAGATGCTTGACTTCAGTAGAGCTAATATAACCTTTTTCTTCAATTATTTCAATAATTGAGCATATTCCAGTTTTAAAATCATTATCTTTTACTTGATTTGCTGCAATTTTTAACAAAGGTAATTTAGTTTTTGTTAAACATATATTTTCATCAATAACCTTATCATTATTTTCTATATCTATTTTTTTTTCGTTACATTCTTTTGTCAAATTTATTGCAGTAGAGTATGAAACAACCAACAAAAACAAAATCACAACCATTCCAAAAAATATAACATATCTTCTATTCAACTCTTTCATCTAATATCACCATTTTTATTTATAAATATATTTATATATAAAATTTATAGACCAAAAATCCTCAAATATTAAAAAATATCCGAAAAAAATTTATAGCATATCTCTTTCACAACCCTCTTAATTGGATAAATATGAAAAAGATCAAAAAGGAACATCTTGCTCTTTGTTGTATATCTCTTGCCTGGTTTCTGATACTCTCAGGACGTTACAGTATATCTAATTTATTGCCACAAATTGCAAATGACCTCGATTTCAGTTGGACCGCAGCAGGTTTTGCACTAACTGCTATGTGGCTTTTCTATGCATTATTACAATTTCCCTCTGGTATTTTTTCAGATATAAAAGGACGAAAGATAAGTATAATCCTTGCAATGGTGGTATTCTCAGTTTCCTATTTTCTTGTGGGTTTTTCAATTCATTATTTCATGTTTCTTTTCGCCTTGATTTTGCTTGGAGCTGGAACCGGTGGTTACCCCTCTGTTGGGATATCTATGATCACAGATATCTTCAAAAAAAACCGTGGGAAAGCACTAGGTATACGTGCTAGTGCCGGGTCTCTTGCTTATATTGTTCCGATGTTTGCAGCAGCAATAGCAAGCTTTTATGATTGGCGTAGTTTCTTCTTTTTGTGGGGATTTGTATGTATATTTGGAATTTTTTTATTTTACAAAGGAACCGAGGAATCAACCAAGCTTCCAGAAAGTATATCAATTAGAGAAAGAGTCTATGATGGAGTCAGTGTTTTTAAAAACAAAGAAATAATAGTTATTTTTGTTGTAAATCTACTTATAGCAATCACATGGATTAGTTATATGTCTTTTTTTCAACCATATCTAATAGTTGACAAACCTGGTTTTGATGGACTACTCGCAGGTATTGCTCTTGCAATACTGGGAATTGGTGGTTTTATTTTTAAACCAATCATGGGTTCTCTATCTGACAGGTTTGATAAAAACATAATAATTTTATTTCTAACAGTTCTTACAGGATTAGGAACTCTTGCTTTAGTATACAGTAATCAGTTATGGCTTATTTTTCTAATTTGCCCTGTTCTTGCACTTTCTACTGCTATTTTTCCTATAATATCATCATATTTAATGGATCAATTCGAAGAAAAGGGAAGAGCTGGAAAACTTGGTTTTTATCGCTCAATGCTAATCCTTCTAGCTAGCCCCTCATCATCTGTGATAGGATTTATAGCTGATAAATACAGTTTTGATTTATCATTTCTGGGTCTTTCAGCAATCTTCTTTATTGCAGCATTTATCCTAGTTATTAATATCCTTTTTATAAGAAACAAAAAGAAAAAAGAAAAATAAATTTTTTTTAAAGAATCCTTTCAATTTTTCCTACAAATGGTGTCAAAATTTCAACATGTTGCTTTTCTTGATTTATTAGCCAATTTAATTTTTTGAAATAACTATCAGGATTGTCATCATTCCAATGTTTTTCTATAAAATTCCTATCTGTATGTTCGTATAGTTTGGTATATGTGTCTTTTACTAGATGTTCGTTTTTTAGTAATTCATTTATTATTTCTTCATCCCATTTTCCTTTGAAATCGAACTCTCGTTTGCTAAGACCCGATTCTTTTAGTGTTTTTTCTAGATCTAAACCTTTAATGTTTTCACAGATTTTTTTAACAATTGTTTTGTGTTTTTCCGAATCATGAGATATCCTAAAAAGTGGTTCTCTGAATTTTTCTTTAACAGTCATGTATGCTTCCCATTGCATGGCTTGTTCTAGTTGTGCTTCAACCCAGTAGGCTCTTGCAAGAAGAGATGAAAGTTCTTCAATGGAACATATTTTTATTTCATTTTCTTTTTCACAGGACATAGAAATTTTTAATGTTTTAAATGGTAATAAATTTATCTTAATTCTTTTTTTGTTTAAAATATAAATAACATGTTTTTTATAACAAAAAAAATGGAGGTTTGAAATTTTTTGAAGAAAATAGCTGTAGTTTTAGCTGGATCAGGTGTTAAAGATGGCAGTGAAATTCATGAGTCAGTTGTAACATTGCTTACTATAAAACGTAACAATGCTGACTATGTTTGTTTTGCACCAGATAAAAATCAGTATCATGTGATTAATCACACCGATAACAGTGTTATGAAAAACAATGAGAGGAATATGTTGACCGAGGCTGCTAGGATTGCTCGAGGAGAAATTAAGGATTTAAAAAAGTATAAACCAGATGATTTTGATGCAGTAATTTTTCCAGGTGGTCTTGGTGTTGCTAAAAATCTATTTACTTATGCTGTAGATGGAGTAAAATGTGATATTGATCCTGTGGTTGAAAAAACTATTTTGGATACAATAGAAGCTGGGAAACCTATTGGAGCGATTTGTATTTCTCCTTTGTTGGTCGCTCGAGCACTACGTGATTCTAATATTAAACCAAGGGTTACAGTTGGAAATGAAGAAGACCTTATGGCTGCTGTGAAAAACATGAATGGAATCCCTGAGGAAAGATTAGTTGGCGAGATTTGTTATGACGAGGTTAACAAAATTGTTAGTACACCTGCTTATACTATAGGTAAAAATATTGCTGAAGTAGCAACTGGTATTGAAAAACTTGTTCAAAAAATAATTAGGATATCTTAATATTTTTTCATAATTTTTTTTGTAATTATTGCTTGAAACTATCATTTTTATATAAGGATTTATATATTTTAATCAACAGAACATAATATAAGACTAAAAAACTGCGAGATTACTAAGCATATCCAGATAATTTAACTCTAACAAATATAAAAAATGGGACCATCTAAATTATCTATATATCAAGCAAACTATCAAAAAAACAAATAACTTAGAATATGGGGTAAAAAAAGTATAAAATAATATAAAATAAGGAAAAAATATAAATATATTAGTATATATTATTTAAAGATATATAGAGGTGTAAAATATGGATGAAAGAATAATAAAAAATAAAACAAAAAAGAAAATTTTAATAATATTAATAACAACAGCTCTTTTAATAACATCATTTTCCACAGTAACAGGAAACACAACCACATCTAACGAAGATGAATCCGAAAAATATAATACAAATACAGAATACAATTTTCATACTTACAATGATGAAAACGACTTAAACTATGTCCCTGACAATTTAATAATTAAATTCAAAGAAAATTTTGAAATAAATAAAAACGGTTCGTTTTATGATACATTTAATACAGGCATCCCTTCTCTTGATTCTCTTAACACAAAATACAATGCTGTTTCTCAAGAAAAATTATTCATCAATTCAGACAATTCTGAATATCTATCAAATCATTACAAACTAACATTCTCTAAAGAAAACGATATGATGTCATTGATTAACGACTATCAAAATTTAGATTATGTTGAATATGCTGAACCAAATTATGAATACAATATCTATAACGTTCCTAATGACCCACGTTTTAGTTCACAATGGAGTTTAAACCAAAATAATGATTGCGACATTGATGCACCCGAAGCTTGGGATATAGAAACAGGTAGTTCAGAAGTCGTCGTAGCCGTAGTAGATACAGGTGTCGATTACAATCATCCTGATCTAGCGGCTAATTGTATTTCAGGATATGATTTCATAAATAACGATGATGATCCAATGGATGATCACAATCATGGTACACATTGCGCAGGTATAATTGGTGCAATTGGAAATAACAATTTAGGTATAAGTGGTGTATCCTGGGATGTATCAATCATGCCCGTTAAATGTCTAAGCGCTTCTGGTAGCGGAAGTTCACAAACAGTATCACAAGCAATTAATTATGCTGCAAATAATGGTGCCGACGTTATAAGCATGAGTTTAGGCGGAGGATACAGTCAAGTAATGGAAGATGCCGTAGATTATGCTTATTCAAAAGATGTTGTTATTGTTGCCGCAGCAGGAAACTCAGATACAAATGCAAAACACTATCCTGCTGGTTTTGATAAAGTAATAGCTGTAGCAGCTACTGATCAAAATGACGACAGAGCACATTTTTCAAACTATGGAAATTGGGTTGATCTAGCTGCACCAGGAGTTAGTATTTTATCAACACTCAGAAATGATAACTATGGAAGTTATTCTGGTACATCCATGGCTTGTCCACACGTATCAGGTTTAGCTGCACTGATATTAACCAAAGATCCAACTCTACCCAACAATGAAGTTAAAACAATATTAGTAGAAAACACCGATAACATAAATACCGATCAATATGTAGGTTCAGGTAGAATCAATGCTCAAAAATGCTTAGAAGGAACTCCATCAATTTTTGAACTTACTCCAGAAAACTATGAAGCCAGATTAGAACAAGGAGAAGCTGCTTCTACAACTTTTGAGATATGGACTGATCGTTCTAGTTTAGATTTTTATATTCAAGCAGATCAAGATTGGATCTCAGTATCACCAAACCATGGTACATTAATAAAAAATGAAGTCGAAGAAATAACTGTAACCATTAATACTAACGGGCTTCTTAATGGATCATATAAAAGTAATATCTTAATAATTACAGAGGGGTTAGGAAGTGAAACATTTAAAATCGATCTAACAATTGGAACTGTTTTATCTTTCACACCAGAATCTGATGATGTATGCTTAAAAGAAGGAGAACAAGCTAAAAGATCTTTTGAAATATGGAATAGTGGAGTTGAAACTTTAAATTATCATCTATCTAAAAATCCTGATTTTGATTGGATAACTCTTTCAGAAACAGATGGTACTTCAACAGGTGAACATGATAAAATAACAATTGATATTGATACAACAGGTGTTTCAAACGGATGGCATACTTGTGAGATATCTATTGAATCCAATGGCGGAAATGACAAGTTTACTCTTAACGTTGGAGTTGGAGCAGTATTAGCATATAGCCCTAAAGTTTTAAACCTTGGTAGAAAAGACATTGGTGATAAGATATCAACCAGTTTCAATATTTGGAATAAATTAGGAAGAGACACACAGCTAGATTGGAGCATGTCAACAGAATCAGATTGGATTTCTTTTTCACCAACCTCTGGTATTTCAACAGGAGAAAAAGACATAGTAACAGTTGAGATTGATACTTCAAAAATGACGGGTTGCGGCAACTATAATACTCCTGTTAAAATCAATACAAATGGTGGAAATGGGGAAGTTATTTTAAAAATTGAAACTGTTTATAGAATAATTTCTACAACAGAAGAATGCATGACCACTAGTAGATATCTCATGGATTATGATGAAGCAAGAGATCTTCAAAGAGGATGTGGTTATTCAAGTTCAAGTTTTAATGTAGGTCAAACTATAAGACGTACAGCAACAAACAAAATAGACATCTACCGTTCATTTTTATATTTCAACACGACTGACATACCTTCTAATGCAGAAATTGGTGCAGGAGCTCTTTCTTTGTACAGCCTAAATACACCTGATACAGTTTTTGATATTGTAATACAAAATGGTCAACCATCTCATCCACAATACAGAGGACTACCTCATCCTCACGATATAGCCGGATGGGATCCTAATAACTATCCATATCCTTGGTATTTTGGATTAGAAGGCAATGTTTACTGGGGAGAAACCAGTGCTTATGATTATGATAGAACCAATTATCATGGCGATGGAGGACGAATATCAACCTCTGATTTTGAAAGTGCAAGTTACACCGAGTTTGATTTAAGCAACGATGGACTAAATTGGATAACAAAAAATGGTATGACAAAACTATGCTTGAGAAGTAGCCAAGATATAGAAGGTATAGAAGTCGGCAATAACGATTACTCTGTTATGAAATTTGCAAACCGCGTTCCTGATGTATTTCATCCAGCTGCACCTCCGATTCTAACATTGAAATATGGTCAAGCACCCAACAGACCAGATAACCCAAACCCTGTTCAAAACGCAGAAAATGTTGAACTTCCTGTTGAACTAAGTGTAGAGGTATCAGATCCTGATGGAAACAGCATGAGAGTTACATTCTATGATGCTTCAGATGACAGTGTTATTGGTGTTGATGAAAACGTACTTGATGGAGGAAGAGCAACAGTAAAATGGGATAATCTATGTGAGGGAAAAAAATACAGCTGGTATGCTGTAGCCGATGACGACATATTCACCACTCAATCAAGAGCTTTTAGTTTTACCACTAAAGGAGTTCCATCTGCAGACCCTGATAACGATAGAGAATTAGATCAACTACAGGTTGTATATGATCAGGGATTCCAGATAGGTGGAGACTGCGATGTTGGTCAAGAATTCATACCAACAATGACACCTTTGGATAGTATTGATCTGTATCTATGTAAATCAAAGCCAAAATCTAATCTAATAATAGAACTTAGAGAAGGAAGCATAGATGGAACAATTGTTGATACAGTAACCTTTTCACCAACTCAAATCGATGAAGAATTCAGCTGGGTAACAGTTGATTTTGATGATGTACAATTAAACATAGGCGAACCTTACTACATCATAGCAAAAATTGAGACAGTAAATCCAGGTAGCATAGCGAGTTCATACCTTTGGGGTTTTACATATAATAATTTCTATGAACAAGGAGATGTTTATCTAAGAAAAACAGGATCCGAGGATTGGAATGTTGACACCGAACGAGATTGTATGTTTAAAACATTTGCTCCAGATGATGCAGGTGTTACAGCAGCATTAAGTTTCAACCCCGATTCACATGATTTTGGAGAAATGAACCCAGGTAACATCCGCAGTACAAATTTTGAAATCTGGAACAGTGGAACAGGAACACTCAGCTACACTCTTTCCGAATCAGAGGATTGGTTAACAGTAACACCAGAAAATGGAGATTCAACAGGTGAACATGATACAATAGATGTTGAAGTTGATACCACTGGTTTAACAGTTGGAGAATATCATGAAGACATAATTATAAACTCTAACGGCGGAAACAGTGTTTTCAGCATAGATTTAACTGTTACAAATGATGATATTAATAATCCTCCAGAAATCGTAAATGAGAAACCAGAGGATGGTGCCACATTAACATCCAAGCATAGTGCAAACCTACAAGTTAGTATCTCTGATCCAGATGGAGATCTGATGGATTTAACTTTTTATGATGGAGATTACAACGTTCTTAATGAAAAAACAGGTTTATCAGATGGAAGCTACAGCTTCAAATGGGAAGGACTTGAAGCAAACACAACATACAGCTGGTATGCAATTGTTACTGACTCAAAACTTGAAGATGTATCTGGTTTTTGGAGTTTTACAACAGCGGATGAAACAACCACAGAAACAGAGATACAAATCAATTTTAAACTACTAAATAAAAACAACCTAACCGTAGAAATCCAGAATGACAATGATTACGAACATGAAAATATCAATATTGTTTACTCAGTGAAAAGCAAGTTTTTAAGCAGAGTAAATGTTAGCAATGAAACATCTTTTGATTTACTAGAAGCAAATGGTAAAAAAACTTTTTACACAGATGAGATTAGTTCAATGTTTGCATTGTTAAACATCAATGTGAATGTAACAGTTAACGGCGAAAGCTTTGAAGAAGATGCGTTTGGCATAAAAATCTTGAAAACAATCATTGTTTTTTAAAAAAAACATCTCTTTTTTTCTTTTTTTGAAACAATAAAAAATATAATACTCTTTTGATATCTACAAATTAGAAATTATTAATAATTTTTTTTACAAAGGAGGAAAAAAGTTTTTCATGAAATATGATACCGTGATCATTGGTGCAGGCTTTACTGGAACAGCTGCAGGTGCATTACTTTCAAAGGATCAAAAAGTATTAGTTGTTGATAAAAACAATTTTTATGGTGGAAGATCAGCGACAAGGACGCCTAAAGAATATGGTTGGAATAATATAGATGACTACTATGTTGATTTCGGCCATCATGTGTTTCCCACTGATAACTATCTTGATTTTGTAATAAAGCATACTGGTGCTGATGAATACTGTGACGTAGAACAGGTTAACATGCCGATGTTTTATCGTTATAATGAGTTTCATAAACCTCCAAAAAATTTTTTGGAAAAACTAACAGCATATCCCTTTATGCCTCTGAGTTCGAAACTTAAAATCAACAAACTATTAAAATATGCAGAAAAAACAAGTTTCGATGAAATAAAAAACAAATGGCTTTACAAATCCATTGATGAACTCTATGACCATTTTGATTTTGATGATGATGCCCGAGAGATTTTTACAGATGGATTTGTAGCAGGATACCAAACAGTTACAGAAACCGATAAACTCTCAGGCGGAGATCTTCTTTTTTGTATGAAAGCCTTTCAACGCGGTATCAAAAAATATGGTACACCATTGTTTGCATCAAAAGACGGAGTTGCAAATATTGTAAAAGCTTTTGCTGAAATAATTAGAAGAAACAATGGACGAATAATACTTGGAGAAAAAGTAGAAAAAATTAATGTTGAAGAAAACAAAATATTAGGAGTAACTCTTTCTGATGACACAGTTATTGAAGCAAAAAACGTGATCTATGCTGCACCAGTATATGGATTGTTGGATATAGCTGAAAAATATCTTCCAGAGGGATACAGAAAAAAACTAAAAGCAGCTAAAAAAGATTCGACTAATCTTTTTCTTATCATAGGTGGAAGTAAAAAAACACTTTTAGAAAAACCCATAGGTACATGGGTTATGATACCTCAAACAGAGACAAAACATGTTGACTCATATTATCTGGTATATGAATTCCCAAAAAAATTCAAACAAGCACCAAAAGACTGTTATCTTTTTAATTTCGCTGTAGAAATAAAGGATATGGATGATTTAAAAGATCAGGAAGGTCTTGTGAAACGTATGATAAAAGATCTGCAACCTGTTTTTCCAAATTTTGATTTTGAAAAAGATTTCACATGGCAGACTCATCATTTTTTTCCAATAGTTGATGGTCTTAGAAGAACTATTAACTGGCATGGGAAAAACCGTTTCGGACCAAGTACACCTATAAAAAATTTGTATGTAGCAGGTGATTCATGTTATGAGTTCAGCACAGGTGTTGACGGAGCAGTCAGTTCAGCTATTTTTACAGTAGAAGAAATAACAGGTAAAGGACCATTGTTTAGAAACGAATAAAAAAAACCAGAAAAAGATTTTTATTTTTTACAACCTGTTTTTTCTAAAAACTGTTTTGTAGATTTTTTAAGATTTTCTTGATTACTTGGGTAAGCAGCTATTTTCAAACGGATGTGAAAACAATCACCATGATCAACTAGTTCAAATTTATCATCGAGAAGTGATTCCTTATCAAGTCTTATATAGAAATTTCCTTCATCATCTAAACGACTTTTTATTTGATGATAAATCTGTGTTTTATAATCATCTGGTAAATTGTTAAAAATATTTTTTATGAGTGTTTTATTATGTTGGGTTTTAGTGGTATCCATGGTGAGAATATGAATTGTTTTATCTTCAAATCCTTTCGCTGTGTCATGATTTATACTAATTTTTTCTTTTTTGAAATCCAATGGTAGTAGTTGATTGAATTTTTGGATTATATCTGGGATTTTTTGTTCATCTTTTTCGATGACTCTTACTGTTATATTATGTATATTGTTCATATTTTTATCAGATATAACGTATTTAATTGGTTATGTTTTATAAAAGTTTTCATCGTTTGTTAGTTTGAAAGTGGCCAAAGATGATACCATTGTCCTTGTAGAAATACTTCTATTTCCATTTCTGCAAAATCGATTTCTCCTTGTTTTTCTACATTCCAATCTTTTGGAGGCCAAACAGTCCAATCAAGTCTGAAATCCTTAGTTTTCATGGTTTCAGCATTTGTCCTTATTCCTACATCTGTAGATTTAATAAGTAAATCTGCTTCACTCAATGGCTCCCAATTTGTATCAATTTCAAGATATCCTGTAGATTGTATATACCAGTTGGTGTAAAAATATGAAGCCAGCGGTTTTCCATAGAAATCTAACTCCCAGTCAAAGATTTCAAAATCTAAATTGATTACAAAATCTGTTTCTCTTTCAATTGTAAACTCTCCAGGGTTAGAAAGATCCCAGGTTGCATCAAAATCTAGATCAGCTAAATCATTTATTTCAAGGTTAACTGATGGATTCACCAATGAATTCATTAATACAAAATCTGTTGATTCAGAGCTTATATCCATACTATAGTATCCATCTGAAAGACTTGGATCCCATTCCGCATACAAACTATTAGGAGTATTACGTATGGCTGCATATCTACAAACACCGATTTGATTTGATTCCACAATCATTTCAACATCATATGATCTGCTGCTTTCATAAAGAAAACTTCCGCCACCCTGCCTAAAAGGTGTTAAACCCAGGGTAAAAGACATACTTGAAGGAATTCTATCAATTATAAAGGATGTGTCTTTTCTTTCACCGCCAGCAATCCTTGAGAAAGTAGAAGTAACAGTTGAACTAACAGATGATTTTCTATTAAAGCTATACTGCCATTCACCTTGTTTTTTTGTTGAAAAAACATCAACTTGTGTTTCAACCGCAGGATCAAAATGTAAAGAATAAATCCTTCGTTTATTATCTGTTTTGTGATCTGAAAACAAAACTATTTCTTTACCTTCAGATCCATCCGAATAACTTGGATTAAGATTAATTGAAAAACCATGTTTACTACCTGTTAAATAAAACATTAAACCAAAAGAAAGACTGACTGAATCAGGAATAGTGTTACCAGATTTTTGTGGAGACCAGAAACCAAATGAAACCTCTTTCCAGCCTGTTTCCATTGTTACACTAAGATTCTTAGTTTTAACCTCTTCACCTATTCTTTCAACATTTAAAGAAAAAATCAAACCAAAACCTATTCCTTCATTAAAATCAAACCATGGCATAAGAAGATACTGTACTTGTATATCTTTTCCGTTAACACCTGTATCTGGATTATTATCTACATCTATTTTGTTTTTAAAACCAAAAAAAACCTCTTGTGTTTTCTCAACATTTTCACATTCAGTTTTAACAACTGTTGAAAAAATACTTGTTTTTTTAGCTGACAGGATATTTTTATCTGCTAATACATTTTCAGCATACTTTGTGTTTTTTAAATTTTCTAAAAAATTTTCTTTTAAATTTTTTTCATTTTCTTTGATTTTTTTGTTTTCAATAGAATATGTTTTTTTATCTGATTTAAATGTTGCTGCCGAAGAGAAAGTTGCAGCGATAAGAATCATCAGCATCATAAAAACTAAAAATTTTTTTACAAACTCACCTCTATTTTTCATAATTCTAAAACTACCCCCGTTATATGTTATGTAAATACAAGTATAAAAAACTATGTATTGCTATAACATGACACTGTAATTTAACATTAAAACAAAGGAATTATTAAATAAACAAAAAAACATATCAAACAATCGAGAGGATGAGAACAAAAATAATAACAAAAAATAAACTCGTTTTTTTCATAACATTTATCATATTAACATTAAACTTACTACCAATACCCTATGCAAAAGCAGAAATGAATGCCCCTAGCTTTAAAATAGGGGACAAATGGCAATACAATGGATGGACAACAGAATCAACTATTGTTGAAAACGGAACGGGTACTTTTACAATTATTGTAAAAGATAAAAAAAATATATTCATAAATGAAATAGAATATCTTACGTGGGAACTAGAAACAAAATATGGAATCAACCCTTTAGATTTTAACCAGAAAACATATTATGAAGTATCTACACTAAAACAAAGAAAAACAGATTACTACGAAGCAGGATACTGGGCAACTTTCCCAAAATCATATTCTATATGGCCTATAAAAGAAACTGGTGAAAAAGAAGTAAATATAACAAGAACAAAATATGACGGAGAAAAAATCGAAACAAAAAATACAACCTATATTGTTGAATACATCGGACAAAAAACAATAGAAACCAAGGTAGGAAAATTCAATTGTTTAGGAGTAAAAACATACAAAAAAAATGAAACACAGAATTATACAACAAAATATTATTCGCAAAACATTGGATGGTTTATTAAAAAAGACAGATATAAAAACAATATAAAAACAACATCAACAGAATTAATTGCTTACGAAACACATAATGGATCTGCTGGAACAATTGAAAAAGATAATTCAAAATTTAATAAACTATCAGATTACACTCTTATTTTAGTAGCACTTTTAATAATCCTTATCACAATTCTACTAAGTATAGTGTATCTATATAAAAAATTCAAAAAAAACAACTAGTAAAGTTATTTTCATAAAAAAAAATGTAATAAGAATCAAAATTTTGGGATGGGAAAAAACATAGAAAAAGAAACAAAGGTAAAATGGGTATCTGATTCACTTAAAACCGTAGTAGGAGGAACAAGTTTTGTATTTATTGGCTCTCTAATCTCATCTCTTTTTTTATTTTTAACATCTGTTCTAATAGCAAGATTTTGGACAAAAACAGAATTAGGAATTTTTACTCTAGCTTTTTCAATTCTACAGATTTTTACCGCTGTAGGAGTTTTTGGTTTTGACCGATGCATGACAAGAAATGTTGCATTTGAAAAAGGTAAAAAAAACACACAAAAAATACCAGTAATAGTTAAAACATCACTTTTTTTAACAACTATTTTTAGTATAATAATGGCAATTATTCTGTTGTTATCCTCACAATTTATTTCTAATCAAATTTTTGAAGAAAAAAAACTTTTACAACCCTTAATACTATTGGCTTTTACTATACCTTTTTTAAACATTATAACGGTGCTTGTATCTATTTTCCGTGGTTTAAATAACATCAAACCTTTTGTATATTTTCATCAAATAATGTATTCATTGGTTTTTATTAGTTCAATAATCTTTGTGATAATTTTTGATTTTTCTTTTATTTATATTTTTTATGGTTGTCTGTTTACCTCTTGCATTACATTCATAATTTTGCTATTTTATAGTTTTAAAAAATCTGAAAACATAGCAAAGATTAGCGAAAAAAAGTTTGATTATGATATTGCTAAAAAACTCTTATTGTTCTCTCTCCCTCTTTTAACAGTTACAATCCTTCAAAAAATAAATATTTGGGCTAATAATTTTTTAATTGGTTTCTTAAAAAATGTTGTAAGTGTTGGGATTTACAATGTAGCATTTGTTCTATCAGGTTTTTTAACATTCCCAATTGGTGTTTTACTAGTAATGTATATGCCGGTTGCTTCAAATCTATATGGTGGAAAAAAAATAAATGAGATTAATAAGGTTTATATTATTTTAACAAAATGGCTTTGTTTTGTAACATTTCCATTGTTTCTTTTTATTTTTTTATTCCCAGATTTTTTGATCAAAATATTTTATGGTTCAGAATATTTACTTGCGGGTACTGCTCTTAGGCTTTTAGCTTTAGCTGCAATGATTACAAATTTTTCAGGACCAAATGGGGCAACCCTTGTATCGATCGGGAAACCCAGACTTGTGATGTATGCAATTTTTTGTTCAGCAGTTATAAACATTGTTTTAAACATAATTTTGATACCAATTTATGGAATAGCAGGAGCAGCAATATCAACTCTAATAGCTATTTTCATTTTTACTTTAATAAAAAATATTTTTCTTTATAAAGAAATAAAACTAAAACCTTTTAATCTACATTTGATAAAACCAACAGTAATAATGATCATAGCAGCTGCCATTTTATTCTACTTTTTTGAATACTACCCAATTCTTCATTCTTGGAATATTATATTATATCTTTTTGTGTTCTACATAATCTACTTTCTGTTTTTTATTTTATCAAAAAGTATAGAGATTGAAGACATTCAACTCATTGAATTTATTTGCAATAAAATAAGGATTCCTTCAAACAAATTTACAAAATTTTTAAAGAAATTTATTAGCTAGAAAATTTTCGTTAATAAATGAATGATCTAAAAAAATTGGTAGATTTATTTTAAAAAAATCTATTATTTGCTGAAATAAGTTATTACGATGTAGTCCATAACGTTCAATATCAACTGAGTTGGTACTAACATTTTTATATATGATCTTGTCACCATTTTCAGGCATTTCAAAACGATTAGAACTACCTCTATACCTATAGATTATGCCTCCATCATTGATAACGATACTTAGTTGAACAACAAATTCCCAGGGTTCACCATTTTTATAGGTTTCACCCATTGGAATATTTTCTATTTCGTAATAACCGTTTTCATCAGATCTATCTGATTCGCTCCATCTCACAATTCCATATTTTATAACCTGAACAGCAACATTTTCACCGGAGATTATATCACCTTTATTGACATAATCAGGATGTTCGCGTCCCCATGTAATATATCCACATATTTTCCCAGTAGTTTGTTTATTGATATTTTCTGTTTTCGTTTCAGTGGTTTGGGCAGATACTGTAAGAGAGGTTGTTAAAAAAAGTATTGTTAACAAAACCAGCATCAAATTAATTCTTATTTTTTTATTTTTTTTCATGGTATAGATCGCTCAATTTTTGGCTTTTTTCCATACCACCTAAATTAGCTCTTCTTTTAAAGACAAAATAGTATAATAGATATTATATAAATTTTATAGAACAATAATCCTCAAGAAAATTTATTTATAATCTGGATGAGGCTCTAAACCTAATTTACTCAAAAACATGAGAGCAGTATCTTGAATTTTGGAAACTCCATCACCAAACATAGGATCTTTATTCCATATTACAAAAGGTGTATATCCTATCTGGTTGATTGGCATTATAACTCCAATTAGTGTTGGCTTAACAGGAATTCCAACTAAATTCAAAAAAAGCTGCCAATAGATGTATATATTTACTCTTATTTGCCAGATATTATTAATCCAGGGTAAATCAAATACAGGATTGATAGGTTTATAATTAGGTGGAATACCTTTCATCTCTCTTAAAAAATTAAACAGTGAATCAGAGATATTCATTAAAGGTTCAACCAAAAACATATCTCGTAATTTTGTTAATAATAAAGCTATAGGTGGCAAACCAATTAAATTAGCAAAACGAATTTGTAATGGTCTAGCTCCATCTATTAATCCATCTATTAATAAAAACCTTAAAAAGTTTATTGTTGGAAGTGAAAACATTCCGAGTAACAATGAATGACTGCCATTTATCCATTTAACTTCGCCATTCATTTTTGTTATTTTTGTTGAAGCATTAGAATCATTATAGACACAATAGATTAAAAATAAATTTACTCTTATAGGAAAGAAATTATACTGAATGTTAGGAACAGGAATGTCAAATTTAGCTAGTTGTAAAGGAACTATTAAAATGAGTCCTTTACCTGTAGAATTAATTTTACTAGGACCTGTAAAACCATATGTTGAGTTTGAAAGTGATTCTGATACAGTACTCTGATTCTGTGCTAAAATAACTTTGGAAGAATCAGAAGATGAAAAATCTTTAGATACATCATCTAAATTATGGTTATTAGTTTTCAAACTTAATGCATTAACAGTTGTAGATATTAGAAAAAGTAAACTAAAAATTATTGCAAATATTCTTCTATTCATTTTTTTGATTCACCTCTATTAAAAACTTTATCATAAGAAAAAATTAAGATTAAAACCAAAGTAATCAAAGAAACAAAAAGAATCAAATAAAAATATCTTTCAAATAACGACACAGGTTGTCTTTCATGTGGATATTTTTCTGCTCCAAATACAGTATGTCCATCAACATTAGACTCAGAATATTTTAAAAAAACAGGTTTTTCCCAAGTATTAGAATCATCATAATTTGAATCTGGAACATAAACACGCAGGTTTGGATCACCATAATATATTAGATTTTGACCAGAATCCCACCACCACTGATTTTTATTATTTTTTGATAGAATCATACTTCCAACATGTTCAAGACCATTTGCATATGCTTCACCTAAAGATGCCCCTGAAACAATATCTCGAGGTATTGATTGCATCCATACAGAGCTATATATAGAAGAAGGCCAAGGATTTTGTATCTGGAAAACAGAACCATGGCGTACTAACATAAGATGAAGATAACTTCCTCCAGTGTTACATATACTTGTGATAAAACCTGTTGAATGCAAATTTTCAAGATTTTTTTCAATATCAAAAGAACTATATTTATTATATTGAAATTTTGATTGTGCAAAGGAGCCAACTACTCCATCATAATTACTTTCAACATTGAATGGATCGGTAAAAGGAATGATATTATTAAGAAAAACCTTGAATGGCTCATAGGACGCGACATAGGGCATATTTAAAGAAGGAAACAAAGAAGAAGATAAGGAGGTATAAGGCAACATTCCTTTAATATCAACCGCCATAGTATCTGGTTCATCTGTTGAACCCATATACCACTCATAAGCCCTCCAAGGATTATCATCTTGGAAAACCCCTATTTTTGGTTCACTGAGTTTGAAAGTCCCTTTTATCTGAGGAATAAAGGTAGACAAAAGATTAACAATTTTATTATTTTGTAAATCTAAATAAGATTTATGAAAATACAGTAATTTTGCTACAAAATAGTTATCACGATTTTCAAATCCCTCTTGAGGATTCCAGAATAATGTCGTTCCACCATCTTTTTCATCTCCATGAGAACCATGAATCCACAGAAGAACACCTTGATTAAGATTTTCAACCACAGCTTCTTTAGAGGTGGAATACACAGAATCAAATCCTCCTTTTTTTAGGTATAAAGGAATTATTTCAGATTCAGTTATATCTGGAAAAACCATCTCATCAGAACCTGTAAATACTTTCATTATATCTGAATCAATTGGATAGTCAGTAACTGTTTCACCTGGTACAGTTCCATCAGCACAAACATACTTTTCCCCGTAATATTTACTGGCTCTTTCATTGAACCTATGCTGATATACTAAAAATGAACACAAAACCGGGTTTTTATAGACTTCAATTTTACTATCTGAAGTTTTTCTAAAATAATTAATACCACCTTGAATCAAAGCATCTTTTGTTAAAACAAAGTTTTTGATATTACCAAGTTTAAGACCTGTATCCCGGTAACTACTACTTCCATTGATTAACTCAATCTCATCTTCTACACCAGGATTTTCAAAAACTAATATTGGGTAGAATATATTTCTTGAAACCCAATAACTTATATCAACAGGATTCCCAAAAAATCGCCCAGAGTTAGCTACACCTGGAAAGATACGATCCCAGGATGGACCAATATTATATTGTCCAGCCACAGTGATTATTGTTTCTTTTTCATCATTTTTGTCAAACCCATATTCTTTAAGGAATTCATAGATCGCAGTTCCAGTCAGATACATTTCAAGATCTGAAGGTCTGTGAAATTTTCGATCTGTTGAATAACGATTCCAGAGTTGGTTATGATACAATGCTGCAGAAGAAAGCTCGGGATGATTTTCAATTATTAAAACAGGGCTTCCGTGATGTGCGGCGATAAAAGCTGCAGGTCCAAGAGACAAACCATAAGATTCTTTATAGTTAGGTTTCAAGGTTTCAGGATCCCAATCAATCCATGATTCAATTGTTGAAAAAATCACATCATTATTTTTAGAAAAATCTCGGATTTTATCATAGATTTTTTTTAAGGAACTATAATATTTAACATTGAAGTTTTCCTGTAGAGCATATTTTGCAGTAACATCTATATTTTTATTGATATCAACAAGATAGATTTTTTTAACTCCGAGTTTAAAGAGTACTTTTTCTGTTGATTCAGATATTTTACCATTTTTTGCATACAACAATGGTGCATTTAGTTGACTAGCTAAGATACTTCCCTCTGAGGCAGAGGTTAGAGAATCCCGGTTTTTACCAGGTTTTGTTTCCCATCCATATTCAACCTCGAAACTTATTTCTTCGGTGACATCATTTTTACTAAAAACAGATAAACTGTATTTTTTATCATCCAAAATCTCAGGTAGTTCATTTAGTTTTATCTCTAAAACTCCAGTTTTGGTTTCATCAAGTTTAGTAAAAATAGATTCCTTATTTGGTCCAATAATTGAAAAACCTAATTGTTTTTTTGGGTCATCCCATTTTAACTTAAAAAATGCATTTTGACTTTTATATTCTGGAACATCTGGTATTTCTATATCTACACCAGGATACATAGTGATGTCAACATAATATGTTAACTTATTTTTTTGTAAAAAATTTGAAAATCTTTGTTTAATATTTGATGATAATTCCTGGGTGGGTATATCTGATATACTAATTTTCCATTTTCCAGGTTCATTAATATGAGCATTGGCATATTTATGGCCATATGGTCCTTTGGTTTCTGAACAGGTTGCAGATGTTTGTATCCAATCATTATTTTTTGGAGAATAAAATTGTACATCAGGATTTCCAGCAGGATCTGCAGATGATATCATACCAATTTTTTTTGAATCAATTAAGATATCCCAATATACATCTGCTTTAACATGTTTATAATCATTATCTATTTGAAAAATATTGAATTCTGGTTTTAATCTGTTTTTTAGAACAAAATTCATTTTTGAAATTTTTTTAACATCACAAGGTTGAATCGAGGATTTAATCATATTCGATATTTCAGTTTTTGATTTATCATTATAATTTGTGTTAATGTTTGCTAAAACTGCTTCATCTGAGTAGGACCAGTCATGTAAAGCTATTTTTTCAGCTATTTCTTCAGGTGAATCACTATTGATAGTGTTGTATGTTTCTGCATTCCATTGATTTATTTTACCAGTCGGTATGTTAATTGTAGTTATCTCATCAAAAACATCATTATTTGCACTCTCCCAATCTTCCATGAAATAATTTAGACCAGTTCGTCCATTAGAGGTTAAAATTTTATTTTCATCCTTGACAGAATCTTGATAGAATAAAAGAGGATGGGAATAGAGTTGGTTGTTATTTTTAAAAACAGCGGTTGGTATTGATGCAAAATAAGCATAGTCATCGAGGTAACTGTTTTCATTGTAGTTGACTAATGTAGTTTTTTTAACAGTGTTCACAGGTAGATATGAGGAGCCTTTATTGAATCCTTGCTCATTTTCTTTTGGGTTTTTTGCAACAGTTGTAAATGCTAAAGTGGATGTTGTTATTAATGATACTAATATTATAAATGTGATTGATAATTTTTTAAATTTTTGAAAATAAGTTTTCATTGTTTTTATCCCCCATAATTATTAGTTTTATAAATATATGTTAATTATATCATTATTTAAGGTTTATAGACCGATATTCCTCAAGCATAATTATTTTTATTTTTATTAT
The DNA here is from genome assembly GCA_964384785.1 of uncultured Thermoplasmatales archaeon. Classification (GTDB taxonomy): domain Archaea; phylum Thermoplasmatota; class E2; order DHVEG-1; family DHVEG-1; genus JAZKSG01. The sequence goes on along the minus strand of CAYLLH010000112.1, from coordinate 32,492 downwards.
CAAATAATTTACTAATATTTTTGTAATTTCAAAATAAAAAAAGAAAAAATAAGAGGGGTGGGGACTCATGAATTCACCCCCCCCATACATTTTCCTAGAGATCGATATAGATATTTGCTCTAATTCCTCTATTTGTTTGTTTTATATTTAAGTTTTATAGACCATGATTCCTCAAACAAAAAAAATTGTTTTTATGATCCAACTCCCTCCATATACTCAGAAGATGTCTGGAAGAAAGTCAGATCAATAGTCGCCCAGCCATCGCGATCATATTCTCCATTAGAACCATCAGAGTAATCAAAGTATCTTTGTCTGAAATAATCGTAGTTCATAACACTTACATAGTCAAGCCAAGGATAATTATCAGGATCTTCTGAACGTGATAAAGCATTATCTACCCCACCAAACTCTGAAAGCATCCCTAGTGAATGCCCCATTTCATGTAAAATCTGTATAGCTTGCCCTATCCTTTTTGTCCTGTCAGTTATTGCCATATTAAGCTGTTTTTTGAAGAAATTTTTGTTATGAGGTACGCACATACAATCATAGTAATGATTAGAATCCTGAGGGTGACACCAACCGCCACCATATGCTATTACAATATATCTAAATATTCCTTTTCTTTCATCCGGAAAATCATTATCATAAAAACCAGCTACAAGGCCTGCTTCCTGATTATATGCTTGATTTCCCCGTCCAAATGGAAAAAGATCTCCGCCCTCACCCATTCTTCCATCATCAATATGAACTGTGATACCATGCTCATTGAATCTTTCCATTATCATTTGTTGTGATTCAAAATAAAAAACATGTTTCCAACCATCATAACCATCTTTGTTCAATGGTTTTTTTGGAGTCTGTTCCATGTAATCTGCCTCTAAATAAATTTCTTTATGAAATGGATTTGCTAACCATTCTCTCATAAAATATTCTTCACTGTTTTGTAAACCATCAAGATCAGGGTCAAGAACACTATGATTATCCCATACCATAGGATCATATCCCCATTTCCATTCCCATTCAGTATCAATACCATCATTATCAGGATCAAGTTTAGAATCATCAACAGTTGGATCCGTACCGAGTACATTTACCTCAGTCCAATAAGGAATGTCATCACCATCAGCTGACGTTTGACGGATGGTAAACCATACCTCATAATTTGAACCATTATAGTGACCATATCCATCACTATCATTAAAAGAATCAGCACCAGACCACCTACCAGTTCTATAATCATATGTCACACGGAAACCATCCATTTCTTTATCAACAGTATTTTTTCTTAGGAATTGTTTAGTTTGAATTTTTTCTATTATCTGAAAAGATATTGTTGTCTCAGATGTTTCTTCTTCAACATTTCTAAAAATTTCTTGATTCATATAACCTGTATCCCAGTTTTTATAAACAGGTCGTCCTTGCCATTCGAATTCATCAAAAACAACATTATAACTAAACTGAGGTTTCTTATCCCATCCTTTTCCAGGCCTAATTCCATCAAGTATTTGAAATACTTCTTTAATTTTTGAAGTAGTTGGGGATACATCAAATATATTATTCCCAGAATTATACATATGATCGATTATACCTTTTTTACGAATTCTATGGATTTCTAAAAAAATTGCTTGATTGGTAAGAGGACTAATTCGATCATCGATTTCTTCACCATTTTTATCTTTCTTTTTTTCATCTGATTCACTAAAATTTATATATAATAAAGTACCAGATAGAATCAAAATTATTACTATTAGAATAGCTCCGAGTATTAATGTATTATTTTTTTTCATTTTTATCGCCATTTTTTATAAAATAGTTTTTTTATAATAGAAATTAAATTAAAGGATACTTAAAATTTATAGACCAATAGTCCTCACGGGAAAAAATACAAAAAATGAAAAATTCAAAAAAAAACTGATATTTAACATCTAAAATGTAATGGAAAAATATCAAATAATAAATCGATTACTGCATCAATTTTGTCATCAGGGTTTTCTATCCATTTAAGAACCCTGCCATATGCTTCTTCTAAAAGTGTTTTATCATATCTTATTAGAAGATCTACGATTTCTTCAGGTTTTTTTAAAGTATATTTTATTTCTGATCCTTCATCAAAGGATTCTATGATTTCTTCATCTATTAATTTTTTTAGATGAAAACCTAATGTTGTGTGATGTTTGTCAAGATAGAAACCTATTTTTGATGGATGCTGACGCCATTTTTTTACAAATTTTTTTATATCTGTCTGAGAGGAATATGGATAAAGTGTTAGATAAAGAATTATATTTCTGGGAACTGCCTCTCTAAGAATGTTTATTATTCTTTTATCGTCTTTACTTACATTTTGAACTATATAATATCTAGAATAGCCGTTTTCGAATTCATGTGTTAGAAAACCTCTTTTTTTTAGGTAATTTAAGTGATATCTTAAGGTGGAGTTTGGTATGTTTAGATTTCTTGCTATTTCTCTAAAATGTAAACCTGGGTTTTCCATGATGAATTCATAGATTTTTTTTCGGGCTTTTAGTTCAAATATTTTTTCATCAAACATAAGCAACTACAGCTTTTTTTATTTGTTCTTATTATAAATGTTGTTTTTTATGATATATAAACCTTATAGAGAAAAGACCCCCCAAATTGTTGATTTAGTTACTTTTTCTATGTAAGATCTATCATCCAGTTTTTTAGAAGATTTTTAATTAAGGTCATCCAAATAATTGAAGCTATAATAAATATTATTGTTATTATTGTCCATTCTTGGATTACTAGACCCAGTGCTACTCCTGCTGCTGGAGCATGTTCTGTGTTCAGCATAGTCATTATAAATATTGATACTCCAACTGATGTTGCTGCTAACAGTATTAAGGGTAATGTGTGATTGGTTGGTATTATTTTCTCTGTAGATACAGCTGTTGTTATTAAGTAAAATATAAAACCTATTATTATTCCTACAAGATAACCGCCTATTAACCTTCTTACATCTGCTGTGTATTTATATGGCATAGTAAATGTTATCATAGCTGAGGCTCCTAATGAGGTTATTATTGCTGTTTCTGTTAGTATATCAAGAAAAAGAAGAGTTGTAGTATTGTTAGTGTTGCTCGTATACATTGGAATATGAATCTAAATTTGTATTTTTTAGATTTTTTATCAAGAATTTCTATTTCTTTAAGTTTTTTTATATTACTTCTTTCCATATAGCTGGTATTGTTGAGTAGTAAATGAAAAAAAGAATTGTTTATTTATATTTTACTTATTTTAATGGGTTTCTTTGAGTTATATAGTCATAGATGCAGATTGAGAATACTATTACTCCTAATGTGAAGAGTATCCCCCAGTCAAATATCTTATCGAACCATCCGTTTACATATATTTCGGATCCAACGTTCATCATTATAAATCTTAGTCCTATTCCCATACACCATGCGCTGACTATTAGTAAGAGGTATCTTAGTCGCCCCAGGCTTTGTTGTGTTTGTTTTTCTTTCATGATGTTTTTTTGTCTCCTGTACACTTCTGAGTATTATTTAATTTTCAAAATATATAAAACTTATTGTATAATTATATCCTAATGAAAAAAAGGGCACACTGTTTGGAAATTACCAAACGATTTCAAGGTTTTTAAATACTAAAACAACTAATAATAAATAAATAGAAAAAAAAATGTCTAAAAAAAATTGTTTAACCAACACAAAAAGAGAAATAGATTTATACTACATAAAAAAGATTTACTTAAAAAACATATAAAAAAAAATAGGGTTAAAGAAAAATATGAGGATTGTAACAAAATTGTTAGCATCATTAGCAATAATAACAATGATAGCTGCAGGAAGTATTAGTATACTAATTATTCAGAATCCATTTGAAGATAATCCTCCATCTTTAAATATAAACGATAAACAATTAATAGGTTCAAATGATGAATCAGATGAGGATAATACGGAAAAAAATGATCCCATAACGGATCTGCGTTTTTATGGAACATGGGAAAGATCTGATGATTTCTTAAATATTACAAACAAAGAAACTTATTTATCTTATTGTTTAGATGATAAAGTAAGTAAAATAGATGATGAAAATCAGAACACGCCAGGGGATTCAGAAGATTCTGAACCATTACTTCCCAGTTACCGTAACCCTTCACCAGAAGATAATATGACTATACTTGAAGGAGAAATTGATATTGATTCTGAAAAACAAAAAATCACACTTTTTGACAATGGAACAAATTATACATATACATACATGTTTTCAAATGATAACAATACTCTAACTCTTACTAATACAGCCTCAGATAATAATTATGTTTATCAAAGAAAAATTTACAATGTTAACAGTTCAGAAGAAATCATAAAATATTATTATCAAAAAGTAAACGTTACAGGCATAGTATCCTCTGATGATTTTACAGATTGGTTGAATTTAACACTTTCTGATCAAAGCATTGTTCCGATAAATCTTTCTGATAACAGTTTTGATTTTAGCAGCAATCAAGGTAAAACAGTTAGTTTTAATGCAAATGTTATACCATATGATACAAATCAAACCTGGAATCTTCCAGATAATAATTGTTCTTGTTATCTATCAAATATTGATACAGATTCAGTGATTATTAAAGAAAACTAAAAATTCTTTTTTTCGACATCCAGCGAAAGAAATGTTTAATAACTGTTATTTTATCTATTAAAAGCAGAGATAGCTATCTGTTTAATTGATAGGAGGAGTGAATGGGATGAAAGACAAGATATTCGAAGAAGCTTTAGAGTGGTATAACAAAAGAAGCTCTGAAACTGAGGTTGACCTTAAAGAATTTGTTGATCTTGTCATAAATAAAACTGCGAAATCTATTATCGATCAAGTAAAAAATGAGTTCAGTGAAGAATTCAAAAATGGTAATCTTAAACATAATTTGTTTATCTCAAGTGATTACTTTTTAAATCTTAAATTAAAAGATATCAAGAATCAATGTACTCAGAATTATGATTTTGATGAAGAATTTGTTGAAAACGATGAAAAAAAAGAAGAAAAAGAATAAAATGATTTTTTTATTCTTCTCTTAGTTTTCTACGAAGTATTTTACCAGAAATAGTTTTCGGTAGTTCTTTTTTGTAACTAATAAGTCTTGGGTATTTGTATGGAGCTGTAACATTTTTAACATGTTCTTGTAGTTCTTTAGTTAGTTCATCAGATGGCTCGTAGTCTTTTGTTAATACTACAAATGCTTTTACTAGTATACCACGTACTCCTTCTGGATCTGGAACACCAACTACTGCTGCTTCCGCAACGGCATCATGTTCAACCAATGCTGATTCGACTTCAAATGGACCTATACGATATCCTGAAGATTTGATGACATCATCATCTCTTCCTACAAACCATAAATAACCGTCATCATCTTTGTAGGCTTGATCACCAGTAAAATAATAATCACCAGTGAAACTATTTTCCATTTTATCTTCATCCTTCCAGTATTCCTGGAAAAGGCCTGGTGGTCGTTTATCTCCAACATTAACAGCGATGTTTCCAACCTTGTTGGTATCTACTTCGTTTCCCTCGTTATCAACTATACGTACATCATGACCTGGTGATGGTTTACCCATTGAACCTGGTTTAATAGGCATACATGGATAGTTTGAAACTAAACACACGGTTTCTGTTTGACCATAGAAATCATGTATTTTGTTACCAAATGCTTGTTTCCATTTATTGATAACTTCTGGGTTGAGTGGTTCACCCGCGCTCATCGAATGACGTAGTTTAAGATTATATTTCGAAAGATCTTCTTGGATTAGCATACGATAAACTGTTGGTGGTGCACAAAAAGTGGTTACTCCATATTTTTCCATACTTTTTAGCATGAAATCTGCATCAAATCGACCTGGTGTTTCAGCTTGAAGAATTGTTGCTCCTACTATCATCTGTCCAAATAGTTTTCCCCATGCTGCTTTTGCCCAACCTGTTTCAGATACTGTAAGATGTACATCGTTTTCATTTAAATCCTGACAGAAACGAGCAGTTACCTCATGACCCAAAGGGTATTTATGAGTGTGAAGAACCATTTTTGGGTTACCTGTGGTACCTGATGTGAAATATATCAGCATTGGATCATCTGATTTGGTTTTCTCTATATCATCTCGATTAAGTTCATTTGATGCTTTTTCCATTTCTTCTTCAAAACTAAGCCATCCATTTTTTTTATCACGAACGCACATGAAATGTTTTAGAGTAGGGCATTCATCTTTGATTTTTTCAACAATCTCTGTGTGATCTAAATCAGTAATAACCATGTTTGCTTCAGACCTGTTTATTCGATATTTTATGTTTTTTTCTCTTAGAAGAACAGTACCTGGCATAGGAATAACACCAAGTTTGATCATACCAATCATAGCTTCATACCATTCAGGTATACTTTGAAGAACAATTAGAACTCGATCGCCTTTTTTTACACCTATATTTCGGAGAACATTTGCAAATTTGTTTGTTTTTTCTTTAAGATCTTTAAAACTGTGTTTGGTATCAGTTACTCCATCTTTATGAATGGATATAAGAGCTGTTTTCTCAGGTTCTTTTTCCGCCCAGTCATCTACAGCATCAAAACCAAAATTATAATACTCAGGAATATTCCATTCCCAGTTTTTGTACATTTCTTCATAACTGTCTTTCTTTATATTATCTGATTCCATAATCTATCTTTGACCTCCCTTAGCAAAATATTTCTTTTTAACAGGGTTGTATCCTATAACTTTTTTTGAAAAACTGGAATAACTAATCACGTAAAAATGTTTAGGTAAAAAAAAAGATTATTTTGAATAGATTACACAATAATTTATCAACAGTACAAAAAAAAAATGTAAAAATAACTATTTATATCAACTACTTCGATATTTTTATATACTATATTAAACTAACATTTTAATCTATATTATAAAAATTGAGGACTAATCCATGAAAGATAAAGATAAAAAAGAATTATTATCATTTATAAAAAGTAAAAAAACCATGATTAAATACTGTGCAGAACATCACTAAAAAAATAGTTTATTTAGTTTTATAATTTTTTTTAAGCCATCGCTTTATAGTTTTTCCATACTCTGAAATCATTATATTTTTTATTTCTTCTTTTTGTTTATCTCTATTTTCTATACAAGCTATCCTAAAAAAATCTCTTTCTAATTCATATTCTTTTTCGTATTCTATCCTATATTTTTCTAACCAAGTATCCTTTTCATCATCAGTAAAAGACTGAAAGTTATTCTTTAACAAAAAATGCTCAGCTGCTAAAATAGAAGTACGATGATTACCATTTTTAAAAGGATGTAAAACTATAATCGAAATACAGTACCAAAGGGCTGATTTGTAAAAATCATCCTTAAAATCTTTTTTTACTAAATCTATTAAAAAATCTAGATCATCAGGATATTCTAAATAAAATTTATCTTCTTCATCTGTTAATTTTAGAGAAACTTCATTTATGAAAATAATTTCTTCTTTTGACAACAAATTAACCATTTAATTACAGGGTATGTTTTTTGTTTTTATTATTTTTTGGACATCAAAAACTTCTTTTTTGAAAACTTGTTCTACGATTTTTTTTAATTTCCTTTTGAGTAATTCTACATATTTTTCGCTCAGAAACTTTCGCATCTAATATTTTTCTAACATTACATTTTTCTTCTTCTACAACCAAAAAACCAATACCTTCCTTTTTTAGAATATGTTCAACTTTTTTTAGAACATTAAAAGATTTTTTGAGTGGAAAAGCTAAGTATACATAGTCTGCACCCAGTTGGTAGTTTTTTGCTTGAACTATTGCTTTTTTCCAATCAGTTAGTTTAAGCTCAACTGCAACTGTTTTATTTTTTTTAAAACCCACCAAATCTGCTCTGCAAAATCCTATTTTTATTTCATGATAAACCTTGTAATCCTGATTCTTTAAAAAATCAGAAACTGGTTTGATGAGTTCTAACTCCAGGTAAAATGGATACATTATATCGCTCTCTATTTTTTATTTTTTGAAACATATCATATAATTTTTCAGAGGTGCAACCAAAAGGAAGTAGGATACTTTCAGCGTATTGAGCTGTTTGACGTAGATAAAAATCAGTATCAAAAAATTCAAACTCTTCAAGGTTTTCTAAAACACAAATTCTTTTTGATATGTTTTTGTTTTTTTCATCGCATACAACATAAGAAACATTTTGACCGGGATTTGGCTCAATACCTTTTTTTCTAAGTTGTAAAAGCGCGCATTTAGTAAAATTATTTACTTTGTATTCTGTTACATTTTTTGATACACAGGTTTTAATTAACAGTTTTTCAGGTTCTACTTCTTCTTTGATTATTTTTTTAGCATAATTTTTTACAACCTCTAAGGCTTCTGGAATCAAATTAAGGAATTCTTTTTTGTTATCTGCTTTGGTGAAAACATTGAGTATTTCTTCTTGCATTTTTTTAAGAAAAACCGGAGAGTTTTTTTGACGTAGTTCAACACCACGAACTTTTAGTTCACCAGTATCAAACATTCCATAGTATCTATTCAAAGCACCAACCTCTGTGTTTTTGTTAGGAAGGAACACTATCCATTTGTAGTGTCCTTCTACATCCATCCGAACACCTGTCGTGTTGCTAATTAAACGTGATAAAAACGCTGGGTTTTTACAGTCTTTTTTTGGTTTAACCCACAATGAGTCAATTATTCCATGTAAAACCGTGTATCCTGTGTTTTCAACGCATTCAAAAGCCTTCAAAAGTATTTCCCTACTGAATGCTGTGATGCTCTCGTAGCATTCTATACGACCATACCTGGCGTTTCTGTAACCAGTATAACCGAAACATACCAAAAGAACCCATTTCCACGCCTGCTGCAACTCTTTGTAAAGCTCTGTGTCATATTTCTGGTTTTTAGAACGAGCCTTATAATAAAAACGACGGTGCAAAACAGGTTTTAAAACCTCAGGCAAAAGACCTGTTTTACGACTACAAATATGATAACCCAGCTGAGGAACCACAATACTTGGATTAGAACGGCAGCAGCTGCAGAACATAGTCTCAGGGCTGATATTGTAATTAACCATAATATTTGGATACAATGATGCAAAATCAAACTCCACAACATCCTCATGTAAACCCACAACTGGATCAAGAATCAAACCACCACGATCAGATTTTAAAAGATCCAAAGCAGACTTCCAACCCTCAGGAATATTTTTTTTCCATGGAATAAGATAACCTTTCTCTCTTGCATGGTTAACCTGTATTTGACTAATCGCAGTACCCGGACCAACACGAGACAAAATCTGAAGAGGAATATTAGAACAACGAGACATATCAACCAAACCCTGCAGACCACTTTCACCGTAGATAAACGAATTATAGCTGTCAAGATGCGCTCGTCCCTTCAAAGTATAAAAAGCAGGTCGATACACTATTTGTCCATAACTAAAATAGGATTTACTCTGTTTAACTGGTTTTAAAAAATTTTTATCACGGCCAAGCATCAAATGATTTTCAATACTGTTTTTCCGGGCACGATGATAAAGATAAGGAAAAACCACACTGTCCCCCCTATGGACAAATAAAACATCAGGATCAGATTTTTTAAGCTGTTTTATTGCAAACAAAATAGTTTCCTTTTCACAACGTTCACTAACAACATTATTCCCTATTTTTATCGATTTTATGGGTTTTTCAAAAGATGTTATTTTACTTTGTTTTTTTGAGAATATTTCAAAAACCTGACTATGATACTCTGGTTTATTATAATCAACAGCCCATTGCTTTTTGTCATCTAATAAAAATTTTTTTCCATCCCATCTAACAAAACCATTACAAAAAACACCCATATCCTGAAGAAATCTAGACGACATACGTAGATCCACATCAAAAAGTTGATATCTGCAAAAACCACCCCAATAATCAATTTTTTCAGCTAGTTTTCTAAAAAAACATAGTTTTTTTGGTGTAACCTTTAGAACAAGTTTTTTTTTATCAAAACCCAAGTTTATTTTTTTAAAACAAAAATCAAGATTTTCAACTTCAGTTTTATCTCTAAGAATAGATACAAGCGTTAAAAGTTCATCCCGATTTGCATAAACAAAAAAACTAGGCTTGTAAAAACTCTTTATTTTATGTGGTTTACCATTATCTGTAATCCATGTAACCATCACGTTTTCCTTATAGTCTGGACAACAATCAAGAATGTTTCCCGTTAACATCTTTTCTTAGTTTTCTTATAGTTTTTTCATGTTCAACCAGAATGCTCATAACCACTGGTTCAAACGGGTTAGGATTACTCATATTACTCCCAGCAGATGCATGACGACGAGCATGATTCAAAAGTTCATCAAAAGCCTCACGATCCATCTCTCTAAGAGCACGTTTGAAATCATTCCACTCCCAGCCAAAACTTTCAACAATGTTTCTAAAAGTAGGAACAGTACGACCCATAGACTATATCACCATACCATAATCTTGAAGACGCATCTGACCACGTAGTAGATGAAGAATCACAGTCTGCTTTTTTTTGTTTAAAAGCCTGACTTTAGTTGATAAATCATGCTCTTTTAACAAAACAACTTCATCAACATCATTGTAAAGAATACCTCGGATGTTACGTTTACTAGACAAAAGTTTTTTTTCAAAATTTGTAAAAACAGTGATAAGACCATATTTAACAGTTAATTCATGGATTTTATGAAGATTCAAACGTAGAAGAATCTGTGCTTCTTTTTCATCCACATCCGAATCAAGATAAAAACTAGGAAAACTACCAATAATCAAAGTACGAGGATTGTACTGCCTTATGGCTTGTTCTAACATGTTCTGAATAATAGTAGAGAGTTGATATACTGTAAAAGCACGGCTTATATGAACATGTTTCAAAGTCTTTTTTTGATCTAACTCCATACATCGAGCATAACAAGCAATCTTGTAAGGATCAGCACACATCCCACCATCAATATAAATCGTGTCACTATGAAAAGTCCTGAAAGTATTAACACAAAGCTGATTGGGAATATTAGAAATAAAACTGCTGTCTCCATCGATATAGGTCACAGTTTCTGTTTTAAAACCACCAATTAGTTTATCTATTTCTTTAATACCAGATTTCACTATTATATCTGGTTTCAACATATCTTTTGCAACCTGAAAATCAGGTTTTTCGACGACATCCAATGCAAGCTTAGTTTTTCTCATAAAATTCCCCCAAAAAAAGTTTTTTTTGGAAAGCTTACATGTATGTCATCTTTTAAAAAGATAAAACGGGGACGTCATTGAAAGTAAAAAAGGCTTCATCTCAGAATACTTTCAATTATCTGTTAGTTATATTTTTATTTAAATAAAATTTTTTGTAATATTGATTATGTGTAATGATTATAAGATTCCTAAGAAAGTACATGTATGGGATGTCCAAGGTTATGTACGACTTAATAAAGAAATTCGTGAAAAATTAAAAATTAAGATTAAAAAATATGGTGTAAGAAAACTATCCCGAGATCTTAATTTTGACAGGGAAACAATTTATTCAATATATACTTCTAAAAATAAAAAAAGAGCTCATTCAATTCCTCACTTAATAAGTATTGTAGATTCTCTTGGTGTTAAACGAAAAGGTTTAGAAAAAGAAATTACTCATTACGGATCAGGGCAAGCTAATATGTATAAAATTCATTTCCCATTTTTCTTAGAGCCATTGACTCTCAGATCTGTTACAATACACGGTGATGGAAGTTTTTTTATTAATACCAAAAAAAATGGGATAAATGCCGAGTGGTATCAAAAGGGAAATAATAGTAGATATATGGAAAAATTATTAAAAAAAATCACAAAAAATGATTCAATATCTTGTAGATTAAAATCTAAAATAGGTAATGTGTTTTATATTAGTATACCTACTCATTTAGTTAGATTAACTTGTAAATCATTAAATATTGGAATAAAAGATTTTTATTCTATAGAATTTTTCAAGGCAGTCTCTAAACTTTCTTATGAATATAAAATGCAGGTTTTTTTCCAATTTATATTTGATGAAGGACATTTTAAAGACACAACTTTAACAGTTTCTCAAAAAAAGGAGGGATTTAGAACTGGATTTAAAATTTTGCTTGATAGCTTAAATTTTGATCATTCTGATCCTACTAATGATAAGGATGATATTACAATTTATAACTATAATTTTCCAATAATATTGGATTACTTAAAAGAAGCAAAAAGAGAGTATGGTCTTATCGCTGGACTTTGGGCTAAAGAAAAAGAGTTTATTGAAATTTGTAAAAAAATAAACCCTTCTCATTATCCTTTAATTAGGAAAAGTATGAACATAAATAAAGAAATTTTTAATAAATTAAAAATGAAAAATAAGAATTTTTGTTATCAAGATATAAGAGATTTTGGTAGAACATCTTCACAAGCTAATAAAGCTATTAGATGCTGGAAGAAAAATAATTTAATTGAAAGAGTGGGTTGGAATAATTATAGAATTTTATAGAAATATATTCATTAGAAGTCCTATTATAAGTGCTTGAGGGACTGTTATTATTGGTAACCATATTGCTGCTTTTTTTCCAATGTTATGCCATATCAATCCTAACTCAGTCACATCTGTTATTACCCCAGAAGTTAAGAAAACATAACTGTTTCCAAATGCTCCGGTTTTGTTAAATATTTCAAAAGCTAGTGGTGCGCTTCCCTCAGAGCATACTTCTATTATTGTTGCAAATAGTAGTGTTATAGCTAATCCTAGTAGTGTTGGTCCCATGTATTGTTGAAATAGATTTGTTGGGATATATGCTCGGGCGAATGCTGCCATTAGCATCCCTATTATTAGCCACCAGAGTACCATTTTGGTTAGAGACCATGAACCCTTTAAGGTTCCTACTAATGCTTGATAGTTGTTTTTAAAGTTGAACTGATAGTTTTTCCATCTTTTTTTGATATCTTCCCTGATTGAGAAATCCATAAGTACTGGTGTATCTTCTCCCATCTGACAGCTTTTACATTCTACCATTCCATGTCTTTCAAGTGCTTGAAAGATAAGACCTGTAGTGGTTGCTATTAGTAGTGCTGAAACTATGATATATATTGCTTTTAGTCCAAAAAAACCAAACAAAAGAAAAGTTATTGGTAGGTTTGCCCAGGGTGAAGCCATCAAGAATGCTACCACGGATGAGGTACTTGCTCCTTTTTTATAGAGCTCTATTGCTATGGCTAGTATTCCATGTGAACAAGCACTCATCAAAAACCCAAAGCCTATTGAGTAAAAAATTGTTCTTTTTTGATGACGGGATAAATATTTTTTGATGTATTCCCTGGGAATAAAATAATCTATAACTCCACCTAGTAAGAATCCTAGTAGTATTGCCCACCAGATTAAATAAAGATAATCCATGAAGGCATGAAAAAAAGGGTTTAGTTGATCAATAAAAAAAGATAAAGTTACAACTATAATTGTAAAAATGGTTACTATTGTTAGTCTTTGTTTGTACCATGGTGCTGCTTTTTTTGCATGACAGCTTGGGCAGTATTCGTTTTCTTTGGGGATGTTGTGTTCTTTTTCGTATTTTTCTATACAGTGCCTGCTGCAGAAATAATGGTTATGTGCTTTTATGGTTCCTTTCATCCCACATATCGGGCAATTTTCATCCATATTTCGTTATCAAACCATTACTAAAAAAATTTTTATTTTAATATTTTTCCGGTTTCCATATACCAAAGGTAAAGATCCAATTCTGCTAGTGTTAGATTTGTTTTTTCAGATATTTTTTTTAGGGTTTTTTCTATTTCTAAATATTTTTTTTTGGTAAGAGTTTTTGGTTTTTTTATTATATCGTGTTTTTCTAGTAGATCCAGTATATGAAAATCTATTATTGCATAGTCTTGAAAGCCGATGTTTCTTAGAAAATGACTTGCTTCTTTGTAGCCTAGTCCTTTAACATTTTTTACTATCCATTCCCGTATTTGGTTTTTATCATGAAAATTTATTATGTTTTGTAGTTGGTTTTTACATTTTTTTGATTCATGTATGTATTCTGCTCTTTTGTTTGGAAACCTGTGTCCATGTTTTTTTAGTTTTTTTGTTAGTGTTTCTTGTGAATCTGTGTAGAAACATTGTCCAATTTGATTTTGTATTTTTATTGATTTTTCTGCGTTGAAGTTTGCTGTTAGAAGGCAGAAACACATTTCTTGGAATATTTCATCGTTTGAGTTTTTGTTTATGTTTTTGAATTCTTGTATTCTTTGATCGATTTTTTGTTTAGTTGGTGTTTTTTTGATTTCTTCAATTTTTTTTGTTAGTTTTTGCATGTTTTTTGTGTTCCTTTGTTTTGTTATTGATTTATTTCTTAAAAAGGGATAGGGTTGGGGGAAGTTTTTTTGATTAGCAGTTTTTTTTAAAAAGGGTGAGGAGAGGAGGAAAAGATGGGATGTTAAAATAGGATGAGAAGGTTCTGCTAATCAGTTTTTTTTACTTCCCCCATTTTTTTGGTTGTTAATCTAAATTATTGAATTTTGTTTTTTTTTTCTCGGCACCACCCTAAAATTGCCTCTGCTTAACAATCGTTAATGGAAATGAGATATATAAAACTTACTATCTAAACCATCGGTTCCAAAATTAAGAATAGAATAGAAGAATTCGTATAAAAAAATCGATACAAAAAATTTTTAACAAAATTGATTTTCTTTATAAGATACAGAATTTAAAGGGATTTTTCACCTGTTAAAAAACATAAGGCCACAGGGAAAAAACTTTCGACTTAAGGTTCAAATATATTTAATTCATAATCCCTTCATCATGTTTCTCTTATGAAAATAGCTTGCTATCAACAAAAAAACAGAGGTGAAAATAATCAAAGCAAAAATATCTACGATTACTGGAAAAACTGATGTACCATCTAAACCTGCATGAAACATATCAACAAGATAAGTTAGAGGGGAGAAATATGTAAGAACCTTTGCTATTCCTTGTAGTTCCTGAATGGGGATAAAAATACCACTAATAAAAATCAATGGAAAACGAATCAAACTGGAAAACATCATAATATGAGAAGGAGAACGAACCGAAGGTGATGCTAAAGCCACACCTAATGATGCAAAACACAATGTTCCTAATATCAAAGCAAATGCAATAATTAGAACATTAACTATTGAAAAACCGAGTAGAATCCCTGCAGCAACCATAACAAGAGATGTAATCATTATTCCATATATTGCCCCTGCTAAAACATCTCCCAAAATTATTGTATGAATGCTTACAGGAAAAGATAGTAATCGTTCATATGTTCCTGCTTGTTTCTCCCAAGGAGTAATCAATGGACCTACTGATGAAGAAGTAAAAAACAATGCCATAGCAAGAAAACCAGGGAAGAAAATAGTTATATCAATGTTTCTTCCCATGTAAAAAGATGTAAACATAAACAATGGAAACAAAAGACCAAAAATAACCACTGGTGCTTTTTTATAATATATTTTAATGTTTTTTTCAGCAGTGACAATAACTCCTTGTAAAAAAGGTAACATGCTTATTTACCTCCTTGAGTGAGTCTAACAAATGCTTCTTCAAGACTTGGACCACTTGTGGTAAGAGAAACAATTTTCAAATCTTTTTTTTCTGCAAGAGATACAATGTATTTTACTAATTTATCAGGATCCTTTGTATAAAAAACCCATTTATCCCCACTCGTATCTGTTTTTAAAATGCATTCAGATTTAAACAAATCTTTTTTTACTTTTTTATCAAAAGAAACCTTTATAGACTGTGTTTTATCAAAAGTATTTTTAAGTTTTTCAGGTCGATCAATGGCTACAATCTGACCATTATGAATAATACATACTCTTTCGCATAATTTATTTGCTTCTTCGATATTATGAGTTGTTAAAAATATTGTACAACCTTTTTTGTTCATATCATTTATTATTTTAGTGATTAATCGACGGCTTTGAACATCAAGACCTTCTGTCGGTTCATCTAAAAAAAGAATCTTGGGATCATGAATAATGGCACAAGCTATACTTATTCTTTGTTTCATTCCTTTTGAAAAAGTACGTACCGAATCATTTCTTCTATCATATAATTCAAGAATTGAGAGAAGCTTATCTGCTTTATCTTCCAACACATTTTTTGAAAGCCCATAATATTTTCCTGCTAAAATTAGATTCTGCTTTGCGGTAAGATCAACATATATATTTCCCATCTCAGGGATAACTCCCATCATCATTTTTGCATCAATTGGATTCTTTTTCATATTTATATTTTTGATTGTAACATTACCTGCGTCAGGTGTTAAAATACCTGTTAGCAAACGTATTGTCGTGGTTTTTCCGGCACCATTTGGACCAAGGAAACCAAAAACCTCACCTTCCTTAACATCAAAGCTGACATTATCAACTGCTGTAACTGTTCCAAATCTTTTTTTAAGTTTATCTGCAGTTATTGCTGTCATAAATTTTATTTCTCCTCCGATAAAAGATTAATAACAATCTTTTTTGTTTTTAATTTCCAAATCTTTTCAGGTGCACCACCACCTTCCTCTTTATATTGATCCACCTTAATTATTCCAGCTTTTTTAAGCTCCGATAAGTGATAATAGAGCCCAGATGATGTAATTTTTTCATTGTTTTTTAGAAGATAATTATAGATTTCTTTAGTGCTTTTTTTCTCTTCTCCGATGAATCTGATTATAATCCATCTTGTGGGGCAGTGAAGAGCACTTACATATTTTTTAAGTGGATTTGTTTGGCAGTTGCATTCACACATAATTAAAACCATAATATTATAGTTACAGGCTGTAATATTATAATTCTATTTTAAACTTTTGGTTAGAAAAAACCCTCCTTTTTCGTATAATTATTTAAGAAAAAATTGCGGTTGGTGTTGAAATGTCTTTTCTTCTAAAAACAGCTATAATAGTTATTGAAAATATTTTTTTGAATTAGTATATTTTTTTAAAAAACTATAAAGAATAAAAAAAAATAAAATTGTATTGATTTAAAGATATTCGATTTCTGCATCCTCTCTAATATCTTCAAGTAAATAATCTTGAACTATTTCCTGTTTCATTTGATCTAAATAATCATCAAGAGTCATTCCATATTGTTCAAGTTGTTGTTCAAACTCCGCCTCGGTCATATTGTATTGTTGAAGCATCATATTTAGCTGTTGTTCTGCCTCTTGATCAGAGACATCATACTCTTCAACCGCTTCGCTTAAACTATTTTGCCTGGCTAAATCCTCTTCAACGCTTTGGAAATAGTCCTCATAAGTCATCCCACTTAGATTAAGTTGTTGTTCTAGCTCCTCCATGGTATAATTGTTTTGTTGGAGCGTGACATTTATTTCGTCCTCTACTTCTTGTTCAGTAGGCATAAATTCTTCCTGAAGATAATGTTGAGATAATATCTCCTGGTCTATTAATTCCTCAAGAGCTTCCTCTTCAGAAATTTGTTGACCCTGTTGAGTATATGATTGTTGTAGAGAGCTAACTTCTTCTGTAGTAATTTCTACACCATTAACAATTGCTGCAACAGTTTTGTTGTTATCCACGTCTGAATCTGAATCATTTCCATTGTTATCATTTTCTGAATCTTCAGCATCATTTTCTGTATTTTCTTCAGTACAGCCACTAAATGCCAGTATTATCAACAGCGTCAAACATAGTGTTATTAAGATTTTTCTTTTAATACTATCAACCCATAAACTATGACAAACCATAAAAAAAGGGATATTTAATATTTACGGAAATGGACAATAGGTACCAATTTTTGATATTTTTTTCCTGAAAAATGTTTTTATAATCGCTAAACTCATTGAGGAGGTAAAAACACGCAATTTTATTTATCCCCCCCCCTACATTTTTAAACTTTGTTTTTTTTAATTCAAAATTTTTAGATAAAATAAATAAGATATATACACTATAATTATATGTATTAAAATATTGCGGATTTCATATAAAAACAAAAAATTAGTGAAATTAACAAAAGGTTTATTATATTACATAGAAAATTGCTTTAAACAATAATCATTATTATATGTAGGAGATGATATTTTTGAAAAAAATTCCAACTAATTTAATTAAGCCGATTATGAAAAACCCACTTTTTACTAGTAGACTTATAACAGGTGCAAAAAGAAAATTTATAACAGCAAATCTTGATAAAAGAAAAGGCACAGGTGAAAGCAACGCATTATGGTTTATAAGCATGAGAATAACAGATAAATGTAACCATAGATGTGCAGTATGTGGACAATATGGAGACGGTGGATACAACAGAGAAGATAATGATCTTCCAAAAGTTAAAGGAAACATACCTGTAGAAAGATACAAAAAAATGATTGATAGAATAGCTCATCTTAAACCACATATATACATCACCGGTGGTGAACCATTTTTATACAAAGACATAATGGAATTCGGAAATTATGTAAAAAAGAAAGATTTAACATTACAAATTGTTACAAACGGTGTTAAACTCGAAGAAAAAGCAGAGGAAATAATTGATAATGAATGGGATATGGTATGTGTATCTTTAGATGGCCCTGAAGAAATACATGACAAATGCAGAAGAGTAAAAGGTGCATTTAATACCATGAAAAAAGGAGTAGAAAAAATCCAGAAAATAAAAAAAGAAAAAAATGTAAAAAAACCTTCAATCTTATTTTTAACAACATTATCTAGTACCAACTATCATAATTTAGAAGAAACTATAGAGGTAGGTCAACAGTTTAATCCAGATGGTATGATTGTATATTATTCCTGGTTCACAAGTCAAAAAGTAGGAGAAGAACATGAAAAAATAATTAAAAAAGAACTTGGAATTTCACCATTTGCATGGAAATCATATGTACGAGATAATTCTGATGCAGATTTTGATGCTCTCAGAAAAACTGTTAAAAATATAAAAACCAGAAAATGGGATAGTCCTGTAACTTTTTTACCTAATATCAAAATTGAGGAAATAGAAACATATTATAAAGATCCCTCTGACTTCCTCGGATGGAAAAACTGTTTAACACCATGGGTGGAAGCAAATATTATGCCTAATGGAGATGTAGTAAACTGCAGAGATTTTCCAGATATTATAATGGGAAATATACTACAGGATCCTCTTCTTGATATTTATAATAACGAAAAATTTAAAAATTTTAGAAAAGCATTAATCAAACAACCAAACGGCGTTTTTCCAATTTGTTCAAGATGTTGTGGTTTAATGGGTTTTTAAACTCCCTTTTTTTTCTAAATAATTAAGTATTATTTCAGCAGATTTTTTTTCTCCATTCATTTTTTTTGCTAAATCTTTAATTTTTTTAACATCAGGCTCTGAAGACTGTAAAAAATCTATATTTTCTTTTAAAATTTTTTTTGTTATATGATTTGACTTGAGTTTCTTTCCGATTCCTAAATTTTCAATTCCTAAAGCATTTGATTCCTGTTCGGGTTGATTAGCCTGAGGTATAACTATTGTTTTTTTCCCAAATGCTACCATCTCACTAAGCGTGGAAAGACCAGCTCTAGATATAACAAGATTACAACCAGCTAATAATTCTGCACGTTCTTTAATCCATCCATCTACAAGTTTCAAATTTCCTTTTTCATGTATTTTAAAATCACCCGTGGATCCACTCCCCATAATAGCCGGTGTTTTATAATCAGAAAATAAATCAAAGATTACGTTATGTATTTCATTTTTTATTCTACCCGGTCCGCTAAAAGCAATATATATAAATTTTCCAGGTTCCACATTATATTTTGTACATATTTCTTTAACTTTTTTTTCTGTTGTATGTTCAGGTCGATTTGATGCAATAGGTCCAACAAACTCTATTTTTTTCTTAAATTTTTCGGGGGCTTTATCAAAAATCATATGATTTGTTGAAATTGAATAAGGCTGAGGAAAATCAGGTAAAAGTATTTTATCTTGCCCAGATAAAACATGGTAGTTAAACCAATTTGAAATTTTTTGTAAAGGAGAAATAATATTTTTATTTATTTTCCGAGGTTCAGGTAGAACAACAGTGGGTTGATTGGTGATATAAATCCTTGGTGCTTTAGCTACTTTTGATGCAGGAATTATTGAATATCTTGAATCTGATACTATCAGATCTGGTTTTTCTTTTTTGATTCTTATTCTTTCATCTTTAAAATGACTTGCCATTTGTTTAAAAGTAATAGAACTTCTTAGAAACGTTGTTTCAAAATCCACTTCTCCAGTTTTAGTTTGATTCCACATCAAAGATTTAGATTTGTATGATTTGAAACCTTCTTTTGCGGCTATATCTGATGCTTTACCATATGAAGAAAAAACGAAATCTATATCATATTTTTGAAGATGTTTTGTAATAGCAAGGCATCTAGTGATATGACCGAGACCTATGCCCATAACTGAGAAATAAACCTTCATTTTTTTTAAACGTCCACTTTTTTGTTAAATAAAAATATTGTTTATAAATGTTAAAGGAAGATAAAAAATATTTCTTAAAAATTATTTGATAAAATTTTTTGATAAAGTTTCTCATATTCCTTAATAACATATGGTAAAGAATGGTTTTTTGCTAACTCTATACCTTTTCTACCCATTTTTTCTCGAAGTTTGTCATCTTTTAAAATTTTTATTATGTATTCTGCCATTTGTTTACTATTTTGATGTTGAAAAATAAATCCGTTATCGTTGTTTGCAAGTTCCGATGGTGCTCCTTTATCTACGACTACTACGGGTAATCCTGATGCAGCGGCTTCAAGTGTTGGAATATTTTGAAGTTCGGATTCTGCAGGCAGGGCAAAAACATCTGCTATTGAAAAAATGTTAGGGTAATCCTCCCAATCAAGAAAACCTGTAAAAGTAATATTTTCTTCAACACCTAAATCTTTTGATAGTTTAGTAAGAATTTTAGTATATTCTCCTCCTCCGCCTACTATTATATAATGGGCGTCAACCTCTTTTATAACAGTAGGTATGGATTTAATTAATACATCTAGGTTTTTTTCTTCATTTATTCTACCGGTATACAGCACTATTTTTTTGTCGGGTAAATTAAATTTTTTTCGTAAATAATCACCATTGTTTTCAGGGCTGAATCTCTCAGTTTTTAAACCATTGGAAATTGGATATATCTTGGTTTTAAACCCTCTTTTTTTATACATATCAGCCCCAGTTTTTGTTGGTATAGTCACTAAATCCATTCTATCAAAAAAAAACAATAGATATCTCCAAGTTAAATCCTTAAAAAAAGTATAGTATTTTTTTTTCATTTTTGATAAAGAAATTATCATATTTTCGGGTAGTAAATGTATTGTGGCTACCACTGGAATATTTAATTTTCTTGCCCATATCAAAGAACTTGTACCAACTTGAAAAGCATTACAAATGTGAACAATATCTGGTTGAAAATCCTTCATAATTTTTCCAACTTCAAAAAAAGGAAAAGGTGAAAAATAATAACTGCCCCCCATATAAAGTGGTAATTTAACAGATTTTGTTCGATAAATTTTAGTTTTTTGGTCTTCTTCAATCTTATTTTTAAAAGAAAGACCAGGTGCAATAACTCTTACGTCATGACCTTGTTTTGCCAGTCCATTTACAAGATTCCTTTGAGCTATAGCTGCTCCATCAATGTTAGGATAATAAGAATCTGTCGTCAATAAAATCTTCATTAGAGCGTTGAAAAACTTTATCGCTTATTAAAAATTAACGGTAGAATAACTATTATTTTTTTTATCAATAAAGTTTCTTATAACTATTTTTGTAGTTTTTTTAAAACATTCTCTGTTATTTTATTGATCTCATCAGCATCCATATTAAAATCATAGTTTTTTTGAATCTCTAAATCAGTGACCACCACATGAAAACCTGATTTAACACCAGCATGTTCTAACGTTTTTTTTCGCACAAGAAACAGGGCAACCATCGTTTGCGATAATTTTTTTAGCATTTTTTGCCGACTCAGTAATCCTATTAACATGCCCGCCGATACCAGCAAGACAATACATTTTTCCGTGGTTAAGATTATTAAGATCTTTAGCAGCCTCATTTGCTATCTGGCCAGCATTTGAACCACCAGAGCAGGGAAAGATTAGTATTTCTGTCGGTTTTACAGATATACTTATCTTTAGCCATGAATAATCAATCTTTTATTTTGGGCAACATTGAACATTGTTTTTCATAAGTTCCTTGTAATCAGAAAGAACATCATGAACCCAGCAGTCATCATTACCTGCACTCTCTCGAAACACTAGTGCCATAATATATGTAAGTTCTTTTAGTGTTGCACCGGCTTTTAGAGCACCTTTGAAATGTTTACGGACACAAGGAGCAGAGCGTCCTTTTATAGCTGTTGCAAAACAAATAAACTGATATGTTTTTTCATCGATCATTCGTTTTTCTTTATATATTTCATCTATTTTATCAAATTCTTTGGCAAACTCTGGGAACCATTCTTCAAGTATTCTCATAAATTCATCATCTCCTTATTTCAACAATTTTTTGATTTCATCAGCACTTGGTACATGACCTACGATTTTTACGTCTCCGTCTACAACAACCGCTGGTGTCATCATCACACCGCGATTAACAATCTCCTGGAGATCCTCAACTTTTACAATTTCTACATCTGCTTTAAGTTCGTCAACAACCTGCTTTACAATTTTTTCAGTAGCCTTACATTTCGGACAACCTGTACCTAAAATCTGAATTTTCATTTTTCATATCATCTCATTAACCAAGTTTTTTACATTACTTTTTATTTGATCTCTAATATTTCTATAAAACTCAATATTTTTTCCCTTTGGATCTTCGATATTCCATTCGATAGTCTTATTTTTTGGCGTTATCGGACAGCCATCCATGCAACCCATTGTAACAATAAAATCAAACTTGTTATTCATCTCAGAAGTCAATTGTTTTGGTTTATTATTTTTAATATCAACTCCTACCTCGTTCATAACTTTCACAGCAACAGGGTTAACATTTTCTGAAGGTTGAGTTCCAGCGCTATCCGCTACAGCATTTTTTGTAAATTTATTGAAAAATCCTTTTGCCATCTGACTACGACAACTGTTTTCCACACAGACAAATAATATTTTTTTCATAACTACTTCATCCTGCAATCATACCGTAAATAAAACCAACAATTGTAGCAACAATTATTACTAAAGCAAAATACACCAATGCTTTTTTCTTACCCATAACCTTGGTGATAACAATCATATTAGGAAGACTCAAAGATGGACCAGCAAGAAGAAGTGCAAGAGCAGGACCGCCACCCATAATACCTGCACTATAACCAAATAAATCACCAACAATGGCAACCTCTAAAAGTGTGGGCATATACAAAATAGCACCAATAATTGATGCTAGGAAACATGAAAAAATATCATTACCGCCAATATATGGTGCCACTGCGACACCTACTGCATTAGCTGGATCTGCACCAGGGATAAAATATGCAGCAACACCGCCGATAATTCCAACTATAAAAACACCAACAAGAAGAATTGGAAATATTTTTTTTGTAAGATTCCAGGTTTCTCTACCCCAGTTTTTTACTTCATCACGAGTATAATAAAAAATGAGAAGACCCGAAACAATCAATGTTAAAATATAAACAATCGCTAGTTTTGGAACCCAAGGTATATATTCGGTACTAGCTGCACCAATAACAAGAATTAATACAAGAGAAACAAAAAACAAAAGTGAAATCCAAATAGGGCGTTTATTATCTTCTTCCCCTGTTTGAGTTACAAACATATTATTATCTTTGTTCTTTTTCTCTGTTTCTTCTTTTCTAAAGATAAAAGCCATTGAGAGGCCGATAACAATAGCCATAAGAATAGCAGAAATGGCTCTTGCAAGACCGATATCATAACCAAGGACTTGCGCGGTTAGAACAATTGCTAGAACATTTATTGCTGGACCTGAGAAAAGAAATGCTGATGCTGGACCGATACCTGCACCGCGTTTATAAATCCCGGTAAATAATGGTAGAACCGTGCAGCTACAAACGGCAAGTATTGCACCAGAAACTGATGCAACTGAATAGGAAATATATTTTTTTGTTTGAGCACCAAAATATTTCAAAATACCTTTTTTAGATACAAAAACCGCGATTGCTCCTGCGATAAAAAAAGCTGGAATAAGACATGTTAGAACATGTGCTGAAAGATATTCAAGAAGCATTTCAAAGCCTGCGATAATTATATCGATTGGGTTCATTGTTTTAGCATCCTCGCTATTTTAATAATTTGAAAAATTTTTTTATTAGAGGCTTCAATTAAGATATTTGTTTTATCTCTACGCTCTGAGATCAAGCCAGCGTTTTTTAGAATTTTTATATGATGTGAAACATTAGGTTGAGATTTACCTGATAGTGGAATTATTTCGCAGATACATTTAGGTTTATTTTTTACTGAATTAAGAATTTTTAATCTTGTTGGATTACCTAATGCCTTAAAGACATCAACTTCATTCATCAAACAAGTATAAGAATATTCAAATATTTAAATATTGCTATATAGTTATATTTCTAAGAGATTTGTCTAACCATATCAATAATATCAAAAACTTCTTCATTTGAAACTTTAATCATAATCCTTGTCCCATCCTTACGCTCATCAACAACACCAGCATTTTTCAAAACCTTCAAATGCTGAGAAACATTCGGCTGAGACTTACCAGTATAAGGAATAATTTCACAAATACATTTCTCACCATCTTTAACACATTCAAGAATTTTTAAACGAGTAGGATCAGCAAGTGCCTTAAAGAAAACAACCTCATTCATCAAAAAAATAATAAGAATATTCATATGTTTAAATATTACTATATTCTACTTTCTGCTTTTATAAAATTTTATACCCACATACACTTAAATCATCTGGAAAAATAAAAAAGAATGAATCGTAAGTTTTATAAAGTACAACTACAGTGTGTTATATTAAAAGCATAAAATAAAAATAAATATCCATAATGGCAGCATAGATTTATATTTAGATGTAACCAGTAAATGGTGTGTATAATGTATAAAAATAATAATAAAAGAAAAATAAATTTCGGAAAAAAGTTATTAACTTTAGGAGTTATAGTAGTTATCTTTGTTACAGGTTTTTCTGTTGCCGGGTCTTTTATATATGGAATTTTAGAATCAGAAACGAGTGATTTAGAAAGTCAAATTAATGATTTAGAACATCAACTCTCAAAAGAAGAAAATACTGTTAAAAATTTTACAGAGCATTCTTATTATTTTAACGAATCATCACTATCTAGCATATACAATGAAGTTAAAGAGTCTATAGTTGTAATTTCAGCTATTGCATCCTATCAAACTCTTTTTGATAATATAGAATACGAAGTACAAGGCTCTGGGTTTATATATGAATTTGATGGTGAATGTATAATAATTACTAATAATCATGTTGTATCTGATGTTTCTGATATTGTAATAACTTTTTCAAATGGTAATAGCTATCCCAGTGAATTGATTGGGTCTGACGCTCATTCAGATTTAGCAGTTCTGTCAGTTGAAGCACCCTCTGAAGAACTGAAAGCTCTTCAAATTACTAATAGTTCCCATTCTTTAAAGGTTGGTGAACCTGTGATAGCTGTTGGAAACCCCAGAGGCTTAGATAATACTATGACAACTGGAATTATTAGTCAAACAGGACGCACCATTAAAGAATCCGATACAGGAGGTTTTTTAATTGCAAATGTCATTCAAACTGATGTTGCGATAAACCCTGGAAACTCGGGTGGTCCACTAATGAATTATAACGGCGAAGTTATAGGCATTACTACAGCCATTATTCAAGATTCAGAAGGATTAGGATTTGCAATTCCGTCGAATACAATTCTAAAAGAAATCCCGGATCTAGTTAAAAATGGATCATATAATAATCATTCATATCTTGGCGTATCTGGCACTGATATGAGTTATTCAATTGCTAAGGCTATGAATGTAAATATGACCTATGGATGGCTGGTTGTTGATGTAGAAGAGAATAGTCCTGCTGATAAGGCAAATTTACAAAAAGGAGATGAACTGGTGGAAATTAATGACAAAAATATGGTTGTTGGTGGAGACATAATTATTGCAATTGATGGAGATAGAATTGTAAATGGTGATGCATTATTGTCCTATCTTGAGAGACATACCCAACCAGGCCAGCTAATAACTTTAACAGTAATAAGAAGAGATAACGAACAAATAGATGTCAAAGTAGAATTAGGAAGAAGACCCGCACGATAAATATTCACTGATATAAATTAAAAAAAATAACTAAGATTTTTAATACAAAATATTTAAAAAAATAAAAAAACTTAAATATTTTAAACAATCGTTAATTATAAGTACCTATTAATGAATTAAAAGTTATGATACGGACACCCTGCGAATACATGATGTGGAATGGACTACCCGTAATCCGAAAAGAAATCGCAGCATGTATGATCAACGACTTCGGTTTAAACCAAAAAGAAGCCGCAGAAAAACTCGGAATAACACCAGCGGCAGTATGCCAATACCTCTCCAAAAAAAGAGGAGGAAAAATAAAAGTAAAAATAATAGATGAAATAGTAACCGAAGAAATAACGATCTCAGCAAGAAAAATAATAGAAAATGGAAACGGGTCAGTAAAACCAGAAACATGCAGAATATGCAGAATCATAAGAGAAAACGGAAAATTCAAAGAATTCTGTAAAGCATGTGAAAGATAAAAAAAAGAAAACTTAATTTTAAAAAAATCTAATTTCAATCAATCTTAATTTTTTTCTTTTTTTCCTAAAAGTTTATACCGAAAAGATAAACCATTAATGGAATAGAAATCAAGGATACAACAAAACTTACCACCATAAACTGACTCACTATACCTCTATTGCCACCAGCACGTTCAACAACCAAAGGAACTGCTGTCACCGGCGGTACTGCAGCTTGAAGAACCAATAACAATGCTACAGTGTAGCTAAGATATGGTTTTAAAAGTATTACTATTCCAATAAATATAAGTGGAAAAACAAAGTTTTTAACCGATACAAATTTTATTAACTCAAAAATCTCTAGTTTACCTTGTTTCTTGTAATCAACATAAATATTTCCACCAAGAATTATCATCAACAAAGGAATCGTCATAGCCCCGATCATTGAAAAAATCGAGATTACTGTATCTGGAACAAAGTTTTTTAAACCCAGATATACAAGAATTATCGCTATCAAAGTTACTATTAATACAGGATGAAAAATTTTACTCCAATCAATTTTTGTTTCAGTTTTTTTGTTTGGATAAAAAAACTGGTATGTTGTGAAGAAAAAAGCAGGATAAAAAATTGTAAACAAAAATAGGCTTATTATGTAATAAGAGTTATCACCAAACATGCCAGATAGAATTGCCAATGGAAAAAATATCCCGTTTTGATAAAAAAGGGTTATAGCAAATTCTTTACGTGTTTCTTTTTTTGAAAGATATCTAAAAAGAAACATTAATCCTGCTGCAATGATTGTGAAAAATGCCCACCAGAGCGGTAGCTGCCACCAATCTGGATTAGTTTTTGGAGAAAAATCTAAGAGTATATCTACAAATATTAGACTTGGTAAAGCTATATCTAAAGCCAGAGGTGAAAGCAGGCTTAGGATTCTACCTGGTATTAGTTTTCTTTGTATTATCAAAAAACCAATTAGCCCTATTCCTAATAGTACTGCTACTGATTGAAATGTTGTTACAAATAGATTCATTTAATCACTTTTTATAAACAAGAGTTCTTTTTTTTCATATGCAATGGCAAGTTATAAAATAAATGATTGTATTCACCAATAATACAAAAAAAAAGAATATTTGGGAGGTATTTTTGAGTTTGAATGACAGCATAAAAATTTTGCCATATATGGTTAAAGATCATTGTAAAATAGAAGATCTACTGGATGAGTTGGAAGAGAAATCTAAAAATGAGGATTTTGATGAATTAATTGATGTTTTTTATGAGTTTGAATGGACGCTTGAGAAACATGTTTTTACTGAAGAAAAAGCAGTTTTTACGTGTTATAATCCATCTGATGTTTCAGAGGGATATAAGATGCTTCCTAAGCTAACTGAGCATCATAACTTTATTCTTAACAAGTTAAACATCTGGCGGGATAATATTCGTAAAAGAAAACCTTTAAACGATGTTTATAGCCTTAAGGAATATTTGAAGAATCATAGGGAGTTTGAAGAAGAAGAGTTTTATCCCCGGCTTGACAAAGAACTAAGTGAAAAAGAAAAAAATAGGATTATTTCTAAAATTTCTGAAATTGTATAAAATGGGAGGATTGATTAAATTATGGTTAAAAAGTTTAAATGTGAAGAATGCGGAAAAACAGTTGAAGTTTCTGAAAAACAAGGTGTTCCTGATTGTTGTGGTGAAAAAATGAAACAGCTTCCTTTGGATTACTGTACCCAGCCGGCTCATCCAGAACATGCTCGCCCTATGGAAGACGAGGAACCTTGTGATGATGGCCGTGGTGGAATAAAAGAATAAAAAAAATATTTTTTTGGAGGTGAAAAAAGAGATTATGAGTTGCGGTAGTGTTTGTTGTGTATGCGGAGAAGAACATCATGAAGAAGAACATATGCATGATGTTAAGATAAAAGGTGAAACAAAAAAAGTTTGTAATGAATGTTTAACAGCAATCAAAGGCTTAATCTAAGTTTCTTTATCTTCTTTTTTTATCGTCTTTTCCGATATGGTTGCGTAAATTTTTTATGTTTTTTTCTGTTCGTTCTGTGTTTTTTTCTAGTTTTATTATGTGTTCATTCATTTTTTTTTATATGATTATCAAGAATGTCTATATGTTTATCAATCTGTGTTTGATGAAAATCCATACCATGGAGGTGCCTTAAAAGTAGCACAATGACTATTATTTCTACTACTAATACAAGTACTTCGACCATTAGCAAAAACTTTGATATTTCCACCATTTTCTTTGCATACCCTTTTTTTATTGGAATTACATTATTAATAAAATAGTTTATCATATTAAAAAAAAAAATAAGATTATGAAAACTTTTCAAAACGTTCTTTTTTGGCTTTACAGATAGGACAAACACCCGGTGGTTCATCACGAGCGCAAAGATAACCACAAACCCTACAACGCCAAACAGGCATAGAATCTGAACTCAAAAAAGCACCCTCATTTTTGTTTTCTTTAAACTGAGCTCTATCATCCCGAGAAGGTCTTCTCTCTGGAATAGAACCCGCTTTTTTTCTTCCATCAACAACAGCCTTGGAAACATACAAAGCACAATAACAAGCATCGTACTCATTAAGATCAGCATCCCGGTAATCACAAGGACAAATAATATCCAAATCCTCTTTTTTTTCTCCATCAGCCAACCGGCAAGGACACGCCATATAACCATAACGCTTTTCATTTTCAAGTAAACCCTTAACCAATTCTTTTGTAAACTCCGTGTCAGGATTCAAATGATAACCCGATGCTTCAGCCTCCCGATCAAGTTTCTTATAACGCTTATCAATCTGTTCATCAGATACCATAAAAAAAACTCAACTCTCAAGGTTTTCTTTTATTTCATCTTCTTTAAAACCAACAATTACTTTATCATCATCTATAACAATTGTTGGAAAAGAACCACGTTTGTTATATTTTTTAAGCTCAGAAACAACCTTTTCTCGTTCCTTGCCATCTAGTTTGTCAACAAAAATAAAACTATATTTTACATCAAAATCCTCAAGCAGTTTTTTTGTTTTTTTACACCATACACATGTACTAAGAGCATACAGCATAACTTTTCCTTTATCTTCACCTTCAACAACTTCTGGTTCAACCATCATTTTTTTTCTCCTTTATATTTATTCAAAAAAACAAAATCATCAAAAATTTTACGTTCTGGACGCTTTTTTTCAGATTCTTTCTGTTTATCAGACAAAACAGGTTTTATTTCTTGTGAATGTTTACCAACTATAACCAAAGTTATAACCTGCATATCATCAGGAATACCTAACACTTTCCTAGTCTTTTTAGGACTGTATCCAGCTATTGGATGAGCAACAAATCCTAGCTCTGTAGCACGTAAAACTAAAAAACCAGTAGCAAGTCCTGTGTCAAAAAGATAATACTCACGATCATAAATAACACAGTCATCATCCCTGCGAGCACAAACTGCTATAATCATCGATGCATCATAAGCCCATTCATTACCCTTTGATAAAACATCCTTCATTTCATTTAATTTTTCTTCATCATAAACAAAAACATAACGCCATGGTTGATTATTAAAACAAGAACAAGAAAGCCTAGCTGCCTTGGCAAGATCATAAACTAAATCTTTTGAAATATCAACTTTTTTAAGAGAACGAAACGCTC
The DNA here is from genome assembly GCA_964384785.1 of uncultured Thermoplasmatales archaeon. GTDB lineage: Archaea > Thermoplasmatota > E2 > DHVEG-1 > DHVEG-1 > JAZKSG01. Next base: position 2,161 of record CAYLLH010000112.1, on the reverse strand, counting down.
GTCTTTTCTCTATTGCTTTTTTTACATCCATAAAAAAAAATCACATACCATGTTAAAATATTTTTTTTAGTTTGTCTTTCTATTATTAAGCAACCTATTTCCTTTCTCTGAAACATGCAGAGTTTTACGTCTACCCTCTTTTTTAATATAAACAAGTCCTTTCTCAACAAGACGGTCTATTCTTTTACTAGTAGTTTTACTAACAATTGAAAACTTTTTACCAACATCTTTAAATGAAACTAAAACCTGGTTTTCATTCCGTTCATATATAAACTCTAAAATATCATACAAATCATTAGAGATATCTACATCATCAATTTTTTGACCAGGTAAATCCATGAATTCATTTTCAACGATAGCAATCTGTTGTTTATCAAAAATATTTGGATCAAAATAAACAACTAAAATAGAATCGGTCTCATAGATTATATCATTTATAAGATAAAGTTTTTTTATAAGTTCTTCAAAAGAAAAATTGGTTAAAAGATAATCAATTCTATCTAATAAAATAACACTGTTTTTATTTTTTTCACAGAAAATCTTTATTTTATTTATTAATCCATCAAGATTAGAAATTGTATCTTTTTTGTTTTTAATCTTGTTTTCCAAAAATAAAAACTGTGAATTTTTTAGTTGATTTTTAAAATCAATTCTATCAACTTTACCCCGGGTTATGTATAACCCTTTGTATTCTGAAAAAGTAAGAGTTTTAAAAAGTTCAAAAGCTGATTTAAAACTATCACCGGAGACCATATAACTACATCCTTTTAGAATGCGTCCATGATATTCAGAATCAATAGTTACATCCGTACCGATAAACAACGATGTATTACCCATGTTTTCCTGAGTCTGTCTAATTGGTGATGCATTAAAACGTATAATACGATAGTTACCTTTTTTGGGTTTGATAAAAGTGTTTTTCAAAACAAGGTTTTTTCCACTACTAACCTGTCTAAGATTTTCTTTTAAATCAACAGCTTTTTCAAATACTTCTAAATCATTAATTTTTTTATTCAACACTTGTTTTCTTTTGTAACCAGTAAATTTTTCAGCTGCTTTGTTCCAAAGAACTATTTTGTGTTCTTGATCAACAGCCATAATAATCTCAGAAGCACTATTAATCACGTTTTCCAAATATTTCATATTTCGAATATTTTCAAGTTCAGCTTTTTTTCTATCAGTTATATCTTTTGCAATAAGCTGCACTGTTCTATCACCATTAGAATGAACCATTGGAACATAGATATTATGAAAATATCGATCTTTTCTACTATCCTCAAAATCTATCATTTTATTTGTCTTTAAAACCTGTTTTGCTTTTTTTATTCTATTCTCCATCACATCTTCAGTTGAAAAAACACTTACTTTTTTACCAATAGCATCATCAGGTAAAACATTCAAACTTTCAGCCAGAGCCGGATTTATCGAAACAACACAGCCATTTTTATCAAACTCACCTATAAGTTCTGGTGAAGCTTCAAACAACGATCTATAACGCTCCTCAGCATTCTTTCTTTCCTCTATTTCTTTTTTAAGCTGAGAATTTACTTTACTTAACTCATCTGTTCTTTCCTCCACCTTTTTTTCAAGATGAAGATTCATCTGCTTCAAACGTTTCTGAGCATCTTTTAATTCCTTTTCTGCTTTTTTACGTTCTGTTATATCTTTAGCTAAACCCAAAAGGAATTCTCCATCAGATAAAACAATTTTTGAAAGAGTAACCTCAGCAGGATAAACACTTCCATTTTTTCTTTTATGATTAGTTTCAAAAGTTAAGGATGGATCACCAGGTTTCAGTTTTTTCCAATATTTTACAGAATCTTTTCTTTTTTTTGCAAAAGGATCAAGATCAAAAAGTTTCATGTCAAGTAATTCTTTTTTAGAATAACCAGTGCTTTTTTCAGCAGCCTGATTAACATCAATTATATTTCCCTTTGTATCATGAAGAAACAACATCTCTGCAGCTTGCTCTACCAATGATCGAAACTTGGATTCACTTTCTTTTAAAGCATTTTCTGTTTTTTTCTGATTAGATATATCATCAACAATAGAAAGAAAAGAATTAGCCTGTTGAAAAATTATAGTTTTAATCTACTTTTAAGATTTGATTTTTTAAAATGGAAAGTAGTTTTTTCTAAGTTTATATGAGATAACAGCAAAG
>CAYLLH010000111.1:0-2169 GCA_964384785.1 uncultured Thermoplasmatales archaeon | reverse complement strand
ATTGGTATTTGTTTCCATTCTGGGTTTTCTTTGATTTTTGCAGCAAGATCCCATCCATTTATTTCAGGCATCATTATATCAAGTAATACTAGATCAGGTAGTTCTTCTTCTAGTTCGTTTAAGCATTCTTTTCCATTGTTACATCTGATTACTTTATAGCCATCTAGTTCTAGCATTTTTCCTACTGTAAACAGTATATCCTCTTCGTCGTCAACTATCATTATTTTTTTTGACATATCTATAGTGCTTCCTGTTGTGCTTTCTCTTCTGCTTCCTTGTCTTCAAGGATTTTATCGACACGATCCAAGAGTGTATCTTTGTCAAATGGTTTCATTATGTAGTCAGCAAGCCCTTCGTTTAGTAGTACTTGTTTTCTTTTATCAGATATTTCTAGAACACTTAGGAAGGCTACTTTAGTGTTTATTGACATGTTTTTTATTCTGTTGAAAACATCCCAACCGCTCATACCAGGCATCATTATATCTAAAAGTATCAAGTCTACGGGTTCATCTTCTAGTTTTCTAAGGCATTCTTCACCGCTTGATGCGGTTACTACATTAAAACCTCCGACTTCTAGAACTGTTCTTGTCAAATCAACTATGTCTGGTTCGTTATCAACAACCATTATTTTTTTCATAATTTTTTTCTCACCATCCCAAACCTAAGAAAGGTATTAGTCTACAATTCTTATATTATCTACTAGTTTTTAAATTAAACCCTTTCTTTTAATATTTTCGGATGGAAAAAAGCTAAAAATAATGGTTTATTTTAACCAACAGTTTGTTAGGATAAAAAAATGAGTAATGTTTTCGATTTGTTGGATGAAAAAATTCAGAAAAGTCTTAGTGTTAAAGAAATAAAGCATCCTACAGAACCTCAGATCAAAGCAATCCCATCTATTCTTGATGGTGAAAATGTTTTACTTATTGCTCCAACGGGTCTAGGTAAAACAGAATCAGCATTACTTCCTGTTTTTAATAATTTTTTAAAACAACAAAAAAACAAAAGTGAAGGAAAAAAAGAGTCTGGTATTTCTATTGTTTATGTTACACCGCTTCGTGCTTTGAATCGTGATATGCTTCATCGTACTTTTGAATGGGGTAAAAAACTGGGTATTAAAATCGCGGTTCGTCATGGTGATACTCCTCAAAGTGAACGTACTCGTCAGTCTCGTAATCCACCAGATATGCTTATTACCACACCTGAAACTCTGCAGATTTTGTTTACCGGTAAAAGACTTCGTCGTCATCTTGAAAGTGTTAGATGTGTCGTGGTTGATGAAATCCATGAACTTGCTTGTGATGAACGAGGAGCTCAACTATCTATAGCATTAGAAAGACTCTATGAGCTTACCATGGGAAAAAAAGGTGTTGATTTTCAACGTATTGGTCTTTCTGCAACAGTTGGCTCTCCAAATGAAGTGGCATGTTTTCTTGGTGGTTTTAAAAAGAAAAACTTTTCTCGTGATGTTAAAATTTTAAAAGTTGATGTTACTAAACATGTCAATATTTGGGTTGATTTTCCATTTGTTAGAAAAAGTGATGATAAATGGGTTAATCGTCTTTCTATGGATAAAACAAGTTTTGCATCTCTTCGTCGTTGTAAAGAATTAATTGATGATCATGTTTCCACATTGCTTTTTACTAATACCCGTGATGGAGCTGAGATTCTTTCATCGCGATTTAAAATATGGAAACCAGATTTTAAGGTTGATGTTCATCATGGATCATTGTCAAAGCTTTCTCGTGTTGAAGCTGAGGATTCTTTTAAAAAAGGAGATCTTAAGGGTTTGATTTGTACATCCTCTCTTGAGCTTGGTATTGATGTTGGAAAAACTGATTTTGTGATACAGTATAATTCTCCTCGTCAGGTCAAGCGGATTCTTCAACGTGTCGGAAGATCAGGTCACCGGATTGGTAAAACATCAGAGGGAGTAATTCTTACAACAACACCAGAGGAACTATCTGAAGGATTGGTTATCGCTAACCGAGCACTTAAAGGAGAAATAGAACCTTTAAAAGTAAGAAAGAATCCACTCTCTGTTCTTTCTAACCAGATTATATCTATAGTTCTTGAATACAGAAAAATCAATGTTAACACTCTTTATAGTATGATTATTAGAAGCTATCCATTCCATAACTTGGGTAAAAAAGAGTTTGATAAAGTAAT
>CAYLLH010000110.1:0-18438 GCA_964384785.1 uncultured Thermoplasmatales archaeon | reverse complement strand
TTTTTTTTAATCATGGATGGGATGTGCTAAAAAAAGAATTGAACCTAAGATATTGAACTATGTCAACCGGAATTTCAATGAACTCTTCACCAGACAAGTGATTGAAGCAGTACAACGGCTTCCATCACCTTGGAAGCCAAAGAAAAAAGGAAGAAAAGGACATGATCCAAAAGAAGTCACCGTTGGTTGTATCCTGAAAATTGGATTCAACCAGACCTATGATAGTATTGAAGCATATCTGAAAGAAAGTGAAACATTTAAAAACAATTTCGATGACCTACCCGGTCATACTGTGATTCATCGAGGAATGAACAAACTTTCCATTCCTTATATCAGGAATGTGATGAATCAGGTGATCAGTTCTCTCAGACGAAAGGGAATGAACATCGCTGTGGACAGCACCGGGTTTAGCACAGGGAACAGCAGTCTGTGGTATAACATCCGTATTAGACGAAAGGACACTAAACGTGATTGTATCAAACTACACATCAGCATGGATGTGGACACTGGTATCATACATTGGTTTACCGTTACTCCATGGAAAAGACATGACTCACCAGAGTTCAACACCCTGCTGAAACATCTCCCGGATTTGGGAGTTGTTTTTGGTGACAAAGGTTATTCCTCTAGGAATAACTGTCAAATTGTTGCAGATAAACATGGAACACCGTATCTTTGTTTCAGAGATAATGCTACGAATAAAGCAAAAGGAAAACCTGCATGGATTATCTCTATCCGGAAGTACAAAAAAGATACTGATGAATGGCTGTCTGTATATCATCTTCGTTCTATAGTGGAAAGTGTGTTTTCCTCTCTGAAACGACGATGGGGAAGCTTCCTTAGAAGTAGGAAAAAATGGATGCAGAAAAAAGAACTATCATTGAAAGTGTTATCGTACAATATCAAACAGGTTCTTCTGGTAGCTTATGCAAAGGAAAGTAAGATTCCTTTGTGGAAAACTTGCAAATAGTTCCACAAAGACAATCTTACATTCCACCCTATAATAGTGGATACTATGTTTCGGTAATTAAAACCATTGGTTTTTTTTAAACGCTGATGTTGATAATACATCAGCATTTAGGCTAAAAAAACCCGAATTTGAAGAGCAACGCCGACGTGATTTTTTAAAAATAAGTAATTAGCAAGCTAATTACGGGATGAAGCCTCTTTATCTGAATTTTTATTTTGTATTATTGCTGATGTTGCCCCTGAACATAATATCAGGATCACAGAGATTACAAAAAAAACAGACAAAATTTTTTTAGAGCTTACATTCATCTATATCACCAATAATTTATATATAATGTTATATTTAAATCTTACTTATAACAGTTAGCATATTGTTAATATTTTAGGAGAGATTAAAAAAAGAGAAGAAGTTTTTTTAAAGATTTAGGTTTAAAATTTTAAAATAAATACTATTTTAGAATGTTATCTGCAAGGTTATAACCATATTGAAATGCTAACAAAGGAGCTAATAAGGTTCCTATCATGAAAGATATTAACAGATCAATTGGTTCAAGAGTTGGAACTTTAGGCCCTGCATTATCAGCCTCCCATATCTCTTTGGCAAACAATATTCCCCATATTGGCCATGAAAATGGTGTTGTTGCAATAGTAAGACCCGATAATATCACACCTATACATGTACCTAATAGTAAAATTCCTAAAAGTGATTCTGATAAAATTTCAGATTTTTTGTCAATATTTATTGAATCATAACTTGCGATATGTATTTCTCTATTTGCTATATTTTTACTTTGAGTTTGTGGAACAGCTACAGCTGTTGAAAACATCAAGATAGATATTGCTACTGAAAATAAAATAAAAGAATATTTTCTTTTTATCGCTTTCATATATAATACCTAATGTTTCTAATATATTTTTTCAACTAATCGATACACCAAAACCTATACCATGAATAAAATGAATTATATCATTTCCATTACAAGATGCCATACCAATAAAAAAAGGCATTTTTACTGTAAGAGGTCCTTTGTAGTTAGTACCTCCAATGTTTATACTTCCACCAGAGCATATAGTAATTTGCCAAGGTCCATGATAAAGTAGAAACCAAAATCGCAGTAAAGGAACTTTACCCCAAAAGGTTCCAAGGGTTTTTCCAGTGTTTATACTTGTCACCAAAAAAGTATTTTCATTTTTTTCTTCATTGATTTCTAAAGTACTTTCTCCTAATTCTTTTTGTTTAACATTTTCGCCCAAATCAATAGGTATAGCTGTTGAACTGGAAAACATTAGTATTGTTACAAAAACAGCGCCAAATACATATATAAATTTTTTAGAGTGTTTATTCATCTATATCACCGGATATTTATATATAGTTTATTATATTTAAATTTTACTTAAAAAACCTAACCATATGTCAAAATAATAACAAAAAACATAAAAAAAAAATAAAAAAAAGGAAAAAATGTAGTTTTTAAAAAACTAAATCAAAAATATTAAAAAAAATAATAAATTGTTTTTTTATGGGAAAACACCAGGCATCATAAAATAACATGCTAAGAGGTAACCATAAAAAAAAGCTGATATTGGACCGAGTATCGTTGCAATTGTGAAAATAGTTAATTTTTCGGATTGTGTAGGAGGAGCCCTAGATGGATCTGTTTCTCTATTAAGAACATATAATATTCCCCATAACGGCCAGGAAACTGGTGTTGTAACAAGTGTTAGACCCGAGAGCACTAAACCAAATATAGTTCCCAATATTAGAGTAATTGCTAATTCTATAGATAAAACTTCAGGATTATCAATATTAGGCAGGTTAATTTTATATTGAGTACTAAAATCGACGTTTTCTATATCTAATACTTTTTTTAAATAAGTACTGTCTGATTCGTCTTTTTCAATTTTTTGTATTGATTCCTTTGATTCAACATTTTTTGTAAACGTTACAGCCATGGCCGTTGAAACCATTAAAAAGGATGTCATTAAAGACAATATTATCAATACATATTTTCTTTTTGAGCTATTCATCTATATCACCATATAATTATATATAATTCACTATTTATAAATCTTACTGAAAAAAGAAGGACAATATGTTAAAATAATAACAAAAAAATTAAATTATTATTTATATTCACAAAAAAATAATTTTTATTTCTAACTTTTCAATAAATTAAAAATAAAAAAACCAGAACAACAGGCTGATGAACAAAATAAATCAAAAGAGAATTACGACCAAGAAAACATAAAAACCTAACCAAAAAATTTTCTGAAAGATCAACAACATGAAAACTACGAACACCATCCTCATACAAAACATTACCAAACAAAACACCCACTAAAACAACACCAAACCACGGCAATAATGGAAAATAATCCAAAGTATAAAAACCAGAAGGAATAAAACCCAACCAAACCAACCAACTAAAATCAAAAGTAAAAGATCTTAACAAAACACCACCAACAATCACAACAAACAAACAAAAAACTACAACAAAATAACTAAATTTGAACCTAAGAAAAGGATAAGCCAAAATTATCGAAACACCAATACAATGCAAAACACCAAAAACAATAAAACCCTCACCAATAAAAAACCAGGTAAAAAAAGTAATTATTAAACCCAGACCAAAAACTTTAAGACCTCTAAATAAAAATTTTTTAAACAAAACCTTTTCACTAAAATTCTTTTTACTTCTATTATAACTAATAGTTAAACAAACACCAACAAGAAAAAGAAACAATGTACCAATCGGATACAAAAAAACTCTAAAACCCAAAGTATGTATATCAAAATCATAGATTTCTAAAAAATACAAATCAAAAATTATATGATAAATTATCATCATAATAATAGCTATACCACGAAGAGAATCAATCTCCCAGAAACGATTTTTTTGAATATTTTTCACAATAAATCAATCAAAAAAAGATAAGAATGAGTGTTATAAAAAAATGTTGAAAAAAAAATATTGGAGTAGCGGGGAGTGGATTCGAACCACTGATCTACGGGTTATGGGCCCGTCGGGATCTCCTGGCTACCCCACCCCGCTATAGTTATTCTTAAGGTAATGGATAATATTCTTCGTGAATAAGGTTTCTATTACTTAAATTTAATACATCAAAAGAACTTGATAAAACTTATGAAATTTGTTATCAGTATTTTTATGATTTCCAAAGAAAAAGATTATAAAACAGTATTCTAATGATTAAAATGTAGGGAGGCTGAAAAAAAGTTTATGGATATTGAAACCAAATTGGTTAGAAAAACAGCTACTTCTCCATTAAGTTGTCATAAATGCAAAGGTCGAATATCAGCAGGCGAGACTTTTCATCTTGAAGAAGGAAAAGATAAACATCTTCATTCACTTGTAGCACGTCATTTCTGCACAAATTGTTATGCAAAATATGGAGAACCTCAGCTTTTAAAAAAATAAAAAAAAGTTTTATATTTTGATAATTTTTTTCGTAAAAAGTTTTTTCAGTGTATTATGTATTAGCAGTTCAAATTATTTGCAGGGGTACCCGAGCGGTCAAAGGGGCAGGGCTTAGGACCCTGTGACGTAGGTCTTCGAGCGTTCAAATCGCTCCCCCTGCACTAAAAAAAACAATTATTAGGGTTTTGAGAGTTTTATGAAAATTATAGCTTTTACAGGAATGCCATTCTCAGGGAAAAGCGAAGCAGTAAAAATAGCTATAGAAAAAAATATCCCTGTTGTCCGAATGGGTGATATGGTCTGGCGTGAAACAAAAGAAAGAGGAATGAAACTAACAGGTGATAACGTAGGATTTGTTGCAAATGAAATGCGGAATAAACATGGAAAACAAATCTGGGCTGAAAAAACAATACAAGAAATACAAAAAAATGTTGATACAGAAAAAATAGTTGTTGACGGTGTTAGAAACAAGGAAGAAGTAAAGGTTTTTAAAGAAAAAATTGGCGAAGATTTTTTATTAATAGCAATAACTGCATCTGATGAAACACGTTACAAACGAGCTATGAAACGTGGTAGAAAGGATGATATTAAAGATATCGATAAGATAAAAGAACGTGATAAACGAGAAAAAAACTGGGGTATACAAAAAGTTATCGATTCAGCAGACATAATTATTGATAACGATAAAGATTTAGAAACATTTAGAAAAAAAATTCTAAATGTTTTAAATAAATAAATTTTTTTTATCGTTTTTTACTTTGAATTATTTTATAAACAAATATTATCAAGATTATAATTAAAACAAACAGCAGAGCTACTAAAAATATTTTATTTTCATCATTTTGACTTTCAGAAAGATCTTCTTCAGTTTGATCTTCTAATTCACCTATAGATTTTAAGGTTGCTGTTCTTATAATGCTTCCATCTTCATTATAATAAGTGTGTTTGATAATAAAACCATATTCTTCTGACCAATAATTTTCACTTTCTAGTAAACCATTTACATACTTATTGATTTGAAAAGTTCTTAGCATTCCAAGAGGCGTATCAACATTAACAATATCTGTACATTTTTCTGAGAAATTAAAAGTCTTATTACTATAACCCCAATCATATTTCGCAATCCTTTCAGCAGTCCAGTTAACTGTTTTGTTAACATAAACAGGCCAAATGTTAGTAAAGTTTGAATAAGTAACATCCCAATCATATTCACCAGGGATTTTTGTATCTCTAACATCTCTTAATAATTCTAAGGTTTCAGTGTCGTAATAATAAAAATGATTTTCAAAAGGATTCGTCATTTTGATTTTAAAAACTTCATGAATTGAACCTTGGATGTTTAAATTAGTTTTTTCGACAATCTCATATTTTAATGATCCAGAATGCTCTTCATCATCTGAGTAGGTTGTTCCTTCTAAAACCCAGATATCTCCAACTTTCCACTCAGGTTTTTCCATAGTATTTTTTTCAGCAACTGAAAAACTTGAAATACATATTAGAAAAAAAAATTGATGTAAAACATAAAATATAAAGTTTAACTTTTTTCATTTTCTATTTCCTCACCACCTTAATAACAAAAATGAATAGGGGGTTATCATTTTTTATCTTTTTTTTTATAAACAAAAAATAAAGTCAAAACAATGAAAAACAATACTAATAATAACAAAAGTAAACCATTTGGAGGTACACCTGGCGGATCTGTTGATACTCCTTTCATCTCAGTATCATCATTTGAAACAGTTAATTCATCTGGTGTTCTCAAAATTATTCTAGGTTGTGGTTCAAGCTCAACACAATTATCGGGATTATCTTTAAAACATGCATTGAAAACAAGTATTGTCTCCCAAATCTTATTGCTATATTCTTCTTTTTCTTCTGGATCAATATAGATATAAAAATTTTTGGTTTCACCGGGTTTAATATTTGCATTTGTTGGATTCGTGGAAATCCATGAAAGATTTGGAATATTTGAATAGTTTTTTTTAGAAAAAATATTCGGATGTTCAAACAGTGTTTCAACAGTGATTTCCTCCCCATAACTATTAGTTAGACTGATTTTTTTTGTGGTGTTCCCATGGATAAAACCTGTTTTCATATCTATTTCGATGATTTCAAGATCAGGTGTTGAATCAGGATTATATTTAGTTGTATCTATTAACAAGTTTGAACTATGTTCAACTGAAAAAGTACCGCCTTCTGATTTAAATGTAAGCCACACCTGCCATTTTTGATAAAAGTTTTCTTCATCAGGAGGAATATCAACAGCTATTTCAAAAAACTCTTTTTGGTTAGGCTCTATTTTTTGCCATTCAGGAGTAATCTTTATCCATGAAAAATCTGGAAGTAATGTTCTATTTTCTTTAAGATAATCCTTGTAAGTTTTTTCAAGAAAACAACTTATGTTTATAGTATTATCATTAGGGTTAGTAATAGTTATTTTTTTATAGGACTTTAAGCTGTTATCTGTTTTTATCTTTATTTCTGAGGGTACAGAAAAACTGGCTTCTGCATTTATTGAGAAAAGAAGAATGATAAATAAAACTGGAAGAATTATTGTTATTTTTTTACATTTATCCATATTGTTTTTTATCATTTCTTAAAAGTATTAAAATGTTTTGAAAGAAGAGTGTCAACTGCATCAGTTACATCCATTTTTGATACATCAGTTTTTTTATCCATCATTTTTTCAAAAATTATACTATCGACTTTTGTTTCAATGTTTTCATTAGAATCATTCTCTAAGTTTTGTTTCCATAGTTTTTCGTTTTTTGTTTTTTGTTTAACAGAAATCAGATTTTTTTCTTCATCAATGTTTGTTTCAGATTTTTTTATTTGTTTTTCGATTTCATCTAATTGTTCAACATATCTACCAACAGTTTTTTGCATATCATACAACAGATTCTTTGTAATATTTACTGTTTCAAGTTTTCCTTTATCTATATCTGATCTATCTACAAGAGTTTTTTCTGTTAAAGTTTTTTTCTTCTTACTGATATTTTTTGTAGGTTTATTAGTTAATATATAGGATTTTGCAAACAAAACAAGGACGATAGTTATGATGATGCCAATTAATATCAGTATTTTGTAATCAAAGTCTTGATGATATATTTGTATTTCATCTTTTTCGGTTTGATAAATGTAATCCCAGTTACCGTTTCCATTTATATCTATTAGATAGTTTTCTTTTTGTTTTTCAACTGCTGATGTTTGATTTTTTGTAGGGTTAAATAAGATATCAAATTCATTGTTTTGTGAAATATTAATCATAAAAAATGGTTTTCCTTCTATGTATATCCTTTTTACATCATTTGGGTTTTTAGGGTCTGATCCTATTTGTTTTTCTGTTTTATCATCTAACAGATCACCATCATCATCAGGATCCCCTGGATATTTTCCATCAGAAGAAGCTTCATCTGGGATTCCATCACCATCTGTATCTAAAGGATACTCTTTTGGGTTTTTGGGATCTGTGTTATAAGATACTTCCATCTCATCAGGATAACCATCACCATCAGAATCGTCATCATAAGCATCAGGGATTCCATCACCATCTGTATCTAAAGGATAATTATCTGGGTTATATGGATCGGTTCCATATTTTTGTTCCTCTTCATCAGTCCATCCATCCCCATCGGAGTCGTTGGTTGTGGTATCAACTACAAAAGTTGTAGTAGCAAATTCACTGGTAGAGTTATCAACTGCTTTTGTTTTTATATAAAAAGTATGGATGCCATTGTTAAGATTGTATGGTGAAGTCCAACTGGTTTGATTTCCAATAAATATTTCTGGGTTATTATCTATTTTTGCTATGTAGCCATCGATATCTTTGTTGTATAAAGCTGGAATCCATGTAAAACGTGGTGTATCATCGTTTCTTAAAGATGTAACTCTAACGCTCACAGGTTTTCTTAATATATTTGAGGAAACTGGTTCAGACAGGGGTTTATTATCCTTATCTTCACCGTTGATGGTATAAAAATTGTTAACATCGTTTTGATAATCATCCCAGTAATTTCCAATAGTTCCATTATCCCAACTATTTTGAAGGTTTTTTTCAGAATAAGCATTTACTGTGTTTTTCCAGAAGTTATTAGCATAAACTTGATTATTTTCTGAATTTTGCCATATATAAACACCATATGTGTTATATGAGATTTCAGAATTTGTGATAGTGTTTCCATCTGAATTTATTCGGATATCTATTGCTTTTTCGTTATTATAAAAAACACAGTTTTTAACAATATGGTTTTCTGAATTTATAAGAATCATTAGACCTATATCAAAGGAATGAATTGTGGTTTGATCAATTATTGTATTGGTTTCTCTTAGTTTGATACCTATACCTTCTACGTTTCTTGTACCTTTAATCGTGCAGCCGGAAACAGTTGTATCTGGACTTTGTATCCAAATACCGACACTATCTGCATTCATTATTTGCATGTTTGATATTTCACATTTGTTTCTTTCAGATGGGATATGTATAGAATAATCTATTGTATTCATTATTTGCATGTTTGATATTTCTACACTACTAGAATCTATTTTGACTCCTGGATTGTTTTCACAGTCAATAATTGTTTTTTCTGGTGTTTCACCCTCAATTAAGATTTTTTTATTAACTAAGATATTGTGTTCAGTGTAGATTCCATTTTTTATCAGTATCGTATCGCCGCTTGAAGAATTATCTATTGCTGATTGAATGCTTGTAAAATCTCCCTCACCACCATCATCAACAATTAAAATTTCACCTAACGGTGATTGTGCATTTGCGTTAAATGTGATAAAATTTGATAATAATAAGATTATAAGAAGTAATGATAAGTAAATAGGGAAAAATGTTTGTTTTTTCATTTTTTTCCCTCCTTTTTTTTCTTGTTTTTATCATTTGCTTCCCAGGTTTTTAAAATTCCTCTTTCTGTAAAATAAATTAAAACTATGTTTTTTACTACTTCTGATTCAGAGTTTCCTAGAGTTCCAACTTGTTTTTTTATTATTTTTCGGATTATTGGTGGAAAACCAACTGGAACTCTAGAGTTTTTTCCCATAAGTGATTCATATATGAGTCATCTTTTTAAAAAGATTTCTAAATTAATTGGGCCATATAGAAAAAAATATCATTAAATTTTTGATATTATTTTGTTATTCATATATGAGTCATATATGAATCACTTTATATTGATTATTTTGTTATAATAAAGACAATATATGAGTCATATATGAATCACATGTGTAATTGATTCTTTTTAGCATAAAATAAACCTCATAATTAGAAAAAAAATTATCTGATTTATTATGTAAATAAAAACATAAGTGATTCACATATGAATCACAAAAAATGAAAATTAAGTTTTCTTCCTCAAATAGAAAAACAAAATAACAGCAGAAATCAAACCCGATATCAAAGCAAAAGCAACAAAAACATTAGATGAACCAGCTTCAACCGATTCAGCAGAACCATCAGGCATAGTAATCAAAATCCTTGTATTAAGAGCTGTTTCAAGTGTAACCATGCCCCCATCAGAACCACCATAAGAAGATGAAGTAACCCAAACCTCCCAACTCTCATTAAAATACTGAGATCTCTTCTTTTCAGGAACATCAATAAAAACATCAAAACACTTAGATTTTTTAGCAGGAATAGAAAAATTCACAGGATCTGTTTTAATCCAAGAAAGATCTGGAATAACCGAATAATCTTCTAATCCACTGCCTTGATCAGGATGCTTAATCTTAGTGACAACATTAATAGGATACTTATTTGGATTATAAACAGTAATAGAATAATTAACACTTTCATTTTTAAAATCATTAATTTTGATATATAACCTTGAAGGAGAAACACTTATCCCTTTAGAATCTACAATAAAAGAAAAATTAATAGATAATATTAAAAATATGAAAAATAGTAAAAATATTTTTTTAGTTTTTTTAAATGATACTCTTCCCATCCTTTTTACCATTTTTAGAAAATGTAAATTTGATTAATAAAATTATCCTAAAAAAATTTTTATTTATTTAAAAAGAAAGAGAAAAAATTATTGGTAATGTTTAGTCTGTACCAGTTACAGTGAGTGTACAGTTTTCTGCACCAGGAGTACCTTCAGTCAATGTTCCAAGATTTATCTGTATTCCAAAAGTTTCAGTTGCAGAAGCAGTAAGATCGCTTTCTATAGTTTGAGCTGTATCGGCAATACCTTGAAAAGTAGCTAAATCTCCACTTTCATCTTTTACTTGTATAGCAAACTGATCAGCGCCAGGCCCGGCATCAACTGCAGTAAGCGCTCCACTATTAGCAGTACATTCCACTGTTACAGTACTTAAAGAAGAGGTTCCATTGTTCTCAGCTGTATAGGTTGTTGTTGGACAATTTACTGTTTGACCTGCATATACTGTTCCAAAATCATTGTAACCATATGCATTTATTGATTCATTTCCAGTTGGAGTGAATTCTACATATACTGTGTCTTCTGCAGCCCATGAATTATTTAATAATAATGGTGTTGAGGCTACAAACATTAACATTATCACTAACCCTATAAAAAAGGTATTTTTTATTTTATTTAATCTATCGCATCCCATCGACTTATTCATCCCTCCTATGAATGAGTATTGTGTTGATTATCAAAAAATTAGTTATTATAGTTTTTGTGCAGGTGAATATGCGGGTAAAATTTTTGTTGAAGAAAAAGATTATTGGTTTATTTCTTTTATTAATTTGGGAAGATTCTTTTTTATTATTTTACAGGTTTTCTCTCCGATCCCGTCTATTTTTTTAAGATCTTCATCGTTTAAATCATTTAATTCTTTTAGAGTATTTATTCCTGCTTTTTCTAATTTTATTACTATCGAAGCACCGATTCCATGTATTTTTGTTATTTCTCTTATGTTATGTTTTAAATTGTTTTCTTGTATGTTTTCTTGTTTTTTAGTTATTTTTTCTTCTATGTTTGGTTTTTCATTGTTTTCATTTTTAGTTTCTTCTGGTTTTTTGTTTTTATTAAGAATAAATATTATTAAAAATATTGATGCTGCAATTCCTGATAATAAAGCTATAATTAAGGCAAATGGAGCATCATATTGTTCTATAGTGTTATCTTCTTCTTTTACAGGTTTTTTTATTATATTAATCCAGGTTATTTCAGCATTTGTAAGATTATCATCATCTGTTGTTTCTAAGATTACTAGATAGATACCTGTTTTGTTATAGATGTGAGTAGGATTTTGTTCATATGATATGTTTCCATCGCCAAAATACCAGGTGTATTTTGTTATTGTTCCATCCGGGTCATAGCTTTCTGATGAGTTAAAATATATTTTTTCTTCTAAATAAGCAATTGCTGTTGTATTAATTACTGGTACTGGTAGCTCTTTTGTGGTGTTTAAGATAGTTATATTGAATAAATCATATGATGTTAGATTATCATTATCTTTGACTTGTAGTTTAATGGTGTAATTACCTGTTTTAGAATAATTCCAAACATAATGATTTACAGTTGAATTTAACCAGTCTGTATTCCAGGATATATTGTCAGATAGGTCAAAATCCCAACGGTATCCTGTTATGTTACCATCAGGATCATAACTTTCATTTGCACAAAATCTTAGTTTTTGTTGTTTATCTTTATCGATATAACCTATGTTTCCCCAGGTTGTATTTATTTTTGCTATCGGATATTGAACGATTTTTAGAGTATGTGTAATAGAATTAATAAGTCCAGTGTCATCTTCTACCGTTAAGGTTACATTATGAATTCCTGATGTGTTAAATGTATAATTTATATTTTCTGTTGTGTAATCTGTTTCGCCATCATTATTTAAATCCCATTTATATTCAACAATATTTCCATCAGGATCTGAGCTTTGGTTTCCAATAAATAATATTTTTTCTGATAGATTTGCTTGAGTTGGTGCGATTATTTTTGCTTCTGGTGGATATAGTATTGGCTCATCATCAGGCGGGTCGTCGGGTGGAGGATCTTGATGGGTTGTTTCTTTGGTTTTGAAACTCCAAGTATCTGATGTGTTTTCATGGATTGTATCGTTGACAACTACATACCAGCTGTAGGTTGTTCCAGATGATAATCCTGACCAGGTTACAGAGGTTGTACTATCATTTGTTACTTGATTGTTTGTATCTATTGGATTACCCGAACCTGTGTAGAATGTAACATTTACATTGTTTCCATCTCTATCTGTTACCCATACGGAGAGAGTAGCTGAATTTTCAGAGTTAATAGTTTTACCTGACGGAGAGGGTTCTACTAAGATTGGTTTATCAGGGGTATAATTATTTCCTGTTGTAAACTCAACATAGACGGTATCTGCTGATGAATTGATAGAAGGAAAAATATCTATTACCGGAAAGACTGAATAGCATAAAAAAAGAATTAATAGACAAAATAGGATTATTCTTCTATTAATTGTTATCTTTCCTTTCATTTTTTGTACCTTTCCATCCATTTTCTGATTGAGATGAGCTTAACAATCAGCAAGTATTATGTTAACTAATATCATGATAATTTGTGACAATAACGTTATTTAAAAATATCCCGTTAAAAAACCAAAATGAAAAAATTACAAAAAATTAACAAGAAACACCAGCATGTTTCAACCTACTTCTTCTAGAAACATGGGAACGATGTTTCCTATGACTCAAAGAAGAACGTTCAGATGATCTACCCTTCCTTTTTTTATCAGATAATCTTTTAGAACGAACACTAACAGATATAGGTTTTTTCTTTACATCAATTTTTGATGCATTATTTTTAAAATCATTTTTCTTAGACTTAGATTTTCTTAAAAAATCTGATTTTTTAGATGAACTCTTAACTTCAACATCAACAACTTTTTTAGAATCATTCTTAACTGAATCATCCTCATTTGTTTCTTCAAAAGTTTTAGTTTTAGAAAGATTAACATTATTTTTACTTTTAACAGGTTTTCTTGATTTTACTCTTCTATGATAAGAAGAAGAATGTAAATTATAAGATTTTTTAATTTCAGGTGTTTTTTTGTTTTCTTTAATGATTGTTTCCGGTTCATCAACATTATTTTTTTCTTCAGTTTTAGTATTAATACCATCTTCTTCATCATCAGAAAGGCTGCCGAACTCAAATTGTTTTATCAAACCACTTGTTCCAATTCTTTCCCTATTTTTAGAGTCTTCTACTCGTTCGAATTCAGTTTTTGTTGATTCAGATTTTTTAGATTCTGTGTTTATTCTATCAAATGATTCTTTTGAATCAAAATCTTTAATTTTTTCATTATTTTGTTTTATTTCTTCTTTTTTTGAAGATTTAAAAACATCGACTTTTTTATCTTCATCTTGTTTAAAATCAGCTGTTGTAGGTTTAACATTAGTTTTTATTTCCAGGCCATCTTCTCGTTTAACTTTGGGTTTTACAATGTTGTTTAAATTTTCGATTTTGTATACTCCTTCATTTTTTGAGGAAAAATCTTCTGATGGTTGCTTATTTTTTGATTTATTTTTATTTTTTCTTTTAAAAATAGCTAATACTATAACAATTAATATTAATAGGAATAATAGAAATGGAAGTATTGGATTTTGTTCTATATAATTAATTATGTTTTCTATTTGAAAAAAACTTCCTTCGTTTTGTTCTGATACTGCTGTAGAACCAGTTTCTTGGATATTAATTGTTTTTTGAATGTAATTATAATTGTTATTATTATCATATAATCCCAGAGAAACAGTGTATTTTCCAGCTTCATCATATTTGTGATTTGTGAGTTCATTGGTAGATACAGAAGAGTCATCTCCAAAATGCCAAACATATCTAGTTATTGTTCCATTGTTGATGTAACTATATGATGCATCAAATTCTATAGTTTCATTTACTTCAGCTTGATTTTTACTTTTTATTATTGGTATGATGTTGTTTTCGGTTTGATTGTTGTCTTCTGCGGAGCTTATTGGCGATAATTCTATTATTATTATAATTAGTATTAGTATGATTAGTGCGAATAGTAATTTATTGTTACTTAGTGTAATGTTTTTCATCTCCGCTCGACCACTTTTTGATTAGGTTTTTTTCTAACACTCACTACCTAAGTTATACTTTCTTAATAATAGTATTTAAATATATGCTGTAAAAAGTGTTTTAATGTAAGAATACAAAACTTGAAAAAATAACAAAAAAAATCAAGAAGAAGCAACAGATTTAAAAGTAATATCAAAATCCAAAGGATCACTATCAGTAGTAGAAGTAGCCATAATAACCTTCAAATCAAAAGTTTGAAAACTCCCTGAACCCAGGCTACTAACAAAAGCATCAGAATAATTATAAGAATAACTAATATTTTTCCACTGACTACCACCATCTTTATAATACCTCAAAGAAAAAGCATCATGACCAACTGTATCACTTAAAGTCCAAGTTAAACCAGTAGTAGCATTAGTAGCATTATCAGCTTTTACAAAAACATCAATATTAGTATTACCCGAATTAGACAAATTAAAATAACTACCAGAGGTCTCATTAGAACTACCAACCCATATACCACCCTGACTCCAGCTACTAGGAGTAACAGTAATAGACAAATCAGCAGGAGCAGCCATATGAACATCAACCTGTTGAGCACTACCTGAAATATTAATAGCACTAGAATTAGAACCAGACTCACCATCAAGTGTACAATTTACAACAATGATATCACCATCTTCACTTCCAGATATTTGTTGAACATCAGCCTGATAATAACCAGAACTAAGTGACGTTGTAGCAGTCATATAATTAGAATTATTCTGATCAGTTAAAGTAACAGTTGTACCAACAGGAACCGCGGTATCATTCTCATAATACACATAACCAAAATAAGTATGGGTATCATCCAAACTTTTAACCTGAGGAGAGAAATAAAGAATAACAGAAAATATTAAAATTAAAGATAATACAAAAGAAAAAAATTTTTTCCCAGAAAATAACATTTTAATATAATCCCATCCTAAACTATTTTTCACAAAAAAAATAATTGAATATTAATTATTTATAGATTTTGTAGAAAAAAAAAAGTTGTTTATTTTTTCCTCCAAAATTTTTTAAAAAACAAAAACACAAAAACTGAGGTAATAACTATAACAATCAAAATAAGAATTATATGAATTGAGAAAGATTCATTATTTGAATGTTTTTTTGAAGAACTCGAAATATTAGATTGAATGTTAAAACTTAAAAACGATGTTAACAAATTACTATCTGCATCTTCCACAGTTATCGAAAGATTATATAAACCATTTTTTAAACTTTTAACGGGTTTAAAAACAAAAGTCTGATTATCAAAAGTAGATAGACTAATATTTTCACCATTTAATTCTGCATTGATAATAGTTACATTTTCTGAATAATTAATACATATATTTGGTTTAGAATCATTCAATTTTGAATTGTTTTTTACTGAAAAAGAAGGTTGAAGAATAGAATAATTATAAAATATTTTATAAATTTCTGATGTGTTATCAAAAACAAAAATCTTATCATTTTTAGCTTGTATTCTATCATTATTTATTATTTGTTTTTTCGAGTTTTTTATAAAAAAATCATATTTTGGATATATATTTTGAATTTCGATATAACTCCAGTTGTTTTTTGAAATTTTTATTTCATATAAAATTTGACCTTGTTTGTAATCTATTTCTGTTGTTGAATTAACAGGTTTTGTATAATTTATTACAACAATCTTATCATCTTTTGGATTCCAGAAAAAATCAGGCATATCATTATTATCTATAGATAATAAAAAAATCTTATCTTCTTCTATCAATATTGTAGTTAGCATTTCTATTTTATTATTTGGATCTATAAATGAATCATATACTGAATCACAGTTGAAATCTTCAGCAAAAAAGGATTCATTTAGTTCAATATCATATCTTTGTTCAATAAATTCCTTATTTTCTTCTGAAACAGTGATATTACATGTGTTATCTTGGTTGTAAATAGTTATTAAAACACTATCAGAATCAGATTCTCCTTGATTATCTACTACTTCAAGAGTTACCTGATATGTACCATTTTTTGAATAATAATGAGTGGGATTTGGTTGATTAGAATAATTTCCATCCCCGAAACTCCAATTGAATAAACTTATTGTTCCATCAGAATCGTAACTATTTGTACTATCAAAAAGTATATCCTGGGTTACATAACCATAGCTTGGGATATCAATTACAGCATTTGGGGGTTGATTAACAGGAGGGGTGCCACCATTACCTGAACTTGATTGTTGCACTGTTATTTGCTTTGTAAGGCTGTCTGGTGACCCATAGTAATCATTGACTGAAAGTGTTACATCATATTTTCCATCTTGAGAATATTGATGAGTTGGATTCTTTTGATTTGATGTGCCACCATCCCCAAAATCCCATAGTCTATCTATATCTGTATTATTTTCAGCATCTACTGATAAACAGTTGAATTGAACAGTTTGTCCCTCAGTTGGCTCTGTTGGAGTATAAGAAAAATTTGAAACAGGGAAATAATTACCTGATATTGTTATATCAGCTCTTTGTAAAGTAGGATGATTATCATAGTCAACTATTAAAGATTCACCGCCAGTATTACCATAATATGAAACATATACCCAGATTACATCATCATTTGCAGAATTAATAATTGTATCATATTTACCATCTGAATATGTTGTAGTAGTTCTTGTGAACCCTGTGTCATTATTTGTTATATAAACTTTTACACCAGGATTAACAGTTGTTCCATCTTCAAAAAAGACTTGGCCGATAATTGTTTGTTGATCATCAATAGCGGATACATATGATATAAAATAGGATAGTACTAAGATCTGAATGATTATTAATGGTACAATTTTTAATTTTTTTATTTTTTCCATAAAGAATATTTTTTAAATTTTTTAGCCTTATTTAAAACTATAGTATAGAAAAATTGTAAAAATGATTGTTAAAATTTTCGAATATAAAAATTAACCGGAATCATCTGTTGCAGTACTACTTGATTCAGGGAAAAGTGATAAATCAAAAGATATTCCATCCTCTTCATTACTTGGAACTTTAATTATTATGATATCTCCATGGTCAATCAATGGATCTAAATCTTCATCTTGAGCGTTTTCATATGCTGTTGGGCTACCCGGCAATTTAACATAACTCTTGTAAGTCTCAGTTACCTTGTTATATATTGATATAGTATAAGTATCTTGAAGAGCTATTCTATTAGCAACTCTACTCGCTCTGATACTTTTTTCTCTAACCCAGGGGATAAGATTGTATCCATAGTTTGAAAATCCATCCTCGCCTTCTACAAATTTCAAAGTTTTACTTGGAATATTAGTAATATCTGAATCACTGGCTCCAAAATCAACAGTTATCTCCCTTCCATTGTTTAAGTTTACTCTTAATAAATCATACATGTTTATAGTTGTATCATTTTCATCTGGAGTCCAACCAACTATATATGTATAATCCCAATTACAAACAGTACTACTATAATTCCAGATTTGAATTGTTTCCTCGGCTTCTAACCCCAAGAAATTAGCAAGTTCCTTAGCAGTAGTTGAAGCATTTCTTCTATAGGTAAAATAGTTTCTACCTTCATAGAATGTTCTTATTTCTTTAACATTAACTGAATCTGATACCTGATGTGAGGCACCGTCATCATCTGTAACTTTTAGATTTATATCATAACTATATGAAACGTTAAAAGTGTAAGTTAATGTAGAACTATCTGTTGTAATATCATATGAGCCGTCACCGTTTAGATCCCATTCATACTGTGATATACTTCCATCTTCATCACTTGAACCTGATGCATCTAATGTA
Source organism: uncultured Thermoplasmatales archaeon (assembly GCA_964384785.1). Taxonomy (GTDB): domain Archaea; phylum Thermoplasmatota; class E2; order DHVEG-1; family DHVEG-1; genus JAZKSG01. The sequence continues at coordinate 222 of CAYLLH010000110.1, read as the reverse complement.
ACGGTTTGGGTTGTTTCAATAGCGGAACTAGATTTTGTAAATGATGCTGTTGGTTGATTATTTACTTCATATGGTCCAAAATATCTATAATCAAGATTACCTAATGTATCATTAGCTTGTATGTGAAGATACCAGGTTCCAGATGTAGAAGTTTGAACAGCTGCAAGAGCATCAATTGATGTCCATGAACCCCATTCTTCAGAGGCAGGTGTACCAGTATCA
>CAYLLH010000109.1:0-9006 GCA_964384785.1 uncultured Thermoplasmatales archaeon | reverse complement strand
GGATCCTATAAAAAATAAAGCGGATAAACTTGAGATTATTAGAATAGTTGTTATTAGAGTTGTAAAAATTTTTTGTATATGTCTTTTGTTTGTTTTTTTAGTTAACAGCTGCCTCATCATAACACCTTTTGTTATAGTTTTAAATTATTCTCCAACAACCTCAAGTTATACTTTGTTATTATTAATATATAAGTATTTCCAAGAAAATTTAACAAAACGTAAAAATGTCAAAAAAAACAAGCAAACGTTAACTTAATCAACCCAAATCTTATTTTTCCGCTCAGATTCACAATGTATAAAGCTAACATAAAAATAAAATTAAAAAAAGGAGTATCAGATCCCGAAGGACAAAACACACTAAAAGCACTACAACTCCTTGGATTCAAAAACGTAAAAAAAGCACAAACACACAAAACAATACAAATACTAATCGATGAAAAAAACAAAGAAAAAGTAAAAAAAGACGTAGAACAAATGTGCCAAAGACTACTAACAAACCCAGTTGTACACAACTATGAAATACAAATAGAAAAAACAGCAGAATAAAAAAACCTATAAGGGAGGAAAAAAATTGACATTAAATACTCTTTTAAAGAAAAAAGAAAAACTAAACAATGTTTTCGATGTAGATATCTCTTCAGCAAATAATTCTGATCTACAAAAAATCAGCCAAGAAATGGGGCTTGCTTTATCCAACAAAGAAATGAAAAAAATCCAGGATTATTTCAAAAACAAAAACAGAAACCCTTCAGATGTTGAACTGCAAGCATTAGGCCAAGCATGGAGTGAACACTGCTGTTATAAATCATCAAAAATACCATTAAAACAAAATGTTTTTGGAATAGCTGAAAACAAAATAATTGCTCGAGAGGACGCTGGAGTCGTAGAATTCGACAAAGACCATTACTATTGTGCAGCACTTGAATCACATAACCACCCTTCAGCAGTAGAACCATACGGAGGTGCTGCAACAGGAGTTGGAGGAATTGTTAGAGACATTGTTTGCATGGGCGCTCAACCTATTGCTTATATTGACCCATTATTTTTCGGACCACTTGATTTACCAATAAATGAGGTTCCAAAAGGAACAAAACACCCACGTTTCTTATTTCAGGGAGTAGTCGATGGAATAAGAGACTACGGAAACCGTATAGGGATACCAACACTATCCGGACAAGTATATTTCCACAAAGGATACACAGGAAACTGCCTGGTAAACGTTGGATGTATCGGCGTGATGAAAAAAGAAAGTCTTATCCATAGCCGAGCAAAAGCACCAGGAAACATATACATATACGCTGGTGGAAAAACCGGAAGAGACGGAATACATGGTGTAACATTTGCATCAGCTGAACTCACAGATGAAAGCGAAGAAAGCAGCCGATCCGCAGTTCAAGTAGGAGATCCAATAACCAAGGAACCTTTGATTCATGCAACACTTGAATGTAACAACAAAAAACTCCTAGAAGGACTGAAAGATTTCGGAGGAGGAGGCCTTTCATGTGTATGCGGTGAACTAGCATATGATGCAGGATTTGGTGCAGAAATACATCTAGATGATATACCCCTTAAAGAAGAAAACATGAACCCATGGGAGATATGGGTATCTGAAAGCCAGGAACGAATGATGTTTCTAGTAGCACCTGAAAACGTTGACAAAGTCCTTCATATCTGCAAACAATGGGATGTCACAGCAGTAGTAGTCGGAAAAGTAATAGAAGAACAAATCACAAGAGTATACTATAAAAACAAAAAAATACTCGAACTAGACCTAGATTTTTTCACAGGAGGACCAATTTATGACACATGTGAAAGACCATTTAAAGAACCAAAAATTCAATCAAAAAAATTAAAAGAAAAAGAATTTAAAATCCCTGATTTAAACAAAACTTTACTAAAAATACTCTCAGACCCAAATATTGCATCCAAAGAATGGGTGATAAGACAATATGATCACGAGGTACGTGGAAACACAGTTGTAAAACCATTGCAGGGAAAAATAAACATGGAAACACATGGAGACTCAACAGTTGTAAAACCACTCGAAGATAGTTACAAAGGCCTTGCTGTAACAGCTGATGTAAATCCAAGATTTATGGAAAGAAACCCATATGATGGTGCTTGTTCTGCAATAGATGAAATATGTAGAAACCTAGTCGCAGTAGGAGCAAAACCTGATTCACTTTGCGATTGTCTAAACTTTGGAAACCCTGAAAAACCAGAAAGAATGGGAGAATTCTATGAAGCAACACGTGGATTAGGAGATATGGCAAGAGATCTAGATTTACCATTCATGAGCGGAAACGTAAGTTTCTACAATGAATCAATAAAAACAGCAGTACCACCAACACCAGAAATAATGGGAATAGGAATAGTAGATGACATCAGAAACTGTATAACTTCAGATTTCAAAAAAGAAGGAAATACAATATATCTTGTAGGAAACAAAACCAAAAAAGAAATGGGCGGCTCAGAATACTACAAATCACAAAACCTTGAAGGAGGAAAAGTCCCAAAATCAGATCTAAAAATTTTAAAAAACTGTATAAATGGAATATTAGAAACAATCAACAAAAATCTTGTTGCATCATGCCATGACATAAGCGAAGGAGGATTAGCAGTTTGCATTTCAGAAATGTGCATCGGTGGAAACCTCGGAGCAAACATTGACACAACAGACATAGGTAAAAACCTTAGAGCCGATTTTAAATTATTCTCCGAGTCGAACACTCGTTGGATTTTTGAAGTACAAAAAAACAAAGAAAAAGATTTTGAAAAAACACTGAAAAATAACAATACTCCATTTAAAAAAATTGGTGTTATATCAGGAGAAAAACTTGTAATAATAGACGAAGATAAAGAAATAGTAGATTTATCTATAGATGATCTAAGAAAATCCTGGAAAAACTCTATATGGAATAAAATGGGTTAATCCATTAAAAAAAGATGGTCTAAAAATGGTTCATGGTATTGAAGATACAAAAAATAAGAAAAAACATAAAAAGAAATCCCGGATCGAGAAAAATATCGAAGATGCAAAACATCTTTCTGAAGCAGGGAGACTTATCGGCAATGGAATAGGGAAATCTTTAAAACCCAAAAAGAAAAACAAAAAATAATTCTTTTTTTTAGGAAAATTATAAAAACAAGTTATTTTATCTAATAAAAATTAGTGATGAACGAACCCTTACTGAACCCTACAAAATTGGCTTGGCAGGGGGATGATGAAGATCTTGAGTACTGAATCAAGAAAATGTCAATTAGGTTATTTTATCGGGCAATCTTTTTAAACTAGAAACTTGATTTAATTGTAATGTATCCGTAAAGTTCTGGATGGTAAAAAATAGTGTAGTTTATAATCTGGAATATTTAGAGACATTTATGATAGGGATGGGAAGAAATGCAATCGATAAAAAAAATAGTTGGATGGAAAAAAAGTAGTTTGATAATAATTATAGTATGCTTTTTTGTTTTATTTTCAAGTAATGCATATTCAGCTGACACGCTTGAAGCTGATTTTTCAATTTCATTAGATGCAGACTATCAAGATGGTAGCTATTTTTCAGTCTATAAAGACAGTACTTACGTTTATGTCGCTAGTTACTATACAGGTTTGCAACTATATGGATTTGATGGAAACAAATTCACATTTTTAGATAATCATTATACTGGTGGAAATGAAAATTTTTATTTTGATGTAACAGGTGATGATGAATTCGTTTATGTTGCTTGCTATGGTGATGGTTTAAAGGTTTATTCTGTTTATGAAAACAAACTGGTTTTAAGAGATTCGATTGACAATGATGGATACTACTACGGAGTTGCATCCGATGACAGTTATATTTATACAGCTTGTTATGAAGAAGGAATAAAAGCTTATACCTTTGATGGAAAAGACAAACTAAGTCTTACTTCATCTATTGATTTCGGAGGAAGAGTTTTAGATATTTACACAGATGGTGATTATATTTACAGTTGCGGAAATGATGGTTTAAAAGTCTTAAGTTTTAATGGAACATCCTTTAGTTTAATTGATCATATCAAGCAACCTAATAGCGAAGCAGATTGGTACTGGGATGTCTGTAGCGACGGAACAAATATCTATGTTGCTTGTGACTACGGAGGCATAAAAGTTTATAGTTTTGATGGAGACACACTAACATATATTACAGAGAAAAACAGTGGTAAAAGATATCTTAGTGTTGACTGTAGTAACAGCTTTGTTTTTGCTGGATCCGCAGAAGCAGATGGATCCATTGAAGAATATTATTTCACAGGAGACAAACTAAACCTAATCGACAATACATCTGAACGACAAACATGCAACGGACTATTTTATGATGGATCATATTTATTTGCAGCATGCCAAAATCAAGGACTAAAAGTCTTTGAAGTAGAAGAAAAAACAATACCCGATGACACAGAATACCTTTTTGATGTAAAAGTAACACTTTCAGAAGGAAACTTCAAGGAAGGAAAAAACATTGAATCACTTGTAGAACTACTTAAAGCAGAAGGAGACGGTGTAGCAAATGGAACACTAACATACACCATCTTTGATGAAAACAACAAAATCGTTTTTACAGATATCGACCCAAGTTCAACATTACTGCAAAGCACTGATACAAAATTAATACCAACCGGAAGTCTTGACCCCGGGAAATACACACTTAACATTCTACTCGAATACGGAGATAACCAGAATGCATCTGCATCAAAAGAATTTGAAATAGAAAAAGACAGCAATACTCAAGTTCTTTTTTCAAACTTAACAGTCGTACTTATCGCTCTTTCTGCATGTCTACTATTCATACTTCTATTTTCACATAAAAAGAAAATATCAAAAATGTTAAAAACAAAAAAATAAAACAAAAAAATTTTTTATTTTTTTACTGGAAGAGAAAAACTAAAAGTACTACCTTTTCCAGATCCGGAACTTTCAGCCCATATTTTTCCATCATGTTGATCCATTATACCCTTACAGATATACAAACCCAAACCTGTTCCTTCAACCTTTCTTGTTTCAGCTTCCCCCAACTGTGAAAATTTTTTAAAAAGTTTAGAGATATCTTCTTTTTTGATACCAATACCTGTATCCTCTACAGACACCTGAACCTTTTCACCCATTTTTTCAGCTTTAACAACAACTGTACCTTCCTCAGTACATTTAATAGCATTATTGATAAGATTTCTTAAAACCTGAGAAATACGTCTTTTATCAATTTCAACAGGTAAAGAATCATCCAAAACTCTTTTGTTTAACTCTAAATTTTTATCATCAGCCATAGGCTGCATATCCTGCAAAACACCATTAATTAACTCAGTTAAATCAGTTTTTTCCTTAGTAAGCTTAAGATTATTAGACTCAAGCCTAGCTACATCTAAAATATCATTTATCAAAAAAATAAGAGTACTAGTATTCCTAAGACATATCTTTAACCATTTCCTTTTTTCTTCATCAATATTTTCATCCCATAAAAGCATCTCAAGATACCCTTTCAAAGGAATAATAGGTGTTTTGAGTTCATGAGCTGCAATATTCATAAACTCTGCTTTAGCTCTTTCAGATTCTTTTATTTTTTGTTCAGCGTTTCTACGTTCAGTTATATCAACAAAAGAAGCCATCATACAAACAGGCTTATTATTATCATCAACTACAGTTGTAGCAGATAGTTGAGCATAAAAGACGGTATCGTTTTTTCTTTCAGCCTGCAGTTCACCCACCCATCCACCTTTATTAACTAATGAATCCATTACTTCAACAAATTTTCCTTTGGTCTTCCAGAATTTAACAATAGGCTGCCCAATGATCTTATCATCATTTTCATAACCCCACATTTTTAAAAAAGAATCATTTACAAAAGTAATACATCCTTTCATATCAGTAATAGCAATAGCATTTATCGAAGAACGAACCGCTTTATCTTTTATTTTAAGCTCCTCAACTGCTTTTTTCCGGTCAGTTACATCTCTGATTACACCTATTGAACCAGTTATATCACCATTATCATCTTTAAGAACACTAACAGATATATCAACATCAACGGTTTCACCATTTTTTTTAAACATCTTTGTTTCCAAGTGATGCTGCATACCTTTTTCTCTAACATTTTCATTACGGATTTTCAACCATTCATTCTCTGGATAAAGATTTTTAACTGGTTTTTTCAATAAATCATTTTTACTCATATTTAGTAATTTTTCAGTGTAACGATTCCATGAAATAATCTCCTCTTTTTCATTAGTCATCATTATTGCTACTGCACTGTTATCAAAAATAGTACGATATCTTTGCTCACTATCATAAAGTGCTTTTTCGATTTCTTTCTGATCAGTTATATCTCTTGAAATACCTGCGATTCCAATAATTTTACCGTTTTTGTTTTTCAATGGAATCTTTGTTGTAGAAAACCATCTTGATTCTTTGTTTAACGTTTCAAGTTTCTCTATTTTTCCAATTATCGGTTCATTATTATCCATTACTTTTTGTTCATCATTAAAAGATTCATCAGCTATTTTATCTGGAAAAAAATCAAAATCTGTTTTTCCTTTAGCATTATCTGGACTGGTAATATCCAAAAAATCGGCCATAGCCTTGTTTATTTTTACAAAACGAGAGTCAACATCCTTAAAATATATTATATCAGGAACATTCTCTAAGAGACTATCAAGTAAAACATTATCATCAAGCCATCCTGCAAACAGGTCTTCTCGTGAAACAAAACTTATCTCATCAAACATTTAAAATTAAAACCATTAATTTTTTTTATTCTCCAATGATTTTTTGTATCCTTCTAAGCAAATCCTGACTTTCAAATGGTTTAGTTATATAATCTGATACATTCAAACTTTCAAGTGTTTCCTTACCTTTATCACTAAATGATGCTACTGTAAAAAAAGCAATTTTAAGATCTTTTAACTCATCATCAGAACGAATTTTTTCACAAACCTCTCGGCCGCTCATCTCAGGCATAAACATATCAAGAAGTATAAGATCAGGTTTTTCATCTAAATCTCTAAGTTTATTAAGACCCTCTTTACCATTATTTGCACTCTCAACCACATAACCCTTAGAAGTCAATAATGCTTCAACCATTTCAACAGTGTCTTTTTTATCATCTATTATCATAATTTTTTTTGACATAAACCCATCAATCCCCTATCACTTTATCAACAAGCATGTTGATATCATTTATCATCTGCTTATCTATTTTTTCCATATAACCAATAAAAAAACCTTGTGCTTCACTGGATTTAATTAAAGAAGCAGTTTCTTGAATAAAAAGAGGAATCTCAAATCTTTCAAGGTTTTTAATAGCACTAACATTATCAACAATTACACATTTTATGTTTTTTTCACGAAGCATTCTTTTTATAGAATTTTTTATATCCTCAGGATCATTCTTAATATTTACACAATTATCTAAAACACATTTTTCCCCAGTTGCATCTAAAAACTTAAGATTAGACACATCAATATTTTCTTTCTCAAAAATAGTTTTAAGTTTATCATTAGGAGTTTCAACAGTTACATAACATACACCTCTAGCATCCTTTACAATAGACCCAATTTTATGTTCATATGTGTCATTTTTAAGTATAACAAATGCTTGACCGAAATCAGACAAGCTTTTTATCAAACTTTTAAGTTTAAAAACACTAAATAGAACAAACAATATGAAAAACACTGTTATTAAATCTGAGAAAAAAATTTCTCCAGAAAATATTTCATATAATCTAAAGAGTTCATATAAACAAAACACCAGTACTCCAATCATTAGAATCAAAAAACTTGTTTTAATTTCATCCTTAGTTCTTCTAAAAATACTAAAAAGTATAACAAAACTTGCTAAACCAATAAGAAGACCTATAGTGTTTAACATAAGAAATAATTCAATATCGGTTATCCCATTCATTATTTACCAGCCTCTTTTATAAAATTTTGAAGGTCTTTAACAGATATCAACATATTATCTTGATTTTTTTTAGTATCAATTAATCTTCTAACACCATCTCTAATGGCTTCTGATCTGTTAGGATAATCACCTGATTTAATTAATTCATCAAGTCTTGAAATCATATCTTTAGTTAATCTAATCTGAACTGTTTCCAATTAAAAAAAACCTCCTTTCATGTTTATTTTTTCTACTAATCATACCCATCATCTTCTTTCCTAAAACCCTCTTTTTCTTAAACATTTTACAACCTTATATATTTAACCAATTCACAAATATTTTTCAAAATCTTTCCTACTAACTTTTAATTTACGGACCTTTCTACGTTCATAAAAGAAAGCAACGATAGCAATAATAAAACCAATCACTAAAACAATAATAATAACATTTGAGCCGGCATCAGTTACACGTACAATTTTAAAAAAAATTTTTTCTGTATCCAATTCTTGATCATCCAAAGTTACTAATTTAACTTCTAAACCATAATAACCTTCTTTCGAATCAGTAGGAATGTAAAATGTTTTTTGAAAAGAAGTGACATTTTCTCCAGGTATCAAATAAATTGTTTCACTTTCTTGATTTATCAATTCACCATCTTGATTATAAATCTTGTAAAAAAATTTTACATCTTGCTTTTTTTGTTCACCAACTGCCGGCAAATCTGAGGAGGTATTAAATTCTAATACATCTATAACAAAATGTGCAGGTCCCCCTGCTTTAACAACCTGATTCTTAAAGGGTTGAGAGACTTTTATTTGAGCGTATGAATCATCAGCATTTATTGATGGGATAAAAATTAATGAAAAAATTAAAACAAAGCAAAACAAAGTAAAGATTTTGTAAATCTGATCCCATCCTTTAAGGAACAACTCCAGTTACCCCTCCAACTAATCTTTCAGTTAATCATTTTTCTATGGTTTAAGTTTTTTGTTAAAAAATATTTTTAAAAATTATTAGGCTGTTGAAAAATTAAATTAACCCTCCTGCTTTTCATTTAAAGCGGGATGCAATAAATGAAAAAACAGAGGAGGGTAAGTCTCAGAAAGACCAT
>CAYLLH010000108.1:0-31592 GCA_964384785.1 uncultured Thermoplasmatales archaeon | reverse complement strand
ACAGAAAAGTTACCCCGGGGATAACTGAGTTGTCATCAGTAAGAGCCCCTATCGACCTGATGGCTTGCTACTTCGATGTCGTCTCTCCGCATCCTGGTGGTGCAGCAGCTGCCAAGGGTGAGGTTGTTCGCCTATTAAAGCGGATCGTGAGATGGGTTTAGACCGTCGTGAGACAGGTTTGTTGCTCTCTTCTAGAAGCGTTTGATGCCTGAGGGGAAAGACCCTTTAGTACGAGAGGAACAAGGGTCTGCAGCCACTAGTTTACCAGTTGTCCGACAGGGCAGTGCTGGGCAGCCACGCTGTAAGGGATAAATGCTGAAAGCATCTAAGCATGAAACCTACCTTTAGACGTGGCATCATAGAACTCGGATAAAAGATCCGTTTGATAGGGCTGGGGTGTAAGCATGAAGCTTCGGCGACATGTTCAGCCCGCAGCTACTAATCGTTCATTTACTGGCTCAATCGTTAGACAGATTACGTATCATATAATTTAATTGTTTCAGACTTAAGATGGTTTGACGGTCAAAGCGGTAGGGACACACCCGGTCTCTTTCCGAACCCGGCAGTTAAGCCTACCTGCGTAATCCTCTTAACCAAGATGCGAGAGCTCTTGGGAAGATTACCCACCTGAGTGGGCTGGAACTCTTGGCCTAGGTGGAGAGCCCCGGTTGAGCTCTTCGGAGCTCTTCTGAGGTAAGCTTCACTGCTTGAAAGCCTTGTTGTTCTTGATACGCTGTCAAACCATCCTAATTTTTCATTTTTTTTTGTAACTTTTTTTGTTTTTTTAACGCAAGTTTTAAATACTTATTTTTACAAATGTATATGGACTTGTGGTTTTTGGGGCAAGAAGAGGTATAGATAATGCAAAAATTGGTGGTTTTTTTTATTGCAATATGCATGCTATGTATTAGCATGTCAGGTGCTGGGGCTTTTGAATTAAAAAATAATCAAAAAGAAATAATTGTTGAAGAAAAAACAATAACAAATACTGAAATCGATCAAAATTTAGCTCAAACTTTTTCAAAATATTTACCAACAGAACAAGAAAAAAAAGAAATAGAAATCCCATGGATTAAAACAAATACTGGTCTTTTAGAATGGAATGTTCGAATAGAATATAATGGTGAAACGTTTCAAAAACAAGTACCAGTAAATATCAATGATTTCCGTGAAAAATTTTTAAAACATCCTGAATATGGGGAACATATATTTTTTGATGTTGATAATGACCCCGAATATGATATAGAGGTCATTGTAGGATTTTATTGGTCTGTTATTAAAGATGCTAATGGGAATGATGTAAAATCTTTGGAGAAACGTTTTAGGGTTAGACAACTAGAAACAGGTGGATACGTGGATGATTCTGATGGAGAAATGGAAGTATGGTCAGAACTTCATGTTAATTACGGTTTAATAAAACAAAGTTCTTCGTCTTCAAATGTTGAATCTAATTTAAGTCAAAAAAATAGTTTTTATAAAACTCAGAATACAATATTCTCTGGTTTATTTGAAAACTTTTTTTCAAAAATAAGGGCTTTTTTTGAAAAAATATTTAATCTTTTAAATTTTAGAGAAGATGAAGAACCTGATAGGGAACCTACAGATGAGGATGATAGTGATTATATTTCAGTAGGTGCTGGTTATCGTTCACCTGATGGAGAAGATATCCCTAGATATACTGAGAAACGTTTTGCTTTTGCTCGTGAAAATATTTTTAGTCCTACAATTTTTCAGCATCAAATGGATCCAGGGTCTTCTAAAGGTAAAGGTCCTTTTGAACTACTTTATGGTTTCAGATCTTTCAACTCGGGTGCTTCTAATCCATCTTATGATATAGATTTTTCTGTAGAATTTGATCCAGCTGTTTATCTAAGAACAAAGTTTATTCCAATTGGTGGGTATGTTTATTATTATTTTGAGGATGATAGTCAACGTAATCAACCAACCACGGTTACTTTTGCAGCTGATTTTAATAAAAAATCTAGTTCTAATGAGGAAGGAATTGAGCTATCTTTAGTTTTTGATAAAATTGATAATAGTCTTGGTAGAACAGGTCGTTGGATGAGTTTTGATATCGATGCAGTTGATTTTGATGTTTTATCTGGTAAATTTCATTATAAAGCCAGTCATAGTTTCTCTGTAGGTGTAGTTGTTAATTCTCCTTCTTTTTTGGAAAAAGTTGAGATTGTTAATATTCCCGATCGTGTGGATGTTTCTTGGGATGTTGATTTTGTTTTGAATCCTTCATCGATGCTTTATGCTCATGCTGATGGTTTTATTGATCTTGATATGAGTTCTGATCTTGGTGGTGTTAATGTGTATTATCCAAAAAGTGATCCTTCTGCTTCTGATGAAATTTTTATTGATGTACCTGGTGGTATTCCTAAGAGTAGCCGAGTTGAGGCTGGTGTTACTCTTAATGTTGATTTAAATAATCTAGAGAATCCATCAAATTATGTTTATGGTATGCTTAAACATACATGTAGTAGCAATGTGGATAGTATAAGAGCGTTTTTACCAGAAGAAGAAACGCCTATTGTGAAAGTTACGGATATTCCTGCTTATTCTGAGGCGAAAGGTAAACTTAAATGGAATACTTTGGAGGGTTATGCGTATGCATGGCGTGGTTCTAGTGGTCCACCTGATCCTGTGGAGTTGAATCTTGATTATAAAGGATTTCATATTCATGATATTTTAACGATTAGAAATGGTCATATTGATACAAGATTCAAAGTTGCTAAAGATGGACATTTTTATTTTGATACATCAGAGGGTATGTTTGGTAATGCTCTGCAGGTGAGTAATAGTGATTCTGGTGATTCTCTTGGTTTATTTGTTGATGAGGTTTCTGCTGATGAACTTCAAGCTGATTGGAATCTTGATACTTCTGGTTCTCAGTTGAAAATTCAGCAGTTGAAATTTGGTGGTCTTATTGATACTATGAAAGGATTGGAGATAAACTTGGATTATCAGGGTAAAACAGTTGATGCCGAGCTTGATTGGGTTTTAGCTCAAACAGGTTATTTTGATATTCAGGTAAATCAGCAGGCAGATTTAACTCTTGATTTTAGTCAATTCGCTCAGAATAGTACGGTTTTTGATATAGATGGTGGGATAACGCTTTCTCAGACTCTTCAGTTTGATATGAGCTGGAAACTACAACAGGGTGAAAAAGAAGGAGGTAATGTTGATCCAGGTTACTTTACAATAAATGAAAATGTTGATGAAGCAAATATTAAAAGTTTTGATTTCTACATCACATATCAGGATCAGTATGGTGTAAATGTAGAGTTTGATAATCTGCAGTTTTATCTTGATCTTGAATGGTGGAAGGGAGATCGATTACTACCTTATGTTTGGTTGGATTATGAAGTTAGTGTGGATGATTTTGATGTAGATCTGCTGTGGACTAATAGAAATGGTGAGACGCAATGGTATTATAATGTGGAGGATGGTTTTTAGATGAAAAACAAAAAAAATATACTCGTTAAATTTTTTTCTTTTGCAATATTTTTGATGTTTGTTTTAACATCTGCATCAGCTCTGACGAATCTACAGTTTTCTAATGATAACGATGATGAAAATGATTCAGATTATTTTCAAAGCTCATTTGATGATAACTATTACACTTGGGAGGATACTTTTGATAATGCTCAAAAAATAGATGAAACATATTCTGAGCATTACCTTGTTGAAGAGGGTCATGTTGAGATGTATGGTACTTATCCTCAATGGACTAATTCAGATTGGGCAAGGATGAAAAAAATAACTATCGACAGTCAAATGCAGATTGATGACTGTGTTATCAAGTTAATAGTTGATTATGATAGTGATATGAAATCGGATTATGGTGATCTTAGGTTTAAATTTGAAAATGATAATTATTGGTTGCCTTATTGGATTGAAGAAAAAAACCCTGTTCCTAATGATCCATATGCCATAGTTTGGATTCGTATAGCTTCTCTTCCAGAAGGTGAAAGTAATGTTTACATGTTTTATGGGAATCCTTCAGTAACTGATCAAAGCCAGTATTGGGATGTTTTTGATGAAAACAGCTGGCAGAAAAAATATGCTCATGATCATCAAGTTACTTATCATATGGAAAGTGAGGGTGCTTGGGATCCTGATGTGACATGGGGTGATAATAAATTTTTTGTAACTTGGGAGGAAGGTATACCTAAGTATCTTCCATTGGGGATGATTTTTAAACAACAAATACGTGGTTGTTTCTACAGTGAAGATGGAGAAAAAATTGGTAATCGTTTTGATATAACTCCTTGGGATTCTAGTCCAACCACGCCGTTTAGATATGAAAACCCTGCCTCGGCTTATGGCAAATCAGGTTCCATTAAGAATTTTTTTGTTGCATATGAATACTATAATACTCCTAATGATGCTTTAAGTCGCGATATCAAAGGAGCTATTGTTCCTACTAATACTAATGATATTAGTGATGTGGCAACTTTTGATATTTGTACTTCTTCTGGTAATCAAGCTGATCCTGTGGTTGCTTATGATGATGGTAATAACCGGTTTTTTGTTGTTTGGGAAGATGGACGTGAAGGAACCAGTAATTACAATATTTATGGGCGTTTTTTTGATTTAAATGGAAACCCTGTTGGATCGGAGAAAGTGATTTCTAATAGACCAAATAGTCAGGTTGAACCATGGATAGCGTTTGATGATGTAAATAATCATTATATGGTAGTCTGGGAGGAAGGTATTGATGCATCAGATGGTCCTTTTGAAATCTGGGGTCAACTTTTCACAATAAATGGTAACCCGTTAGGTGATTCACAGAGACTATCACCTCAGGGAACCTCTGGAACTGATTATAATTTTCCATGTGTAGCATTTTGCAGTCTTACTGAAAGATTTCTTGTTACTTGGCAGGAGGGTGATATTAGTAGTGGTGACTGGTATGGACATATATGGGGTAAAATACTTGATGAAAATGGAAACCCTGTGATTAATACGTTTAAAATAGCTAATGGTGCTTACGAGAGAACAAATGTTGTTCCTCATCTTAGTTCATCATTTTTTGTTGTGTATGATGGAAATGGTGATATATGGGGTAAACTAGTTTCATCTGATGGTAATGTTAATCCTTATGTTCTACAGCTTTCTGATAGTGAGTCAGATCCTGCTGATTGGGCAAATATTGGATCAAGTGGCCAGAAGATTTTTGTAGCCTGGGAGGACACACGAATTGAGTATCCTTCACCATATGAAAATCTGAATCTTCCAGATGTTTTTGCAAATGTTTGGTCTTTTAACACTCCTAGTGCTTCAGATGTTAGTTACAGTTTTGGTGTAGAAAAAAGCCTTGTTTTAGAAGCATATGTTGTTTCTGATCCTATTGCTCCTGTTAACTTGCAGTCTTGGCATGAATTTGATGCCGTGAAAAATGGTGATATTTCTTTTGATATAGTAGATGGAAATAATCCAACTGATGTTATAAAACGTGATATTTCAGCTGGTGCTTCTATTCAAAATATTCAGGAATCATCTATACGGCTTAAGGCTATTTTTTCAAGAGATAATCCATCCACCTCTCCAACTCTTGAGGCGTGGAGTGTAACATATGTAGGAGAGGATAGTCAACCGCCTGCAACCACGGTTGAAGATGTAGAAGGAGTACAAGGACTAAATAACTGGTATATCAGTGAAAGTGTTATTCTTTGGTTGAAATCAGAGGATTATCCTGATGATACAGGTAGCGGTGTTGATGAAACATATTATACTTTGAATAATGGACCCACCCAGATTTATAACGAGGGAAGTGGTATACAGTTAAGTGTTTCTCAGCAGTCTAGTTGGAAAGGTGAATGGGATGTAAACTTTTGGTCGGTTGACAAATCTGGGAATGCAGAAAACAAAAATGATGATGAAAACAAACGAACCATCAGAATTGATGCTGATAGACCTTATGTAGAGATAACAACTCCAGCGAATGAAGAACAAGTGGAAACACCATTTTGGGTGCGAGCTGCACCATCTGATAACGTGGGGATAGAGCGTGTAGAATTTGATATAGAACCATTTGGCGAAAGAGAAGGTCTTCCGTATAAAGATTATGAACCTCCATATGAATGGTATTGTGATGAGGAGCAACAAAGCGCAATTTTTGATTCTCTTGGGGATCCGCATGCTGCTGGTGTTAGTGTTATGGTGAGAGCTCAGGCTTTTGATGAATCAGGTCAAACATGGATCCATGAAGTATGGGTTTACATCAGTAATTGGGAGAGTGGTAGCGGAGATTTCCAGAATAATTTGTGTTTGATTTATGCCACAGGTCAAGGAACAGTTGAAACACGTGGATTAAACATTGGTGGTATAACATTGGGAAGTGTCAATTGGGATTTCTCAACAGGTTCAACAGTTTTTTCAGCAGGACTTAATGGAATTCAGTCGAATACTGGTTCTCATCATGGAAACACTGGTTTGTTTTTTGGATATGCTTCTAATAATGTTGTTGCTGGTGTAGCGTTATCTGTTAGTGTATCAAAATCCTAAATCTTTTTTTCTTTTTTTGAAATAAAAAATTAAAAAAGCAGATATCAAAATCATTATCTCAAAACCAGGTATAGAGTTGTTCTGTTCCTCTTTTTTATTTTTTATAGTGTTGTTAGTATTGTTTACTGTATCGTTATTATTTTCTTGGGTAATATATGCATAGGATGTTACAGTTGAGTAATTTTTATGTATATCTGTTACAGTCAAACTTATTGTGTAGTTACCAGGTTTATTGAATGTATAATATAATGTTTTATTTTCTGATGTATAATTTTGTCCTATGTTCCAAGAGTAATTTAAAGAATCATCATCTGTGTCATATGATTGAGATGCATCAAAAAATATTTTATCTCCAACAGTTCCTTGATACGGGCAGTTTATTTTTGCAACAGGTTTGTTGTTAAATTCTGAAAGTACTTCAATTGTTGTACTAGTATAATTTGACCATTGTCCTTCATCATCTTTTACTCTGAAAGATATTAAATGTGTTCCATTTGTTAAATTATAGAATTCAAAAGTTGATTCTTTACTTATGATGCCTGAGATATTTGATTTCCATTCATATTCAGATATGTAACTAGCTGTGGTTACATCTCCAAATCCATTAAATTCGATTTTTTCTCCATAATAACTTTGAACAGGATTTATTGATGTTATACCTGCTATAGGTTTTTGACTCTGTTCAAAAACAGTTACTTGAACAGATTTCTCAGTTGACCAAAGATTATGGTTATCTTTTACTTTAAAATAAATAATATGGTTGTTTACAGATAGGCTTGTTGTTGAAAATGATGAAGATGAACTCAGAAATCCATCTTGGTTTGATCTCCAGTAATAACTATCTATTGTGTCTCCTGCATCTTGATCAGCTCCTTCTCCTTCGAAATTAATTGATTCTCCTTTAATAATTGTGACTTTCTCAGTTGGTTGATTTATTGTGGCTATAGGTTTTTGATTTTGTTCTTGATTTATGAAGTCACCGAGTGGATAATCATCCTGACTGTTTGAATCAATGACGTAAGGTGTGTCTCCTATATTGTCATAGTCATTATCGTAATTGTTGTAGTCATCCCAGTAGTTTCCTTGCGAGTTATAACTCCAGCTGTTTGATGTTAAATCTCTTGCGTTTTCTATATTGTTGTCGTCAAAATCATTTATAAATATTTTATTTCCAGTTGAATATTGTGAACATTGAACTCCATAAGCATTATTGTTTCGTATTATATTATTTCTAACAATGTTATCATCACCGTTTGAAAAATATATTCCGATGTTGTTGTATTCAAAAGTGTTATCTCTTATTGTGTTTTGATTTGAATTTCCTACTAAATAAAAACCATTCCCGCTTTCTTTTAACGTGTTATTTGAAATCTTACAGTTTGTAGCTGCATCAAGTTTTATACAGCTGTAACTTGATGATAAACCTGTGTTTTTAATTGTAAAAGATGATATTTCAACATTGCTTACATTAACAGTTATCGTGTGATCTGTTCCTTCTCCTTCTATTATAGTTGATGTTTCATCTTCTCCATTTAGTTTTATTTGTTTATCTACAACAATGTTTTCATTGTAGGTTCCACTGTGAACATATATAGTGTCATCATTTGATGCTGCATCTATTGCATCCTGAATATTGTTATATGTCTGTCCGCTTCCAACATGAAGAGTGGAACCTGATGCCTGAGCGTTTTCATTAAAAATACAACAAAAATTAATCATTGAAAGTATCAAAGTTATAAAAAATATATAAAATACTTTTTTTTTCATTTCTTCCCTCATCCACCCAACTAGTAATTTTTATAATTATTTATATTTATAGTTATCGTGTTAGATTTACAAAAAAGGGGAGCGCCCCGGCCGGGATTTGAACCCGGGTCGTAGCCTCGACAGGGCTACATGATAGGCCACTACACTACCAGGGCAAATAAATTTTTTTTTGTGCTTATCCGGTAAATAAATACCCTTCTTTAATTTTTTCCCTAATTTTTCATCAAAAAAATATTTTTTTTTGCTATGTAAAAACTTCTATATTGTTAATTTTACGCAAATGATTAATAAGTAAGAAATTATAAATACAATTAATGGTTGGTAGATTGGGAGAGATGAAAATCTATTGTGTTAGTTTAAGTGAGGGTGGTTTTTTATGAGTAGAATAACTGAAAAAAAGTTTAATAAAAATATGCTTATCATGCTTGTTTCTATTATGGTGGGTGCAATTTTGGTTACTTATTTTGCTGCAGATATTCTTAGGCAATCTAAGATTGATGATCTTGAGGGTCAGATTGCTTCTCATGAGGAGCAGATTCAGATAAAAGAGAAAGAGATAGTTGAGGAAAAAAACCGTAGTATAAAATTTACAAATGGTTTCCTTTTATCTACAGGTGAATTGGATAGAGCTAGAGAAGATAGATCACAAGGTAATTATCATTTTGATTTAGCAAATTTGTTCTATAACATTGCATTAACTGAAGATAATACCTCATCATTTTATTTTTACAAAAATCGAACTATAGATAATACCACTTTGGCTATGCCAGAATATAATAACTCGTATGATAATTTCATAAATGCTGCTTATTTGTTTAATCAAACGAAGAATTTTACAGATTATCCTGCCTTGAAAGATCTTATTGACAGTTATATAAATCTAACACATTCAGGTGCCAAGTTGACAAAACTTCTTTATAACGCAAGTATTTTATTGAAACAACTAGCTGAAAAACTAAAGATAGAAAACGGTACAGTCTCATATGAAGGAAACACATCTTATATTGAGGGTCTGTTGGAATCATATGATGATTTACTTGATGAGATTGAAGATGCTGAGGATGAATATGCAGAGGATAGTGAGGACATAAAAGAAGCTAGTGACATTGATGATGAATATTCTTTTGATTTCAAAACTACTAGAGAATTATAATTTTTAATATTTTTTTTATTCGAATCCTAGTTTGTGTTCATCCCAGAAAAACATTGGACATACTATTGGTGTTTCATCGCTACTAAATTCGACTGATGCTAAATTGTTAAATGAACCTGTTATTTCTGTTCCATAGTCTACATCTATAACTCCTTTACCATTTCTTATTAGTGAGTATTTTAGTGTATCTTCACCTGTTTTTTCTATTTTTAGTTTATACCAGTCGTTTCTTAGGTAGTATCCTGTGTAATCGCTTTGTAGTTGATTCCATCCATTGTCATAGTAGTACAGGTTTAAAAACCAGTCAAGTGGAAGTGATGCTTTTCCGCCATCATTAGCGTAACCAAATTTTATTTTTGTGATTTCATCATCTGAATCATCTTTGAATGTTAATGTTAGATTGTATGCTTCACTAGCATCCCCGCATTTAAACCATGTTTCCCAGAAGGTTAGATTATCGAATTTGTCTAAACTATAATTCCAGTATTGTGTATTTCCAGAGTTTCTTAGTTTGGTTTTAAATGATTGACTTTCTGATCCTTGATAATAATAGTTTTCAGCTACATAGAATGGGCTACCGGTTGTACCGTTGGTTGTTTCGAACCATTGAGTTAGGTTTTGGTATTCTGTTGCTTTGCAACCTGGTGTATCCGAGTCAAAGTTTTCGGTGACTGTTGATGGTGATTCAAAAACAATGATGGTTATATTTGTTGGGTCATCATCATCTGTGTCGCCGTCGCCGTCTTGATCTATTCCGTCATCAATGTATGGGTTATCAGTAAGTTCTGTTGCATCATTTGTTCCATCTTCGTTGCTATCCCAGTTTACTGTTCCTTGATTAGATATAACTGTTCCAGATGATAAATCTGGGTCTACTTCTACTTGGAATGATAAAGAAACACTGCTTTCTGCAGGTATTGCACCATTCCACGTAATTTTATCTTCACCGGCATTGTATTGTATCATACCATTTGATGCTGTTTCTGAACCTGTGACAAATTCTGTGTTATCAGGTATTAAATCTTCAAATTCATCACCGGGGTTATTGTTTTGATCTGCTTCTCCTGTGTTTATTAATGATATTGTGTATTTTAATAGGTCCCCTGGTTCTGCTTGACCGCCGTTTAAATCTGTAACTGTTTTTCTTGCTATAATTTCTGTTTTTGCAAAACCTGTAAACATTAGATTATCTATGAATGCTGCACTATCAAACTGGTTATCACCTGTGTCGGTGATATCTATTGTTACTGTTATTATTTCATTTGGTGAAACAGGATGTGTTTCACCACCTACAGGTATAAGATCTGAAGCACCACCATCAGCAGCACCAGATCTTGGTGTGGTATCCACCCAATCTACACCACTTGGATAACCACTACGTGCATAAATATCAAAACCGGTTCCAGGTATATCATCTGAGTCAAGAGTGAAATATCCGCTGTTGACATCGAAATAATAGTCTGAGACGCCGCATGATGGTGAATCAACAGTAACTGTAAAAACATCATTATATGATGTTCCAATATAATCAGGATATTCGGTTGAAAAAAACTGTACATCATAATAAAGATAATGCATGTACTCTGGTACTTCCAATTCCATGGTGAGAGTTGCACTATCACGAGGATACCCGTATTGTCCTGCTCCAAACCAACTTCCTCTTTCATCACCAGGTTCTGTTCCATCTGTTGTTACAATATCTGCTCCAGCGATACCAGTGCTAAATAATGCAAAATCAGATCCCTCTGTTGGAAGCATTGTCCCTAGACTTGAAAAAACACCTGCTTGCCGGTGACCGGAATTGTCTGTATCAGTATAAGATGAACTAAGCAACCATGAGTTATTTGCTAGAATAGCATGTGCTAAATCTTGTCCATTATAAGAACCTGCTTCTACTTTTTCAGATGGCATTATAACCATCAGATTAAAAAACAATAACAAAAAACAAGTTGTTATTGCTATATTTTTCTTTATTTTTCCATCCATATTTTTTAACTCCCCCCATATTCCTTAATAATTAAAGTGTTAGATTCAATATAATCACCAATTTGTGTTTCACATACTGGTGTAACATTACAACTCCATTCATCATCAATGTTGGTTTCATCTGATACAATAACACTTTGATTTGTTAAACCATTTTTTTTACATAAATAGTTTTGATAGATTTGTTCACCTGTTAGTGTTCTATTGTAAATACAGAATTCATCTATCATACCTGAGTAATTGGCTATTGTATCGCTTCCAACTGTAGCGTTAACATATATCTGATCAAAGAGTACATCATCATAATCGCTGCTTGCATCGCATTGAAATTGTAGTCTCATATTGTTTGGAAAATTATAATCGGTTTCATTTATCCATATTATTTCATGATAAAATTGATAATTTTCAAAATCTTTACCTGAGTCGTAATCTCCTATTCTGATCCAGTTGGATCCATCATAATAATTTACGAAGAAATCTTCTCTTTCTTCCATACTGTATGCATAAAACCAGAAATCGATCTTTATTGATGTATAACCTGGTGTGTCAACATCTATTCCGCTGCTGTGATAAAATGATGAATATACTCCGCTGTTATCCTGGACATTTGCTGCGTTGTTTCCCTGATGAGCATATGTTCCTCCTGTGTAAAGTTTGCAGTCCCATCCTCCATCTTGATAATTTCCCCATCCTGATTCGAAATCATCATAAGTGAGTGTATCCCATGTTTCATCAGTTGCTCCTGAGGAATTACTTTTGCCTATAAAACCTGTTTCAATTGTTCCTTCTCCTAGTCTGTCACCTGGGTTATGACTGTTTTTTGATGCGTCTAAGAATCCATCAACATATATTTTTGAAACACCTGATGAGGAATCATAATTTACAGCTATATGATGCCAGTTTCCGTCGTTAATTATGGTGTTTCCAATGTTTTCATCAGGATCACCATTTGAAATTGTGTTCCATTGGATGACATCATCTATGATTTTTATACTGCAAATATTGTTTTCCGTGTAGGATGCTAAAACCATGTTGTCTTGTGTGGTTTTTATCCAGAATTCTATTGTTATATCATCTGCATAGCCATCGTTGGAGAAAGAGTATGGAAGCGACATGTAATCGTTTCCTCCGAACTGATAACATCCGCCTACTATTCCATTGTTGTTCCAGCTGCATCCATTGTTGGTTGCATCATTATTATTAGTAGAAAAATCGGTTATTGTTACTCCTTCATTTTTGTCGAATGGTAGAAGGATATTTGCTAAAGGTTTAGAATCTAAAAACCAGTTAAATATATATGATGAAGGTGTAAAACTTGCGTTAACATTGTAATTATAGCATATTAAATCTTCAACTGGTGTGTTTGTTTTTAATGATGAAATCAACATAGGATTTTCAGAGAAAACAATGGGTTCTAATCGTCCTCTGCCTGCTAAAACTCCTTCAAAAACTAAATGTTGTTTACCATCATTTCCTGAAGTTCTGATAGATATTTTCATTTTATCTGTTTCATTTATCAACCTGATATTTTGTGTTTCCTGTAGTTCTAACTGTGGAATGATTGTTTCTCCAAAAACCCATTTTTCTGTAAAAATTTTTGAACCTATTTTTGTTCCATTTGGATGACTTGCAATGATTTCAAAAGAATCTAGGTTTCCGCCTCCTTTGTGTTCTAGGATTATAAAACCTGATTCGTTGACTTTTCCTTCTATTGTTACATTGATTTCGTCATCTGGAGGAGAAGGATAAAGTTGTGTGGAAATAACTGTAAAAGCTATTATTGCGATTAAAACTAAGAGTATACCCCCCACTATTTCTGATACTGCATAGTTATTTCTAAAGTAACTTCCCCTGTTCAAGTTTCCCTTCTCCCAGTATATTATTTTTTTATATTATAGTATAAAGATGTTATCTGCAATTTTCACATTTTGATAAATAACTGTTATACTTTCAGTGCTTTCCTTATTAAAACATGAATCTGAAAACAAAAAATGAGATTAAAACAAGGATGAATCCATATCGTACACCTGAGGAAAGCTGCCCATCCATCATAAAACCACCCAGAAGTCCTCCGCCGATGCTTTGTACGAGAACAAAAGCAAAAAACGAGGTTTTAAGCATATCTTGATCAAGGCTTCCTGCTGAGAAACTTGTTCCACCCATCTGAGAGCTTGCCATTTCGCTTTGTGTTTCAAAAATTGCTTGAAAAATAGTTCCATTTATAATCAGGATTACAGCTAAAAAAACAAAGAAACTTATGAATATCACTGCGCTGTACATTGACATTTCTGCTTTACGTTGTTGTTCAACTAGTTTTTTTTGATCCATTTCTTTTGCTGCTGCTTCGAAAACAGCTGATGTGTTTCCTCCTATTTCTAATGCTTTGTTTATTGTTACAACGACACGTTTTACTGAATCAGTGTTGATGCGTTTAGCGAAATTATCTAATGCTTCTTTTACAGAAATCCCCCATGAAAGCTGGGCGGACATACGGTTGAGTTCAGGGCTGAGTCTTCCGTAATCTGTTTTTGAGGCTGATTTAATAGAATCAAAAACAGTCATACCTGATGAAGTTGAACTGCTTATTTCTCTTAAAAAATCTGGTAGACGATTTTGGATGTCTTTTCTTTTTTTGATTTTTATATGATTGTAGAAACCGATTGGTCCTATTGTTGATAGAATCCCGAATGTTAAAAGATCAAGAGCAGAAAATAGGGTTTTTGGAAAAATATGAATTGATAATAATGTTAAAAAGGTTGCAATGAATATGAAAACTGAGAAACCAATTGAGGCACCTAGGACAATGTACAGTTTTTGGTCTTTTCCATAGTATTTTTTTATGTTGTATTTTTTTGTTTCAAATAGTTTTTTTTTCATACTTGTTTTCCCATCCCCGAGCTCATCATTACATAGAAACCCATATAGGCCATAGGGAGAACCATAAATGCTATGATAAAGAAAAACTCGAATTGAATACCGCCGCTTGTTAAACCCATTACTGAAAGTATTATTATTAAGAAAAGTGGGAATGCTATAACTGTTACAACAAAGGATTCTGCCATTATAGCAAGTGATTCTAGTCCTCGTTTTCTTTGAACAAGGTCATCTTTCATAAATTCATCTACGCATCTTTCAAAGTATGGTCCTAGTTCACTTCCTGATTGTATGACTGAGAGGATTCCTTGTATGAATTCTTTGAATTTTTGTGATGGTGTTATTTTTATCGCATTTTTTAAAGCAGTGATTGCATCTACTCCCATCATATCTATTTCGGTTGTGATTTTTTGTGCTTCCTTTTGGAGTTCTCCGTATAGTGTTACTTGTGATAATGCTTCAAATATTTCAGCTGGTGATATTCCGGCTACTGACATTGTGTTTATGAAATTTGTTGCATACGGCATGTATAAATCTATTTCTCTTCCTCTGGCTTTTGCTTTTGATGATGGAAGTGATATGTAATATACTCCTATTGCTACTGGTACTATTGATGAAATCATTAACATCAATAAAGCAGTTATACTGTTTGAAAATAGTTGGTATATTATAAATGATGATATAAAAGCTGAAATGAAACCTATGATGATGTTCATTATAACCATAGAAAAGTATTCTTGGTACATCATAGCGATATTTGCTTTTTCTAGCATACGGTTTTTATCTTTTTCGCTGAAATCAAATCTTTCAAATAGTTTTGAGAAAACCCGGGCGCAAAATCTACTATATTTAGTGGATTTCACTTTTTTTCCTCCAGTTCTTCTTTAGCCATTTTTATTATATGCTCGGGGTATTTACTGTAATCTGATACTATTTTTCCAAATGATTTGTAATCCCGGATGTCTTTTTTTATCATCCATTTTAGGACAAGTTTTCTGTTATCGATTTTTTCTTGTAGTTGTTTTTCAGACCAGTCGTTTTCTAAACGTATGTTGTTTAAAATTTTACTAGTTCCGCTGTTTTCAAATCTGTCATCTGTTTTTGAAACCCATTTAAAGGGTTCCATAAAAATTAGTTGATTTGTATCCGGGTCGAGTTTTACTACTTCTGTTACACTAGTCATTCTGCGGACTGTTTTTCCGCTCATATTTATAGCGTTTTGGAAAACAATTACATCTAGTGATGTTAATAATGC
This sequence comes from uncultured Thermoplasmatales archaeon, assembly GCA_964384785.1. Lineage (GTDB taxonomy): Archaea > Thermoplasmatota > E2 > DHVEG-1 > DHVEG-1 > JAZKSG01. Next base: position 16,041 of record CAYLLH010000108.1, on the reverse strand, counting down.
TCTTGGTAGTTCAATCGGTGGATTTTCTAAACGTTGTATCAATGTATGGATGGTACTTGCGTGAACTGTGGAATATGCTGTGTGTCCGGTACTCATAGCCTGAAATAAGCTGTATGCTTCTTTACCTCGGACTTCGCCTACCATTATAACCTTGGGACGTTGACGAAGCGCTGCACGTATTAGATCAAACATGTCTATGTCTTTACCTGTTTTATCATCTGATGATGAAAAACCCTGACGGGTGGTTCCTGGTATCCAGTTTTTATGTGGAAGATTCACCTCACGTGTGTCCTCAATTGATACTATTTTGTGTTGTGGTGGTATAAACAAACTTAGAGCATTTAAGGCAGTGGTTTTACCGCTGGCTGTACCTCCACAAAATAAAACAGAGGAAGCATTTTCTATAGCAAGCCAGAAATATGCAGCCATGTCTAAAGAAAGTGATTTAAAATTTAGTAAATCTATAGGTGTTAAAGGATTTTCTTTGAACCGTCGAATCGTGAAAGTTGAATCTGGGGTTATGGTTCTAGAAAGAGTGGTTTGAAGACGACTGCCATCAGGAAGTTTACCATCAACTATAGGTGAATATATACTGATTTGTTTACCACACACCTGAGCCAGGCGGACAACAAAAGAATCTAGTTCTTTATTGTCCTCAAATTTGATACTAGTAGTCATTTCATCAAATTTTTTATGATAAATAAAAATAGGTACAGATGCGCCATCGCAACTGATATCCTCTATTTCATCATCACCCATTAAAATATCAATACGGCCGAAACCAATAAAATCACGGAATAAATGATAATATATTTTATCTCGAGCAATTTTTTCTTCTTTGGTTAACTCTTTTTTTTGTTTAAAACTAAAATTAGTTTTTTTTGTATTTTTGTTTTCAGTTACAAATTTTAAACTGTTATCTTTAACGATTTTATCAAGTGTTTCTTTAAGATATTTCTCTTTTTCTTTTCTGCTAATATTGGTGACGTTGATGTCAGCAAGCATTTTAAAAAAATGAGCTAACTTTTTTTTTATTTCTTTTTCATGTTCAGAAAGACTGGGTTCTTCGACCTGATAAAAATATTCATTTTTTGTTTTATCAAAAATTATTCTACGGGTTGCTAATCCTTTGAAACCAAATCCTTTTTTTTCATCAACGATTTCTTTTCCTTTTCCAAGATTTTTTTTTACACCAGAATATTTTTCTTTTTTCCCTTCTTTTTTGTTTTTTGCTTTTGCAAGTAAACCTGAACTAGATGAATTTTTCTCCTCATTTTTTTCTTCATCTATTTCAACATCAACATAATCAATGTTTTCATTAGGTTCAGATTCTTCTTTTTTGTTTTTTGCTTTCTCTAATAAACCCATAAAAAAAATCACTTGCTCTTGTATTTCTTCACTACTTTTTCGTATAATTCAAAATTATTGGAATTAGCAAAATCATCGATTATTTCATCGGGTAGTTGTCCTAGAAGATCATCAATAACCGGGATTAAGTTTTTTACATCTTCATCTAAATAGTTTTCATCAAACTCTGTTTCTTCAATCAATTCAGTTTCTGGTAAATCTTCATTTTTTTCTTCTATTTGTTTAATGTCTTTGGTTTTTTCCTCTTCTTTTTGTTTTTTTGAATCAATTTTTTCTAATTTTTTTTCAAGTTTTTTGAGTTCTTTTTCTTCCTGAGTTAATAATTTTTTTTCGTTTTCAAAATCGTTTTTACTGTCTTTTTTTCTTTGATCGATTTCGTTTAATTCGTTTTTGAATTTACTGATTTCTTGTTCTTTTTCATCCAGGGATTTTTTTCTTTCTTCTATGCTTTTTTTAAGATTCATAATTTCTTTTGCAAGTTTTGTGTCTTCATCGTTTTCTTCTTCTATGTTTTCATCGTTTGTTTCTGTTGTATTTTTTGTTTTATTAGAATTTTCACTGCTTTCTTTTTCTTTTTTGTGTTTATCTTTTTTTAGTTTTAGTTTTATGCCTTTGGAGTAAAAAAGACCAGAAAAATCGTTTTCATTTACTGAAGGGTTTTGTTCAAAAATTTTTGTTTTTTTTTCGTTTTCTGTATTTAAATATTTTGAAAATGAGGTATCAGTTATGTTTATTTCTTGTGTAAAAAAGGGTATGCCATTTACAATATTTCTTTCAAGTAATTGTTCAGGTTGTAACTCTGTTGAAACGGCTGCTCTGCCTATTTGATCTCTAAATTCTATTGTTTCTTCTAATGGTGATAACATTGATGTATTGATTTCTTTAGGTTTTTTTTCTATTTCTGCTTCTGAGATGACTTGGTCAACCTTTTCAATTGTTTCCATATGAAAATCAAAATCTTGTTCAAGGTTTACCTCTGGAATTGTAGTTTTTTCTTGTTTTTGTTTTAAAGGTGCATGAGGGTTAAAAACAATTTTTTTGTTTTTTAGAGAAGTTAATGAATTAAATGATTTTTTTAAAAAATTATTTTTTTTTCTATTAGGTTTTTTTTCCTTTTTCCTTTTTAACTGTGGCATCCTCTCAATCACTCCACATCTATTTTCTTTTTCCTACTCAATACCACAAAAATTATATCTTTCGGCATCCCATCTGATTTTTTATTTATATTATGTAAGCATTTGATTATTTAATAAATCTTTCTGTTATATGCTTACATCAGATGAGGTTATTATTCTATTTGGTTTTCTTGTATTTTTCTTTAGGTTCTGTTTCATCTATATCTATTACTTTTGCTAAGGTCAAACGTGTTTTTTCTTCGTTGAATTCATAAGTGTAAACATGTGATTTTTTTGTATTATTATCTTTTATTTCTAATATCATTTTTGAGGGTTCATTATTTCTTATAGATCCTTTTCGGATTTCAAATGTTTTGTTAGTATCTTTGAATATGCAGGTTCCATTTTTATAAAAAATAAGTATGGTGGTATTGTCATCTGTTGATATCCATTTTCCAACAAATTTATTAAATTCTATTTCTTCTGTTGGTTTGTTGATTTCTGTGTATAATACGTAAAATGTTGGTATGATCAGTATTAATGCTACTGAAACGATTATTAACCCGATTTTTTTTCTACCTTTTTTTTGTTCTCTTATAAAAAAGGGCATATTGCCTTTTATTACTGAGGGGTCTGATTGTTCAGGTTTTTTTATTGTTTCGTTTAAACCTATGTGTTGGACTAGTCTATATTTACAGTCTTTACACCATAATGCATCATCTGGGTTTTGATGATGGCATCTAGGACATATTTTTACCATTAATTTTTTGTCATCTCCTCATCCTTGATTTAGAAATATGTTATGGTTTTTAGAATAACCTTTTTTTTTGTTTATTTATTATTTGTTTAATATTTTTTCGGAATTTGGTCAGATTATGTATTTTATCAAACAAGTTTTAAATAATGTAAAAGAGGAGGTTAATTAAAATGTTGCCAAATATGTTTGAAAAAAGCCGAGTTTTTAAATATTTTTTCTGGGTTTATAAAAATATATGCATGTGCATATTCACCTGGAAAGAAAGCTTTTATAGCAAACATGTTATTGGTTATACATCCATAGAAAAATTTAGATTAGGAGAGAATGGGATATGAAAGCAAATAGAAAATTTGTAGAAGAAAAAGAAGCAGTGTCAGCTGTTATTGGTGTCATTTTGATGGTAGCGATAACTGTTGCGATAGCTGCTACAGTATATGTCTATGTGACGCAGATGATGCCAGATGATGGCTCTAATTCGCCTACGATAACTATAAAACAAGATGACACTCTTGCACAAACCGGTGGCCAATGGGTTAATTTTACCATACATTCAGGAAGTCCTTCAGCTAAATGGGGCGATATGAGAATAATGGTAAATGATACTAATTTAGGTACACCAACTGAGAGTGATGACCCTGCAAACGGCACTCTGACTGATGACGCTTGTTGGTATAAGGGTGACAATAAACCTATAGCATCTGGAGACAAAATATATTGTTATATACATGATGAAGATGAAAAACTAATCTCTGGCGATTGTGATATAACAATAATACATATACCAAGTAACGCAGCTATTTTATCAAAAACAATAACTTAAAGATAGTTGGTTTAAGATATTCAAATGAATATCTCTATTTTTTTTCTTTTTTTTTTATTAAACTTTTTATTGTTGTTATTTATTAACTAGTTTTATTATGAATGATATTATTCCATGGCTTGATGTTACACGCCTTATAGTAGGAACCTTGATTTTGGGTTATGCTTCTTATACTGATATTAAAACACGACGAGCATCAAACATACTCTGGGTTATAATGGGATTAGTAGGAGGAATCTTATTAGTTTATCAGATGTATCTTTACAGTATACATGATATTGAAATGTTTGAACTAATGAAACTATATCTGATTTTTATTCCCTTTATGATAGGACTAGTATATGTCCTATTTCAGATGCGTCTTATCTTCGGAGGAGCAGATGCCAAAGCATTAATGGCTCTAGCATTATTGTTACCCTTCCCGGTTTTAAACTGGATTCCAACAGGATCAGGTCTACCATCCCTTCCACTCTTTCAAGGAATGGTAAATAATCCTTTACCATACTGCTGGGGAGTTTTTATTAATGCTCTGTTTTTATTCCTGTTTATACCCATAGCACTTTTAGTATACAACATAGTTAAGAAAAACTTTGATTTCCCACACGTCTTTTTAGGTTACAAAATGAGTATAGATAAAGCCAAAGAAGAATTCGTATGGCCTATGGAACAAATAACAGAAGATGGAGAAAAAAAATTTGTATACATGCCAAAAGAATTCGATGCCGAAGAAGAACTAGAAAAATTTATAAAAAAAGGATACAAAGAAGTATGGGTTACACCAAAAATACCTTTCATGATACCCTTACTAATAGGCTACATTAGCGTTTTTATATTCGGAAGTTTTCTTTCATACTTGATGGGAACAATCATATAAAACACAAAAAAAAATATTTTTTACCAAAACTCTTAAATAAATGGTATCAGTGTTAGTATTTTACAAAAAAAAACTTTGGAGAATTTAAAATAAAAATGACTTCGTCTAATAAAGATAAAGATAACAACAAAGACAAAGAAGATCCATTCGATAAATATGGAATAGATGATGATTTCATAAAAGATTTCCTAAGCGATGAAAACATCCAAAAAGACATCCAAAAAATGGCAGAAGAAATGATGAAAATGTTTTCAAATGTACAACCAGGTAAACCCTATGTTCACGGTTTTAAGGTAGATGTAGGACCAGATGGAAAACCACAAATCAAAGACTTCGGAAACAAAACCACAAAAACACCAGATGAAGATGATATAATGTCAGATGAAATCGAACCACTAGCTGATGTTATAGAACACGATGATGAGATATATGTAACCGTAGAAATACCAGGTGTAGAAAAAAATGATATAGATCTAAAAGCAACAAAAAACATCCTCGAAATTAATGTTGACACACCAAAGAAAAAATATCATACCGATGTAGATCTACCCTGTGATGTAAAACCAAAAACAACCAAAGCAACATACAAAAACGGTATACTAGATGTTTGCCTAAAAAGAAAAAACAAAAAGAAAAACAATGATGGATATAGCGTTAACATCAAATAATTTTTAAATAGAAACAATAGTTAAATAAAACAATTTTTTTCAAATTTTTTTTTGATAAAACAAGGGAAATTTTTTTAAATAAAAAACATGTTACTTAATATTGAAAAGGGTTAATATATGGGATGCATAAACGAAACCTTATCTAATAGTTCACATAAGAATAAATTATTTTTGATAGGTGGTAAGATATTTTGAAAAAATATGATATCAAAATTTTTTTTAATACTCTAAAAAATAAAAAAATCCATCTTAATTTTAAACGAGAAAATAATGATCTAGATTGGGTAAATCAAGATTTTGATACTATACTAAAACCAGATAAAACAGATTTAAAAGTTGAAAATATTATAGAAGAAAAACAAGAATCATCAAATCAAGAAAATCAATTACAAATTTTTAGAGTAGAAGATGTTATTAACCCTAATCTCAAACCTGTTGAAAATGTCGATGATTTAATAAATCAAATCCTAGAAAAACGTAACGAAACAAAGATTATTAAAGATCTTTTTAAACAAAACTTTAATTTTTTCAAATCCATAGTTAACCCTTATGAGTTCCTTCAGAAAAATTTAGATATGTTTAAAAAAACAAATAATGTTATGTTTTTTAGTTCAAATAAAACTTTTAACTCTTCTATAGGTGTCCAAAAAAATAAAGTCTCTTTAACTGAAGATTCTAAAAAAGAGAAATCTTTTCAAAACTCTGATGAATCTGATGCAAAAATAAATTCTGATGTTTTAGAAAATGTTGAATCCTCAAGAAAAAAAGATACACCCAAAAAGAAAACTTTTATGAATACCAGTATTAAAGGTTTCGATAACTTACTTGAAAAAGGTATCCCCACTGGTTCAAACATTATTGTTGCGGGTGGACCGGGGTGTGGTAAAACAATTTTTTGTTTACAGACCTTGTACAATAAAGCCTCAGAAGGATATGATTGTGTTTTTCTTTCCATGGAGGAGAAACCGGAACGTTTGAGGGATCATATGTTTGAGTTTGGTTTCCAAATTGACGAGATTAAAAGAAGTGATAATGAAATAATTTTAAAGGTTAATAACAAGGGCCGAATTTCTCTTAAACGACTGCAGCCTATTCGTTTAGCTCGTTCTATTGAGGCTTTATTAGAAAAAGCTAGTGGTCGACTGCCTGTTGATATCGATTTGGTTTTAGATTTTATTCCAGAGGATTTTGATGCTCACCTTTTGATACTCGATTCGATTTCTGCTATTGAAACCGCTTTTTCAGGTACAAAAAGACAATACCGTATTTACATCGAGCAGCTTTTCCGGTATTTCGAAAGTCTTCATCTGACTACTTTTTTGATAACTGAATCTTCAGATGCTCCGCATAAATTTTCGAATACCGGAGTGGAAGAATTCCTTGCAGATGGAATTTTTGTTTTTTATAACTTTCAGGGTGTTAAAAAAAGAACACGTGGCGTTGAAATCTATAAACTTAGAGGAGCGGCTCATTCTCAGAGAATTGTTCCTATGAATATTACAAATAATGGCATCCGTATTTCACCTGATGACTCCTGCGCAAGTCAAACAAAAAGCTAAAAAAATAAAATTGATTATTTTTTTTTATTTGTATCTATCAATCGCTCTTTCAACACGTATTTTTACATCATCAATTTCAAAAGGTTTCTGAATAAAGTCATCACCCAAAAAACGGCCCTGGCTTTCTGTGAACTGATCCGTTTTAGCTGTTAAAAAAATCACAGGTATACTAGAAAACTTATCCTTTTCTCTTATTTTCTCAAATGTTTCCATACCATCAATACCTGGCATCATAATATCAAGAAGTATCGCATCAGGTATAAAATCATTATTTAAAAGTTCCAAACATTCTTCTCCACTCTCAGCTATAGTAACTGTGTAACCTTCTCCTTCTTCCTCTAAAATACTTTTTATTGTCATAGTTACATCGGGGCTGTCATCTACTACTAAAAGATTAACACTCATCCTTATCTTTATCCTCCAAACAATATTACATTATTTTTCTCTTACATAATTTTTTCTTTCTTTTAAAACATTATCTATCCTATTTTTTAAATCTTCTATATCAAAAGGCTTTGTGATATAATCATCAGCGGAAAATCTACCGAAACCTTTACTGAAAGAATCTGTTTTAGCAGTAAGAAAAACTATAGGTATCTCCCGCCAGCATTCATTTTCTTTTAAACGAGTGAAAACATTCCAACCATCAATACCTGGCATCATAATATCAAGAATTATAAGATCAGGTTTTATACCATTGGCCAACAAATCAAAAAATTCTACACCACTATTTGCACCAATTATTTCATACTCATCAGATATCTTGTTAAAAACTTTAGTAACAGTTTCGATTAAATCAGGGTCATCATCAACAAGAATAATATTTTGTTTATCTTTATTTTTTTCTACTTTATCAAGATTGTTTATAGTGTAGAAAACATCTGATAAAGATTCACGGACTTCATTAACAAAATAAACATCAGATGTGTTATCTATACATTTAAAAGTTTTTTCAATCAAAGCTTTTAAAGAACTATAAAACTCAAAAGAATCCACAGTGTTAATCTCCTCAGAAACAGTTAAAGCATTACCACCTTCAGAATAACGATTTTCATTTATTATAATATAGTTAAAACAGTCATATTCATCTCTCAGAACCGTTATTGCTTTACTGATAGATACTGCTGCAAAACCTTTAGATGTACGTTTACCAATCTTATCAATTAAAACATCCAACACATGTTGCATTATATACAACTGATTAAGATCCTTCATTTATCCACCTCCAACAGATTACAAATTTTTTCTTTTAAATATGCTACATCAAAAGGTTTAGTTATATAATCTTCTGCTGAAAAACCACCCATGCCTCTGCTGAAAGAATCTGTTTTGGCAGTCAAAAAAACAACTGGAATATTTTTCCAACAATTTTTTTCTTTTAACATAGCAAAAACCTCCCAACCGTTTAAACCCGGCATCATAATATCCAAAAGAATCAAATCAGGTTTTTCACCACGTTTCAGTAAATCAAAACATTCTTTTCCACTTTCTCCAGATATAACCTCCTATCTGTTAGATATTTTTTTGATAATTACTTTTAATGTTTCGATTAAATCAGGATCATCATCAACTATCATAATCTTCTTTTTCACAATAAAATCCACCTTTCAAATCAAACATTTCCCTCATTAGATGGAGTAATATTTTTAGGAATAGTAAAATAAAAAATGCTACCTTCTCCAACTCCTTTACTTTCAACCCATATACGACCGTTATGAATATCAACAATCCTCTGACAAATAGATAACCCTAATCCATTACTTTTAAAATCATGACGGCTTTCATCAACTTTGTAAAATTCATCAAAAATTTTACCTAAATCTTCTTTTTTAATACCCATCCCCTCATCTTTCACAGAAAACTTTATTTCATTATCTAAAACTTCAGCATCAACAACAATTTTTCCTCCATCTGGAGAATATTTTATGGCATTGCTGACAAGATTACAAATCAATTCCTCAAAACGCATCATATCAGCATTTATCAAAATACTTTTATCAACCCTGTTAACAAGCTCGATATTATCAAAGTTCTCGATACTGCAACTCATATTAAAAAAAACTCTTTTTACAAGTTGATAAACATTAAATTCTGATGTTTCAAATTGATAAGAAGTTGAATTCAAAAGAGCAAGTTTTAAAGTTTTTTGAACTAAATTCTTCATATACTCAACATTTTTAATACATAAATCAATATATTTTTTTGATTTTTCATCTGTTTCTTTTTTCTTAATAACAGGCAACAATGAATTCAAAGGAGTCAACGGTGTTTTAAGATCATGACCTAATTGACTAATAAAATCATCTTTTTGCTCTAAAAGTTTTTTAATTTTAGCAGTTCTCTGTTTAACTTTTCTTTCAAGTTGATTATTAACAGAGAGTAACATATCTTGAGCATCCATAAGTTCTTCTTCTAATCTTTTATGCTCGGTTATATCCATCATAGTAGTAAAAATAGAATTAATATTATCTTCATTACTTAGATGAAAGTAATCAGAAATCTCAAAATTTTTTTCTTCACCATTTTTTGTTAAAAAAACTCTTTCATTTAATTCAGTGCACATCTTTTTTTCAGATAACTTTTTTTCAAAAGAACGCTTAGCGCTTTCTTTTTCACCCTGCGGCATAAAATCAAAGATGGATTTACCAATTACTTCTTCTTTATCATATCTAAGAATTTGACACCATTTCTCATTTACATCTGTTATAACTCCCTCAGAATTTAAAGTATGATAAGGGGTCGGAGCTTTTTCATATAACTTCTGAAATTTCTCCCTAGATTTTTTTAAATCTTTCTCCATGTTTTTTCTCTTAGAAATATCAACAAAAGAAGCCATCATACACATTGGCTCATTATTTGCATCCAGAACAGTTGTCGCTGAAAGTTGAGTATAAAAAGATTCATTGTTTCTAGTTACTGCTTCAAGTTCTCCCATCCAACCGCCCTTTGTAACCAATGCATCCATTAATTTAACAAATCCACCCTTTGACTTCCAAAATTTTACAATAGGTTTACCAATTATATTATCTTTAGTTTCATAATCCCACATATCCAAAAAGGATTGATTAACAAAAGTTATATTGCCGACCATATCTGTTATAGCTATAGCGTTAATTGAAGAGTTAATCGCTTTATCCTTTATTTTTAATTCTTCAACAGCTTGCTTCCTTTCCGTTATATCCCTTATAACACCAATTGAGCCTTTTATTTTCCCTTTATCATTTTTTAATATACTGACAGAGATATCAACATCAACCGTACCCCCATTTTTTTTAAACATTTTTGTTTCAAGATGATGCTGCATACCTTTTTCGCGAACATTTTCCTCTCGGATTTTCAACCATTCATTCTCAGGATAAAGATTTTTAACTGGTTTTTTCAATAAATCATTTTTACTCATATTTAGTAGTTTTTCAGTGTAACGATTCCATGAAATAATCTCCTCTTTTTCATTAGTCATCATTATCGCTACTGCACTGTTATCAAAAATAGTTCTATATCGTTCCTCAGAAGCTCTTATTTTTTTTTCAGTTTTTTTCCGCTCTGTTATATCATAAATTAAAACCAGCAACACTGGTTTATCTTTAATAGAAAACAATGAACAATTTATCTGTGTTGGAAAAACTGTTTTATCTTTACTTTTATTTTCAGATTCATAATTCAAACCACCTTTTGCAATTATTTCATCTTTCAACTCATCCCAATTAAAATCATCCGAAAAAAGATCACTTATCAACATCCTCCTTAGCTCTTTCATATCATAACCAAATAAATCACAGGAATGCCAATTTGCTTCAAGAATCTCTCCATCTAAATCTAATATAAAAGCAGATGCATTTATCTGTTCGAAGAGTGTTTTATATATGTCGTCGTAGGATTTAGAAAAAAAAGTATTTCCATTAAATTTCACATTTGTATTATTTACTCTCTCTTCTGTAAACTCAATCTCATTATTTTCTAACATTTGTGCATCCCAAATTTTTTTTGAGTTAAATCTTTATTTTTTGATTTTACTTTTTTCTTTTTTTAATTCATCTAATCTTGAGCTGTATTCATGCCTTAAATTATCATAAGTAGGTCTATTAATAGATCCTTTTTTATAATATTTTTCTACTGCTTCATTTTGAAGTCTTTTAATCTCCTTAATCTCAGTTTGAATATCCTCTATATTTTGTTTGGAGAAACGTTTTTGAACAAAGTTTAATAAAAAAATTGAAATCAAAATTGCTGCAAGAACACCAAATATTGTTGTAAGAGGAAGACCTTGTTTTTCCTTTCCTTCATCTGAGGATTCTTCTGGTTTATTTTTAACAGTAATACTTTCTACTGCTGATCCATAGTTTCCATGTTTATCTGTTGCAGATATGTTAAGAAACCAATTTTCAACATCTTTATCTTTTATTGTGTAATTGGTTAGATAAATACCTTGATTTCGATGTTTTAAAATTAATGTTTCAGAGGGAATAGATGCAGTTACTGTAGCATCAGTTACTGGTGTTTCATCGGGATATTTTAAATCTACTTTTATGTTGATTTCATCACCTGGATACAGTTCATTTGAAGTATTTGTATCAGGTGCAAGAAGTGTCAAATTTAGTTTTACAGGATTTATTTCAATATAAGTATAACTACCTCCTGCGTTTAAAGTTCCAGAGTTGTTTTTAATAGAATCTACTGAGAGATACCATTTACCTGATTGGCTGCTGTATGGTATTCTATATGTGTTTTGATAGTATCCAGGTTCTTTTTCTGTTAAATTAATTATTTCAAGGGTTGGAAGAATACATCTAGTTGTAGCATTTTGTATAAAGTTTTCATCTTTTTTAACATTGATTGATATAGTAAAAGTTTCTCCTCTATTATATACAGTTCCTTCAGCAGGAGATTTCCATGTATTAGTATATATAACAGTATCCGTTGGAATAGATACATTAACATTTGCATTGTCTGATAGTTCTCTTCCATTATCATCAATTATTTTAGCTGTAATCTTCCAGATTCCCTCAGTTTCATCATCTTCTCCAGAGGGTGGATCTCCAAAGGATATATTATAATAGTAATCAAATGAATTATTTATTGCTGATGTAGCAATAATACGTTTCCAGTCAGTGTTTGCTTTTTTAAATTCAAGCGTTATTTCATCAGAAAAAATATATTCATCTATCGTTGTTATATTTCCTGAAACATGAATCATGTTATAATGTTCATAGTTTTCTTTATTTGTTGAAATACTAATTGAAAGATCAGTTATACAAAGTTCTAAGTTTATACTATGGCTTTTATTATCTCTTTCAGCAGTTATGTTATAAACAAATGATCCAGTTGTTGATTCTTCAGTAGTGATAAATTTTAGAGTACTTTGAAAGGATGGAACTGCTGATTTTGTAGAAATATTTACCGTTACATCTGATGGTTTCTGTCCATTCAACCAACTACCCTTAAGAGTCACATTATCTGTTGAATCAGATGTTTGATTAATAAAAATAATAGTACTAATGTTCTCTCCAGTTAAAACTGTTAAATCATTATCGGAAACTTCTAAAGAAAAATCATGATTGCCTGCTGCTTTTAGGTTAGGATAATGTACTAACAATGTTGAAACTATAAAAATGCTAATAACAAACATTTTTTTATTAAACAATTTATTCCCCATCTTTAGCCTTCTAAATTTTTTATTTAATATCATTTTCCACCCTTTTTTATTTTTCTTTCTAAAATTCTTTTTTTCTTAGATAAATTAGCTAATCGACTTTCATATTCTTCAAATAATTTATCATAGTTTTCTCTTGAGATCTCTCCTTTTGTGAAGTAGGCTATGGCTTTTTGTTGTTTCAAGTGTTGTAGTTGATTTGTCTCAATTTTTATATTTTCTAGTCTTTTCTTTCTTAAAATTCTTAAACTAATGTATCCGATTAAACAGGCAATAATAATTAGAACGATAGTAGTTACATACCAATACTTAAGGATTATACTTACCTGATTTTTTGTTTTTTCTTCTACAGGTTTTTCTTTTATGAGAATATCTTGTGATTTTACATCTGAATTTCCGTAAGCATCTGTTACTTGAACATTAAATTCCCATTCTCCCAGGTTTTCAACATTTGGAGTATAACTTGCTATGTAAATCCCTGAATTGTTTTTTGTTTTAGAAAAAATTAATTTTTCTCCATCTGGTGTAAACGCTATTATTAAACCTTTATTCACCGGGGTGTCATCATCATATGTTGCCTTGATTTTAATATCAAGAGTTTCACCTAATATTATCTCATTGGGTAAGTCAATTAACTCTATCTTTATTTTTGCTGGTTGAAGTATTATATTTATTTGGTTGAAACCAGATTTATATTGTCCGTTCTCCCATTTATTTGCTTCAATGTATATCTTATGATCTCCTGTTTGAGTATCATATTTTATTTTGTAACTTGCTGTGTAAAATCCAGGGTTTTTTGATTCTCTAAAAACAATTTTTTTACCTGTTGATGTTTTACCTATTACAGTTAAACCTGTCACTGTTTTTTGGTTTTCATCTTTGATAAAAATTGTAAAATCCACCTTTTCACCTAGGTCAAATTCTTCATCTGTTGAAGGATTATCTATTCTAATTGAGTAATATTCATTTATTTCAGGAGTTGTAACTTTTATTTCTACACTGTTCGAGTAAGGTATTGTATTTCCATGATTGTCAACAGCAGTTACAGAAATAGTCCATGTCCCTGAAGGTTTATCAAATGGTATATAGTAACTAGTGTTGTATTCTCCATCTGATATAGATGTTGAAATATAATGTGAAAAATTATTAGATTCTATATGAGCTGTAGCTGTTCCACTTTCTACATCTTCTTGATTAGGATTTTTAACTCTTCCATTTATCTGTATCTTCTGTCCTTTTTCATATGAATTTTTATCTGTATTTACTGTTAAAGTTAGATTTGTATAAATATTTACATGAAAATATTTCTTTTTTGTCAAACCTGAACCAGTTCCTTCTACAATGTATACAAAATTTCCCTCCTCTGCAGATTTAGAAGTACTAAAAGTCAAGGTTGATTCAAATGAAGGCGTTCCTGATTCAACACTTAATTCATCATCTACTCCACTAGGCGTGTCACCACTCCAATCGCCAGAAAGTGTTACAGTACTAAGTGAACCCATATCAAATTCTACATTAATGGTAGAGCTTATTTCATCATTTCTTATAAGATCAAGTTCTTGAGGAAAAGCATCTATAGAAAACAGCATACCATATATTGTTAATTGTAAAGTATCAGTTCTTTCATATCCATTCCATTCTCCTGTGATTATGCATGTATATGAACCTGTTGATGCATCAGATGCTATATCAAATTCAAGATTTGTTGAAAATGATGCATTATCTGAAGATGTATCAAAACTTACAGTTATTCCAGATGGTGTTCTTTCATCCCATTCATAAGATAAATTAACTTGTTCAGAATCTCCATAAGATTTATCCACATCTATAGTTACACTTCTAGAGTTACCCTTCATAATCTGAACAGTTTCAGCATCAACATCTACATCAAAATTAAAGACTTCTAAATATCTTATATTTGAATACTTCCCAGGATTTCCAGCATTATCCCATGCTCGAATCCTCCAATATATTCTTCCTGCAACCGTCTGCTGGGTACTATTTGAAGATCCATTATATAGAAGAGTTGGAGAAGTAAAACCAGAGTTATTATCAATCCATAATTCATAACTAGAAATACCTGAAACATCTGATGTATTTGTTTCATTATCTTCTCCAACAGACCAACTAAACGTAATATGGTTGCTTGTTGTTTTAGAATTGTTTAAAGGAGAAATAAGAGAACTTGAATTAGGTCCTGTTTTATCAAATATGAAACTCCCTAGATCTGATTCTTTTTCATCATTTGAGTTGTTTGCAACTACTTTCCAATACCAGATTCCTTCCTGAGTTAATTTTTGTGCTTCAGTTGTAGTATGAGTTATATTTTCCATTCCTATCTTTGTAACATTCCATGAATCTTCACTAGAGAAATCATTTTCACGATCGACATAAAGCGTATAATTATCAGTATTATTACATTCACTCCATGTAAAAGTAGGTTTATCATAATTTGTAATATCGTCATTGTCAATAGAATCAAGTTCAGGTTTTTCAGGTGTTGCAATTTCTTCATCTCCAAAACTGTCCCATGATGGTTCAGTTGAAGAATATTTACGAATTAATACCCAGTCATGGCTGGTATCCTGACAGTTTCCACTACCTGTAAAATATCCTAAAGAAACATAATTTATATCTTTAGCCCACCCGCAACCAAAAGTACCATATGAACCCGATCTGCCCCTGGTTAAAGTTACTCCATCTGAATCAAATTTAGCACTAAGAATATACCAAACATTATTAGATAAACTTTCTAAACTACCACTACCACAATTATAATCTGATTCTGAACCATCACCTGTCCATCTAGAAAGACTATTACTACTTCTCATATAAAGATTAGTAGCATCTGATCCACCATTACTACTTTGAGTATATTGAGAAGATTGAGCCTGTAGAGACCCACTATAACTAGATGTGTCGTGATACTGTATTCTACCCTCCAAAGTATAACCATCATTTAAGCTAAAAGAAAGAGGATTATTTAGAGTTACACCATCTTGGTTAATTCTAAATACACTACTGCCCACAGAATAATCGCTAGTATCTATCTGCCAGACACTACTGTCTAAATCACTACCTTCAAAATCATCAAAAAAATAAAAAGTATCATTTCCACTACTTGCACAATTTGCATCATTGTTCCCATAGTACATATACATTGTATCGTCGCCTGATGTGTTTATCCAGATTGTACAGTCGTCTCCATCTGTTTTTTCTTCTATCCAGTG
>CAYLLH010000107.1:0-3000 GCA_964384785.1 uncultured Thermoplasmatales archaeon | reverse complement strand
AAAAAACTGTTTACATTCAAGCTATGGATAATGCTCAAAATATCGCAGAAAATAGTGATTCAATAATTCTTGATAGAAGAGGCCCTGAGGGCTCTATTTTAATAAACAATGGAGATGAATACACAAATTCTACAGATGTAGAATTGTTTTTAGAATATGATGATTCCTTATCTGGAGTAAAAGAAGTAAGATACAGCAATGATCGCGGAGAATGGAGTGAATGGTTTGAACCAACTGATTTTAAAGAATGGATATTAAATCTTGGAGATGGAGAAAAAGTAGTACATTATCAAATGAAAGATTTTGCAGAAAACTACAACGAAGCATCTGATACAATTATAGTTGATAAAACATCACCAACTATTAGTGTTTCACCAGAATCACAAACATTAGATGAAAATAATGCAAATCCTCAAATCCATGTATCAATAAATATAGATGACTCGTACTCAGGTGTTGATGTTTATAGATACTCTTGGTCAGAAAACAGTACTCATCTTACATCCTCTTGGGAATCCTGGGAATCATATATTCATCCAATAAATTTAAAGAAAAACGATCATGGAAAATATTATTTACATATGCAAACAAAGGATAAAATTGGTAACGAAAAATATGAAATCTTTGGTCCTTATCAAATAAACTCTGCCCCTTCTGGAGATATAAATATTTCAACAGATGAAACAGATGTTTCAACAACAATTACATTATCAGCAGATGTATCAGATGATACAGATATAATTGACTATGAATGGGATTTAAACAATGATGGAGAAACAGATTTTAATGGACAATCAATAGATTACACTTTTAATTTATCTTATAATTACTCTATCAAACTTACTGCAACAGATGAAGATGGAGCAAAAACTACAATTACTAAATATTTAAATGTAAAAGAAACAAATGTTTTGACTACTGGTCTAAATTATTATGTTTGGAAGAAAAACACATCTCTACTGGCTAGTGAACTAGCTGATATTATTGGACTAGAAACATATGATATAATAATTGTTTATAATTATAGTATATCTAAATGGAATGAACAATATGTTGTAAACTGGTCTGGTTCTGATAAAGATTTTTTGATTAAGAAAAATGATGTTTTAAAAATCAAACTAAATGGTAACAATAGATATGAAAGTTTTACTATTGTTGGTAATAGTCTAAATGTTTATAATAATAAAAATCTAAGATATATAAATGATAACGATGGTTACAACTGGGTAGGTTGGACTGAAGAAAAAAGAATAAGAGCCAGCTCCATTGCTCAAAGTATAGAGTTAGAACACTTCCAGACTATTAGTGTTTATAACAAGAGTAGTGGTAGTTATAAAACTTATGTTAAACTACCTAATGATGATAATGTTGGTGTTGATGCTTTGGATCCATGGATTTATCCTGGTGATTCATTCCTTGTTAAAATTAAAAATAATTATGATAAAGAGTATCTTACAACAGAAATAGATATTGGTTATACAATAGGTGTTGATGAACCAGAATAAAGAGTTTTATTAGATAGATTATAATTTTTTGTGTCATTTCGACAAAAACGCTATTCTATCTGAAAAAGTTTATATACTATTTTCTAAAGAATATAACTTGCTCCTATACAAAATACGCATCAGAGTCTGGAGAAGGTTAGGAAAATTTACAGGGTAATAAAGAAAGAACTATAAAATTTCAGCTAAAAATTATTTGATAAAATGCTGAAATTGACATAATAACAAGTAATTAATAAATACTAATAAACAAAAAAAACAAGCTTTGGTCAACGAAGCGAAGGTAGCACCCATATTTGGAGTGTGATGGTAAAAAAATGGTTTGGAAGAAACCAGTTGGAGAAGGAAAGAATGGCATTAATACAATAGGGACGATTAGTATTAGTGCTATTTTGATTCTTGTCAGTTTTGCAGGTATTATTTCTATTGTTCATATCTCTTTCTCTTCAGACACAGCCCATGCGGAGACTGTTTGTTTTGTTGCCGGAACAAAAATAACTATGGCGGATGGTTCTGTTAAGAATATCGAGGATATACAGATTGGAGATATGATTCAGACTGTAAACATGGATACAATGAATATTGAACCCAATCAGGTTATAGAGTTAATTTCCCCGGTTCAGAAGGATATGGTTCGTCTTGTTTTTGAGGATGCTGAAAACAAAAATAGTTTTGATCATCCTTATTTTGTAAAGGGAAAAGGTTGGTGTTCATACAAACCTGATTTTACAAGATCTCATTATGATTTTGATGTTGGCAAACTAGAAGTTGGAGATATTTGTTATTTAATCGATGAAAATCAGAATCTAATAGAAACTAAATTAATAGATATTATTGAGGATATTGGCGAAGTCCAAACTTATAATCTTTATAGCGTGGAAAATAATCATAATTTCTTTGCTAATGGTGTTTTAGTTCATAACAAAGAGATAGGAAAATGTTTTTTGCCTGGTACTCCTATTAATATGGCTGATGGATCCTATAAAAATATCGAAGATGTAGAAATTGGGGATTTGGTAAAAGTTTATAATGAAAAAGCTGGTGAAATTGATGTTGCACCTGTTCACAGTATTCAGACTGTTTATCATGACAATGTTCATGAACTTGTTTTAGAAAATGGTAAAATTTTGAAGCCTACTGCTAATCATCCTTTCCTTGTTGAAGGTAAGGGGTGGTGTACGATTAGCGGCCTTGATGAAATGGATATGGATGCAGGAAAAATTGAGGTTGGTGATTATTTATATCAAATCAATTCTAATGATGAATTTGAATGGGTGGAAGTAGTAGATATTGTTCCATTTGAAGGAAATTATTTGACATATAATTTTCTTGATATGAAATATGGTACTTTTATTGCTGATGATATTGTTACTCATAATTCGGTTATTACTTGTTTTCCTGCTGGAACAAAAATAGATATGGCTGATGGATCCTATAAAAATATTGAAGATGTAGAAATCGGGGATATGGTTTTATCTTATGATCTTGAAAAAAATGA
>CAYLLH010000106.1:0-2301 GCA_964384785.1 uncultured Thermoplasmatales archaeon | reverse complement strand
AAATTAAGCATTTCTTCTGTTTTTATATATTGTAGTTTGATTGTTATAAAAAGCAGTTATTCCGATATAAAATATGATGATTCCAAGTATAAGTAATGTGGTCCAGTCAAACCAAAAATCAACTGTTGCAGGTGTTGGAGCAGGATAATAGCTGTTTGGTCTAAAAATTCCCTGGTACATCATTCGTGCAGCATGGGCAAACATAATCCCACCAGATATTACAAGCAAAATTGTTTTTATTTTTTCCCTTCGCATAATCATTGTTATCATGTTACTCTTTGACACAATTATTATATAAAAGTAATGTGTCAAAATGTCAAAAGAGGATATTTGCGTAAAAAAGCATAGTCTTACCATAAATAGGTCTGTTGCTTTTACTTGAGTTTATTTTCTATATATCTCATCATTTTAATGTGTTTTTTAATGTCAATACCAATATTTATTGCTAGTATATGCTCCAATCTATCTTTTTGACTTAATCTTCCTATAAGTTTTGGAATACGTCTGATTACCATTTCATCCCAGTCATCATTTGCCTGTATTATCTCAACTACACGGTCAATATTAGAAATTTCAAGCAAAACTTGTGAATCTAGGTTATTTTTGTAATCCACAGGAAGACCAAGTTTTACTGCAACCATATGCTCAACGGGTGGCACTTTTATCATTATTTCTTTTTCTTTTATATGGTAAGTAAGTTTTTTTTCTATGTAATCTGTTAGACTAAATTCAAAATAATGATCAGTCTGAGATTCCTTTATTTTTGGTTCTGATATTTCAATTCTTAACTCGACTTTTTTGATTTCTTTTTCTAGTTGTTTTGGAACTTCTATGTTTGGTTTATATTTATGATAAAATTGGCTACCCCATTCATTTTTTCTTAATTCCATGCCAATTGAAGTGAGTTTTGATTCAATATATTTTATTTTCTCTGATCCTGTTACACCATCTATATCTAATGTATATCGACCATGTTTATCGGCAGACAATGCTCTAACCGCCCATCCACCTATTACTATTATGTCATCTTTTATATGCTGTAAAATTGATAAAGATTGATCCTCGATATCCATTTTTACGGAGGTAGGAAAATCTTCTATATTCATTGTGCTCTAACTCCATGTTCAATAGCTCCAATATCAAGATAAAGCTCTACATTCCATTTTTTTTCGTATTTTTCTTCCCATCCAGATTTTTTATAGTCCTTTTCTTCTTTCAAAAATTCATATTTTTTATCTGAGATATTGTCATGGAATTTTTCAATTACCTTGTTTGGAATTATTTGTTCATTGATATCATTGATTATATCAAGATAACATCCAACCGGGTTAACCATGTTTTTTTCAATTGCATGTTTTAGCAAATTATTATAATTTAGTTTTTTATCTGCCAAAATCCTAATGCAGATGTCTTCAACACCTTCGGGTGTCCTAAGCTTTTTAATAAAGATTTCCTCAATGCTTTGTTTAACTGGAACGCTTTCAAGAATTGATATTTTATCTTTTTTTCCTTTCAATATAAAACCTGTTTTTTTAATAGTTAAACTATCATCGATTTTATCATAAAGGATTCTTTCAATTTCATCAGGTGTGGTAATGATTTCTTCAAACGGTGTTGATCCCGGCGTATAAATACTGTCTTTCATATTATTTTCTTTTAATATTAAGCTTAATATTACATTAAGTGGATAATCCTTGTTTTTTGTAGCAATAATTGGATTTTTTTTCTTGTATATAATTAAATCAGCATCAGAAAAAAGTCTTAAAAATTTTCTAACAGATTTCTCAGAAAGATTAGTTTCTTTTACAATATCATTGACATTGTTAAAATAATCTATGGCTTTCCATACTTTTTGGACATTTTTCCTCAAAAGAATTTCAGGGTCAATCCCATAACTTAAAGATTTGATAAAGAATTCTTTTAGTTTTTGACTTTTGTAGCTTTTTGGAATGTCCAACCTTGTTTTACCATTTTCTTTGATTTTGATGATTTTTTTATCATTTAGCATTTCCTCGAGGGCATTATAAATTGAATCTGGAGCATAAGGCAGTCTTTTTACAATGTTGTTTATGGTTTGTGGTTTTATGCAAATCATACCAAAAACCGCTGATTTGATATTCATAACAAACGGATATAAATTATTGAAAAGTATTTAAATGTTTCCATAATTTTTTACCGTTTTATCATTTTTATTTCTTTTCATCAAACAATTTTTTTTCATATAAATAAAATCTTCCAAAGCCAAACCATGCAACAAAAATACCAAGAATGATTAGTGTAAGCCAGTCAAATGCTAAATCA
>CAYLLH010000105.1:0-40856 GCA_964384785.1 uncultured Thermoplasmatales archaeon | reverse complement strand
TAATTTTTTTTTCAATAGTATCATTAATCAAGATGAGTAAAGTCCAAACAATAAAATAGTGCCAGATGATATGAAATTATTTCTCAGACAGGCTCTAAAACAAATTAGTTTTTATTTTAATTTTTTTATAGTGTTTATTTTTTCTTCTTTGATTAAATCTATGAGTTTTTTTGCACTATTTTTAACTTTTTCTGATATTTCACCAGACATAGATGATGGTTGTATACCTATTAGTATAATTTTTTTTACAAATGTTTTTAAATATTTAACTAAAACAGATATTGGTATTCCATGAGTACTGATATGCATTTCACCAATTTTTTCTGACTTAACAATTCTGGTTTCACCAGGATTTATACCCATTTCAATAGCATCAACGATAATTAAAACATCAGGTTTTTCTTGTTTTACCATACCAGTATAGTTTTCTGGAACGGTTTCAGCATTAATAACTATTAAATTATCAGACTGGTGTTTTTTTAGTTTTTCAGCAATATACGGCCCAACTGAATCATCTCCACCCTGAGGGTTACCGATACATAATATTAGATATTTTACCATGAATTGGTTACACTTTTTCTATTATTCCATGTGCTGCTATTATTCCTGTTGCTGCACTAGCTACAATTCCACGTGACAGCCCTGCTCCATCACCTGCAACAAAAAAATCTGAAACATTGGTCTCCAGGCTATTGTTTACAATAAAACGCATCGAGTAAAATTTTATCTCTGGAGCATAAAGAAGAGTTGAATCACTATTCACACCCGGTATTACTTCATCTAGTTTTTCAAGTCCTTCTAAAACATTAGTTACAACCCGGTGAGGTAAAGCCATTGAGATATCACCAGGTGTTGCATTTTCAAGAGTGGGATTTACAAATGATTTCTCTATACGATTTCTGGTTGAACGATGTCCTTCACGTAGGTCTTCAAGTCTTTGTATAATCGGGTTTCCTCCACCAATGGTTGTTGCTAGTTTTGCAATTGAGACACCGTAAGCTGTTGTGTTTTCAACAGGTTCAGTAAGTTTTACACGTGTTAGAAACGCAAAATTTGTGTTATCCGATTTTTCACTATTGCTTGAATGACCATTTACACCAATATACTTGCCGTAATCCTCCATTACAACATAACCATTTGGACAAGTACAAAAAGTTCTAACGAAATCATCATATGATTTAGTAAAAATATGAAACTTTGGATCCCAAGCATATTCAACAATATTTTCCATAATAACAGATGGAACCTCAACACGGACTCCTATATCAATTGGTGCAAAACGAGTATTAATTCCAAGTTTTTCTGCTTCCTGAGTAAGCCAGTCAGATCCAGCACGACCAGTAGCGGCAAGAACAAAATGAGATTTGATTGTTTCACCGTTTCCTAGAAACAATTCAAAACCATCATTGTTTTTAATTTCAACTATTTCTGTATTTAATGAAAAAACAATACCATGTTCTTCTAAAAAATTTTTAAAAGAAGTCATAACAGATGGTAGCATATCTGATCCTATATGACGTTGAGGAATTGGTATAAATTCAATACCCGCAGCAGCTGCCTTTTTTTCAAGTTCATGAGAATTCTTACCATAAAGTTTCCCTGAAGCACCATGTTTAAGAAAAACTTGATCAATTTTTTCAATAAGACTATCTGCTTCATCTTTGCTTACAAACTCTTCAAGATTGCCGCCAACATTAGATTTTAGGTTAAGTTTTCCATCAGAAAGACCACCTGCTCCACCAAGACCACACAGAATATTGCAGGGTTTACATTTCAAACAACGTTTATAATTAGAAATAGATCCGCATCTACGGTTGTTGATATCTTTTCCTTTATCGACAACCAAAATTTTTAAATCACTGTTTGTAGCGAATTCATATGCAGCAAAAAGACCCGCAGGTCCGGCACCAATTATGACTACATCCCACATCTAAAGCAATAATTATAATTTAATTAGACCTTTAATAGACTTTTGAAAAAGAAAAAAAATAGATTGTTTTTTTATTATTCGCCTTCGAATTCAACAATAGAGTAAATTTTTTCTCCTTTAAGTTTAGCTCGGCCTTTTAAATCTACAAGTTCTACAATAAAAGCACATTCCACAAGTGTTCCACCAAGTTTTTTAACCAAGTTACGAGCTGCACTAGCCGTACCTGCTGTAGCAATAAGATCATCTACTATTACGATTCGTTCACCTTTTTTAATTGCATCTCTATGTATCTCAATTTTGTCTGTACCATACTCAAGAGTGTATTCTTCGCTTTCACATTCCCCGGGTAGTTTACCTGGTTTACGTATTGGTACAAAACCACAACCAAGTAGATAAGCAAGGGGTGCTCCAAAAATAAAACCACGTGATTCTATACCAATAATTTTATCGATTTTTTGATCTTTATATCGTTTATGTAGAATATCTATTGTTTCTTTGAATCCATCTGGATCCTGAAGTAGAGTGGTTATATCTCTAAACATTATACCTTCTTTTGGCCAATGAGGAATCGTGCGTATTTTTTTTCTAATAGAATTAGTCATAATTTTTTCACCCATAAAAACAATTTTTTTTGTTTTTTTGATAAGCAAAAAGCTTTTTTAGTTATTTCTATTCGCAAATAAACAATTATGTCAGTAAAAATTGGAATAATAGGTGGAAGCGGCCTATACAGCATGGATGTTATAAAAGATAAAGAAGAAATAGAAGTGGACACACCTTTTGGTAAACCATCCGCTAAGGTAACCTTAGGTAAAATAAATGATACAGAAGTAGCATTTTTACCACGTCATGGAAAAGGACACACTTATCCACCTCATAAGGTAAACTACAGAGCTAATATTTTTGCATTAAAAGAATGTGGTGTAGAATACCTTATTTCAACAGCTGCAGTGGGAAGCCTACGGGAAAGGATTAAACCATGTGATTTTGTAATAGCAGATCAACTAATAGATCGTTCATTTAAACGAGATACAACTTTTTTCGAAGAAGGAATAGTGGCTCATGTGGGCTTTGCTGATCCATTCTGTAATAAACTTTCAGAACTTGCTTATGAAACCATCGAAGAAATCGATGTAGATGTACACTACGGAACATACATTTCCATGGAAGGACCACAGTTTTCAACAAGAGCAGAATCAAAACTATACCGTTCATGGAATATCGATGTAATAGGTATGACATTGGCACCAGAAGCAAAACTTGCTCGAGAAGCAGAAATGTGTCTGTGTGGAATACTTACTGTTACTGATTATGACTGCTGGTATGAAGGAGAGGAAGATGTAACAGTTACAAATGTTGTTGAAAATCTTAAAAAAAATAATAATAACTTAGCTGAAATTATAAGAAAACTAATCCCAAAAATCGGACATGAAAGAAGCTGTGAATGCAAGAATGCATTAGAGGATGCTTTAATAACTTCTCCAGAAGCTGTAAAAAATAATGTTGATCCACAGATTAAAAAAGTATTACTTAAAAAATATCTGAAATAAAAAAAATTTTAATTTTTTTTATCTCTAATTTTTCTAAAATTTAAATAGGAAAAAATAAACAATAAAAGCCATACTGTTGCTGTAAAAAAATCTGCAATAAATGTTATCCAAAAACCCATTGTAAAAAATGTTGCAGTCATTATATACAAGCCAATCGTTGTTAAAGCTGCTGTATAAAGATTCAAAACAATGTTTTTTTTAATTACATCATATAGTTGAGGGATAAGTATAAAACCAAAAAGTAGACCAATTACTGCTATAACTAAATCCTGCCAGCTAGTAATATTTTGAAGTATTGGATCAAATATATTTAGAAACATTTTTTTCGAATTCTTGACAAGGATAGATTATAAATAAAGGTTGTGCATCCAAATAAACTGAAAAAAATTTATGGTCAAAAAAATAAAACTTTCTCAAGGCGCCGGCGGAGAACAAATGGATCAGCTTGTAAAAGAAAAAATTTTGAAATATTTTAAAAAAGAACAACAAAACATTGATGTATCTTTGTCGATGCTTGATGACTCCTCTGTGATTGATGATATAGTTTTTTCTACTGATTCACACACTGTTAGTCCAATTATTTTTCCAGGCGGAGATCTTGGTAGCCTCGCTGTCGCTGGAACAGTTAATGATGTAGCAGTTATGGGAGCTAAACCAATTGCGCTTTCAGCTGGTTTTATAATTGAAGAAGGATTAGATGAAGATAAATTTGAAACCATTATAAAAAGTATGAGTAAGACTTCTGAAAAAGCAAGGGTTCCAATTATTACAGGTGATACAAAGGTTGTTGAAAAAAAAGCAATACAGGAATTTATGATAAATACTAGTGGCATAGGTAAAAGAACCAGTGTTCTTGATGAAAATATCAAAGAAGTAAAACGATATCGTAGTTTTAACAGCCGTTGGCTACTTGATTCTAATTTTAAACCTGGTGATAAAATAATTCTTTCAGGCAACATTGGTGAACATGGGATTGCTTTGATGAGTTTTCGTGAAGGTTATGGTTTTGAAACCAGTATAAAATCTGATGTCGCACCAATAAATAATCTACTTGAAAAAGCATTAAAAATCGGAGGAGTTGTTTCAGCAAAAGATCCAACTCGTGGTGGCCTTGCTAATACATTAAATGAGTTTAGTGAAAAATCCAAAACAGGTATAATAATTGAGGAAGAAAAGATACCGATTCCAAAAGGCGTAGTTTCTGCATGCGATATGCTAGGAATAGATCCATTAAATATTGGAAATGAAGGAAAAGTTGTAATAGGTGTAGTAAAAGAAAAAGCAGAAGTTGTTTTAAATGAAATCAAAAAACATCCCCTTGGAAAAAACGCAAATATAATTGGTGAAGTAACCAATTCTGTCGAAGGAGTGGTTTTAGAGACATCTATAGGTGGAAAAAGAATTCTATCTAAACCAATTGGAGATCCTGTTCCAAGGATTTGCTAATTTTTCCACAAATTTTTAAATAGTAAACAAGATTACCTCAATGCCAACTCTTTAAAGATTATTGGTTTTATTGGAGGCATATAGATTTTATGGCAAAAGGTTTGACTAAAGCATTTAAAAAAGCTCTTTGGGTGTATCATTGCAATAGTGGTTCTTGCAATGGTTGTGATATTGAAATTATTGCTGCTTTGTGTCCTCGTTATGATGTTGAACGTTTTGGTATAAAACTTGTTGGAACACCTAGACATGCTGATGTACTTCTTATCACAGGACCTGTGACCCGGCAGCAGGCTGACCGGGTTAAACGGATTTATGAACAGATGCCTGAACCTAAAGCAGTTATTGCCGTAGGAAATTGTGGTAATACAGGTGATGTTTTCTATGAATCATATAATCTTGTAGGCCCTATTGATCAGGTTATACCCGTTGATGTTCATGTTGTTGGTTGTCCACCACGACCTGAAGCAATAATAAACGGTGTAGCAAAGGCTTGGGTTAAACTTGAAACTTTGGAGGCGAAAAAATAGTATGGCTGAAAAAGAAAAAATGAAGGAAAAACTGGATCCTGAGGGTATTGTCAAGTATTTCAAAGAGGAATTCAAAAAGAAAATCATTGATAGTAAAATTGAAACTCAAAAGAATGGTTTAAAAAAGATTGAAACTCATCAGATTTGGATGAAAATCGATAAAAGTATTTTTAAGGATTTAATTAAGCATTTATGTGATTTGGAGTTTCCACATCTTGCTGTTGTTTCTGGTAATGATCTTGGAAAGACTATTGAGTTGATTTATCATTTTTCGATTTATTTTGGTGAAAAAGGCCAAGAAATTAGTCTTAATTTTTCAGTTGATCTCCCTAAAAATAAACCTGAAATTGAAACGATTTGTGATTACATACCTGGTGCACTTATAACAGAACGTGAAAAACAAGAAATGCTGGGTGTTAAAGTTATTGGCATTCCCGATGACCGTCGTTTGTTTTTACCTGATGATTGGCCGGAGGATGTTTTTCCGTGGAGAAAAGATGAGAAAGGTATGGAAAAATATGTTCGAAATCTTCATGATGGTGATAAAAAATGACTGTGAAAAAACAAACGGAGATTGATGAATCAAAAACTACTTATCAGCTACCCATCGGTCCGATTCATCCTGCTCTAAAAGAACCTGTTATGTTTCAGTTTGAAGTAGACGGTGAAAGAATTGTTGATGCTGATGTTCTTTTAGGTCATGTTCATCGAGCTATTGAATGGACTGGTTTAAAACGTAATCCTATTCAGATTCTTTATCTTGCTGAAAGAATCTGTGGTATTTGCTCTATTAGTCATCCTATTGCTTTTGCTCGAGCTGTTGAAAATGCTATGGAACTTGAAGTTCCTGAAAGAGCTGAGTATATTCGTGTTATTCAAGGTGAACTTGAACGTATCTGTTCACATATACTGTGGGCAGGTGTTGCAGCTCATGAGATAGGCTTTGACAGTGTTTTATTTCTAACTTGGGAGATAAGGGAGAAAGCTCTTGACTTAACAGAATATTTAACAGGTAACCGTGTCACAAAAGCAATTATTCAGATTGGTGGAGTAAGGCGTGACGTTACAAAAGAACAAGTTCCTAAGATTCAGGAGACACTAGATTATCTTAAAAACAATTTTGAAAAACTAAGAAAAGTTTTCCTTGATGATAAAACATTTAAACTTCGTAGCCAAGACTGCGGCATTCTAACAAATAAGGATGCTATGAATCTTTGTGCAGTAGGACCTACAACCCGAGCTAGCGGTGTAAAAAAAGATGTGCGAATTGATCAACCATATTCAGCATATGGGGATTTAGATTTTGATTATATGACACCTGATCTTTTAACTGGTAAAGTAAAAGGTGATGTATATGATCGAATTATTGTTAGACTACTTGAGGTTAAACAATCAATTGATCTTATAGAACAATGTATTGATAAAATCCCTGCAGGAGATTTACTTGCTGAAGAAAAACTTCCTAAACTTCTTGCTCAAGTCAAAAAAACAAATGGTGAAGGATTCGGCAGGCATGAAGCACCACGCGGGGAATGTGTTCATTATGTTAAATTTAATGGTGAAAGCGAGCATCCTTATACTTGGAAAGTTAGAGCTAGTACCTACGCTAACATTTTACCATGGATTCCAATGCTAAAAGGTGAACAAATTGCTGATATACCTATCGTTGCAGCATCTACTGATCCATGTATGAGTTGTACAAACCGAGTTGGTTTTATTCAGAAAAAAAATGATAATAAATATGAGCTTGATAAAGAAACACTTAGGAAATTAAGTGTTGAAAAAACTAGGAGGTTGATGAAATAAAATGAAGTTTAGTATGCTTCCGCAGGTTTTTTCACAGTTATTCAAAAAACCTTGGACTAACAAGTTTCCAGCTAAATATACACCTAATGATGTCACTCAGTTTCTTGAAGATGTGAAAAATGGTAAAGCCACCATTACAGCACCTATTAAAACACCCGAAGGTTTTCGTGGAAAAATAAAATATGATAAAGAAAAATGTATAGGCTGTAAGCTTTGTATACGTGTTTGTCCATGTGAAGCAATAGAGTTTAAACCGGAAGAAAAAAAGATTAAGATTTATGTTTCAAGGTGTTGTTTCTGCAGTCAATGTAATGATATCTGCCCTGTTAAATGCTTGAGTATGAGTGACGAATTCCTCTTAGCAGATACAGACAAATATTCAAAAGATTTAATAGTGGAATAAAAAAAAGTTTTTTTACCTAAAAAATTTTTCTTTTCTTATTTATAATGGTTTTAGAGTTTTAAAATGAAAATATTCTTCAAAGGAATTGTACAAGGTGTCGGTTTCAGACCAACAGTTTATCGTATAGCCAAAGAGTTGGGTATTAATGGTTATGTTTTAAACAAAGGATCTGAGGTTGAAGTAGCGGTTGATAAAAATGCTGATGAGTTTATAAAAACTTTGAAGGATCAGCTGCCTTCTATTGCCCGTATTGATAGTGTTGAAAAATATACGGATTCTAAAACTTATAATGATTTTAAGATTCTTCATAGCACTGAGGGTAGTCGTCATTCTCAGATACCAGTAGATGTAGGAATATGTGATAAATGTTTAGAAGAACTTTTTGATAAAAATAATAGACGATATGGTTTTCCTTTTACAAACTGCACAGTTTGTGGAGCACGTTACAGCCTGATTAAAGATGTTCCATATGATCGTGAAAGAACATCGATGAATAAATTTAATTTATGTAAAAAATGCCAGGAAGAATATAAAAATCCATTGAATCGTCGTTATCATGCTCAAACTATTTCTTGCCCCGAATGCGGACCAAAATATAGCATTTTTGATAAAAACAAAAAGAATCTTGGATCAAAAGATTCTATCGAAAAATTTGCTGAATATATTGATTCTGAAAGTATAGGTGTGATAAAAAGCTGGGGTGGTATGCATCTATGCTGTAATACTAGTGAGATATCAAGGTTTAGAAAATGGTATAATCGTCCTCAGAAGGCTTTTGCTATAATGGTAAAAGATATAGATTATGCTGAAGAAATCGCTGATATTAACAAAAAAGAAAAAGATTTATTGATGTCTAAAGAACATCCTATTGTTCTAGGTAGAAAGAAAAAATTTGAAGAAGCTTCACCAGGTCTTGACACTATTGGTGTTTTCTTGCCCTATACTGGTCTTCATCATCTTTTATTTAGTTTTTTGAAAACAAATTCTTTGGTTATGACTTCTGCTAATATCCCTGGCGAAGCGATGATTACAAAAAACAAGGATGCTTTTTCTATTAATGCTGATTGTTATCTATTACATAACCGAGTTATTCCAAATCGTGTTGATGACTCTGTTGTTAGGATTTGGAAAAATAATAGGTTTTTTTTAAGGAAATCCCGAGGTTTTGTACCTGATCCAGTTGAAGTATCCTATGATAAACATATACTTTCTGTTGGTGCAGGTCAGAATATAACTGGTGCTTTTTCATCAGATAAAAAAATTTTTGCAACACAGTATATTGGAAATGCTAAATATTATTCAACGATAAAATTTTTAGAACAAGCTCTTAGGCATTTGATGAAACTTACCATGGAGAAAACTGGTATTGATGCAGTGGTTATGGATTCGCATCCAGATTATGGCACTCGGCAGGTTGCTGAAAAGTTTTCTGAAGAGTTTGATGTAGATCTTTACAAGATTCAGCATCATTGGGCTCATGCAGCCGCTCTTATGCTTGAAAATAGAATAGATGAAAGTGTAGTGCTTTCCCTTGATGGTCTGGGTTATGGTGATGACGGTAATTTTTGGGGTGGGGAAATACTTAAAAGCAGTTTTGAAAACTATGAACGAACTGGTCATCTAGAATACATCCCTATGATTGGTGGAGATAAAGCCACAAAGGATCCAAGAAGACTTGTTTTTGCTGTTTTTCAAAAATTTGGAAAAAACAAGTTTTTCAAAGATGAAGAAGCTGAACTTTTAGCTAAAATCATGGATAAATCACCAGTATCTAGTAGTCTTGGAAGAGTACTTGATGCATTATCGTGTTATCTTGGAATCTGTTGCACCCGAACTTATGATGGTGAACCCGCTATGAAACTTGAAAAATATCTATCCATGGGTAAACCTGTTTATTCTTTTAATGTAGAATCAAAAAATGGTGTGGTTGGAACAGTTGATCTATTTAGACAACTTGATGAAAAAATAAAAAAAGAACTATCTGAACAAGAAAAAGCAAATCTTGCTATTTCTTTTGTAAAAACAATAATTGATGAAATGACATGTATTGCTATTGAGTCTGCAGAAAAAAATGATATTAAAAACATTGGTATTACTGGTGGAGTATCTTATAATATTCCAATTACAGAAATGGTTGAAAAACAGGTCAAAAAATATAATTTAAATTTTTGTGTTCATGATAGAATCCCAAATGGTGATGGGGGAATTTCTGTGGGTCAAAACGTAATTATAGGTAAAAGAGTATCCAAATAAAAAAAATATAAAATAAATTTTGGTTGAAGATAATATGAAAATAAATAAGGACTTGATTCAGATTCTTACAATTGTTATTATAGGTATGTTTATTCCTTTCATGGGATCTATTTTAATTAATTTTGAAGTAGATCCTATGCAGTTTGATGATTTTTTGAAAATAGGTTCAACTTTTGGTTATTTTTTACTTATTTTTGCTTTTGAGTTAGCTGTGGTTTATCTTTATTTTCAGATTTCTAATAAAATCGCTTCAAAAAAAATAGATGAAATGAAAAAATAAAAAAAATATTTTTTTCTTTTTTGTAAAAACCTTTATATGTAGTGTTTTATTCCGGGAAAATGGAGGCTGATAAAGTATATGGCTGTAACAATTGATGAAGAAAAATGTACTGCTTGCGGGGCATGTGCCGATGCTTGTCCGGTTGATGCAATAACTGTTGATGATGTAGCAGTTGTTGATGAAGACACATGTATTGATTGCGGAACTTGTGTCGAAGAGTGTCCTGTTGAAGCAATTGAGTTATAAAAATTTTTATTTTTTCTTTCTTTTTTCTTATCAGGAGTTCATAAATAACAGTTTTTTATATTTTTTAATGCAAATCTTTTAAACAAGTATAATATGCAACATTTCAAATGAATGAAATACTGCTACAAACAGTTTTACCTTTTATACTCTCAGCATTAGTTGTAATATTGATAACCGTAATAGCAGAGAAATATGGAACCAAAATAGGTGGAATACTTGGAACTCTTCCATCGACTATCATTATTGCTTTTATTTTTATAGCAGTAAACAAAGGTATTAATTTTGCTACTCGTTCAGCAGCTGTTGTACCTGCTGAAATGGGTATAAATCTGATTTTTCTTTTAATATTTGTTATTCTTGCCTATAGATCAACTTTTAAAGCCATTACAGGCTCACTTATTGTCTGGTCTATACTTTCAGCTATGCTTTTCTTAAGCTCCTTAGAAAACATGCTAATATCAATAATAGTGTATATTCTTGGTTTAGTAACAGTTTTTATAGTCTTAGAGAAAATCAAAAAAGTAGAATCGCATGGAACAGTAAAAGTTCATTATACGCCTAAAAAAATTATGCTAAGAGGAATAATTGCTGGAACAATTATAGCTTTAGCAGTTTATCTTTCAAATATTGATGCTGCCTTAAGCGGTATCTTTTCTATATTTCCTGCAATTTTTACATCAACTATGATTATAACTGTTACAGAACATGGACCTGATTTTTCAGCGGCTATGGCTAAATCAATGACTTTGGGAAGTCAGAGTGTTATGACCTATGTTATAGCAATATATTTTCTATATCCAGAATTTGGTATACTATTTGGTACAATTATTGCTTTTGTAATAGCATTCGTAGTTTCTTTAGTTTTATTGAAACTTAGAAAAAAATTTATCTGAAATAAACTAAGTTTTTAGTTTTTGATAAAAAAGCTCATTAATATTATATGTTGGCGAACAAAAAAAAGCATTATTTTTTAAAAACGTTTTTTTACTAGATTACTATCTTTTTCTCAGAAAAAAAATTTCAAAGCAGATAGGTTTTAAACAATCAGACTGTTTTACTATCCATCACGAATCTTTAAAGGAGAACAAGAAAAAACTATGGAAAATAATGGATATTCAGAGACAAGATTCATAGAAATCGATATACTTAGAGGATTTGCTATTATTTTAATGATTTTTTTACATATCCTTTGGGATTTAGATTATTTTGGAATAATGTCTTTAAATAAAAACATCTATCAACTCCAGTTTATTACAGCAGCACTTTTTTTTCTAGTGGTAGGAATTTGTTTATCGTTTAGTTTCAAATCTGATAAGAAAAAAAATGAGATAAAAAAACATCTAATAAAAAGAGGTTTACTAATATTTAGTATTGGTTTAATATTAACAGCAATAACAATGTTTTTCTTTCCTAGCAGACCTATCATATTTGGTGTTTTACACTTTATAGGGCTGTCATTAATTTTAAGTATACCATTTTTAAAATTCAAAAAATATAATCTACCAATTGGAATATTTATAATAATAACTGGAATAATTATAGGAAGGTATCCAGTTGAAAACCCAAATATTCTTCTATATATTATTGGTTTCCATCCAGCTAACGTTTGGCAATCTACAATAGATTATTTCCCGTTATTTCCATGGTTTGGAGTAACCTTATCAGGTGTTGCCTTAGGAAACATATTCTATAAAGACAACAAAAGAAGATTTAGAATGCCATCGCTTTTTAGATATAAACCAATGAGCTTGTTCTCGTGGCTGGGCAAGCATTCCTTAAAAATATATCTTTTACATCAACCCCTGATAGCAGGAACAATATTTGTAGTTAATAACTATCTATACTCTATATAATTCTAATTTTATTAAGTTTTGATAAAAAAGCTCATTAATATTATATGTTGGCGAACAAAAAAAAAAATCATTTATTTTATAAAGAGGAACTGTAGTAATCCACAGTTGAAATTAATTCATCTGGATCAAATGGTTTATTTATATAATCTACAACAAAATCGTTGAATTCATTCATTTTAACATCAGGCATATCTTTAGCTGTCAACATAGCGATTACAACATCCTGATAAAGACCATCGTCAACTATTTTTTTTATTGTTTCCCATCCATCCATCCTTGGCATCATTATATCCATAAGGATGACTCCTTTGAATCCTTTTTTTAGTTCATCAATACAGTCATAACCAGAACCTACAGTGTAAACATCATATCCATTAGATTCAAAGAGTTCTCTAACTGCAATTAAAATAGATGGATCGTCATCTACTACCATGACTTTTTTATTCATATACATCAGTTTTTCCAACAATTATTGTAATTTATTAATGATTTTTTCGATTCTATATTTTAAATCATTCATTTCGAAAGGTTTCTCTATATAATCCTCACCTAAAAACTTTCCAGCATTCTCAGCTACTCTATCAGTTCTAGCAGTTAAAAAAATAACAGGTATTTTACTCCAGGTTTCATTTTCTTTAAGTTTATCATATGTCTCCCAGCCGCTCATGCCAGGCATCATTATATCAAGAATTATTGCATCTATTTTTTTATTTTGTTTCAATAAATCTAAACATTTTTCTCCACTATCTGCTGTTAAAACAGTATAATCCTTATTCATTGTTTCTATAGCGTTTTTAACAGAATAAGTAACACTTGGGTTGTCATCAACAACCATAATCTTTTTGCTCATAGAGAGTATACCTCAAATTGTATTATATTAACATGATAAACTAATGGGTACTTATTTATCTTTTTATAGTAATCTTTTTGCTCTAAGTTTTACCAAGGGATCATCAGATATTTTATCTATTGTTTCAGCAAGTTTTTTTAAACCTTCAACTGTGTTGATATTAAAACTTCCAAGATTGTTACCTTTTTGATTAAAAATTTTGATTTCATTAGAAATACCAAAATAGCTGGGTTTTGACTCCATTTTACTAATGAACTCATCAGTTTCAGCTATATCTTTTTGTTTTTTCTTAAGTTGTTTACGTAAAAGATTTAAGATGAACTCTGATCGGTCTCCCATAATATTTTGCCTATCGATCTCATCAACAATATCAGCTGGTAGCTGTAAAAATATTGTCTTTTTTTCCATAACAAAAAATGTATAATATTTATATTCTTAAAAAGATTTAGATTTAACAAAGTTAAATGATGTAAAAAAGCTCATTAATATTATATGTTGGCGAATGGTTTAATTATCTGTTGTGTAATCCCAGTTTTCATATATTTTTTTTAGCCCATACGTCTTTTTTTGTTTTTTTTCATGTTTACCATTATACTGAACATCTACAATAGTGCCTTCTTGATCCCGTATAATTATCTTATCTTCGTTTTCGTTAAAATCTGTTGTAAAAATCTTTCCGTTTTTAAAAAAAAGTCCTTGTTCAGCACTATAAACTACTTTTTCACCAAGACCGAGTTCTGAATCAGAAGTATCTATTCCTTCAATATTTTTAAGTTTATATGCATCCTCTGCCATTGCAATCATTGTTCTGTAAGTACGTGTTTTATGTTTATCTTTACAAGATTTTATTTGTTCTTTTATATTTGAAATAATAGCAGGTATGTCCTCCTGCTTTGAGGGAAGGAGTATATTTTTCCAAAACCAGTTATATGTTTTACTGGCACGAGCGTTAACATGTTCTGGTGCTTTATCAGGATAAAGAATTATTTTTCCGTTTAAAGTACGATGTTTTTTACGCCATTCATTTCGGCGTTTATCAAGAATTTTTTTCCTATCATTTTTTTTATCCAACAGTGAATCCTCCCTCTCTAAGATTCATCCAACTATTATTTTTTTGTTGACCTATTTCTAAAAAACAAAAACGTGTTTATCGTTTATCAAACTTACCAATTTTTTTATCGTTTTTTGACGTAACGATACTCAATATTGCAACTTCCTTCCATGCTTACCATACAGGGTCCTACAGGATGTTCTGGTGTGCATTTTTTTCCAAAAAGTGGGCAGTCAAAAGGATTTATAAGGCCTCTTAGTAGTTCTCCGCATCTACATCCTTTTGGTTCAGATAATTCTTTGTTTTGGATTTCTTTTAGATCATTTTCAAATTTTTTTCTTGCATCAAATTGTTCATATTCTTTTTTTAATTTAAGACCTGATTTTTTTATAACGGGAAAACCTCGCCATTTTACATCACATGTTTCAAAAATTTTGGAGAGCATATTTTGAGCTTTGATGTTTCCTTCCGGGTGAACTGCTCTTTTATACTCATTTTGAATATATGATTCCTTGTTTTTGATTTGTTTTACAAGCATCCAAGCAGCCATGAGTACATCAATTGGTTCAAAACCTGCTATTACCTGAGGAACACTGTAATCTTTTGAAATAAACTCATATGGTTTTGAACCTATGATTACTGATACATGACCTGGTTCAATAAGTCCATCTATTTTTAACTCCCCCATATCAAGAATAGTTTTCAAAGCATATGGCATGGTTCGATGACAACATAGAATAGAAAAATTTTCAGGTGGATTATTTAAGATTGTTGATGCAGTAGTTGGAGCGGTGGTTTCAAAACCTACAGCCATGAAAACAACATCTTTTTCAGGGTTTTCTAAAGCTATTTTTACCGCATCTTCAACCCCGTAAATAGTTCTAACATCATTTCCTTCTGATTTAATGTCGTTTAGAGATTCTTTTTCACCTGGGACTTTCATCATGTCTCCAAAAGTTGTTACAATTTTACCATGTTTTGCAAGTAGAAGCATTTCCTCTATTTCTTTTTGAGTTGTTACACATACTGGACACCCTGGACCTTGGCCAATATGTATCCCTGAATTTTTTAATAATGAATCCAAACCATGTTTTACAAGAGTGTCCTGATGGGTGCCGCATACATGCATAAAACGAAGGTTAACATTTTCGTTTTTGATTTTAGAAGTTATTTCTTTTGCAAGTTTTTTATCTTTTAATGAAAACAAAAAAAAGTTTAACCCCCGTTGTAGGATAACATTTCTTTAAAAATTTTTAATGTTTCTTGTGCTTCTTTTTCATCAAGTTTTTCTATTGCAAAACCAGCGTGAACAAGAACATAATCATCTATTTTAGTCTCAACTAGACTAATGTTTATTTTACGGCGGGTTCCATCGCCATAGTCGACAATTGCATGTTGTTTATCAGAATCGATTTCTATTATTTTAGCAGGTATTGCAAGACACACGGAATCCAGGCTAATAAACTCAATTAATATAAAACTTGGCCCCAGAATAAAGCTGTATATTTATTCTAATTCAACCATGTTTCCATCAGGGTATAATTCTTTTGGAGGGGTTTTTCCATTTTTTCTTTGTTTAAAACGTGCACAGTTCTTATAGTTATCAGAAAAACAGTATTTTTCAGCCATATCAACAAGTGAATCAAAGTTTTTCTCTGCCGTATGAAAATAAACAGGGCATCTTTTA
This sequence comes from uncultured Thermoplasmatales archaeon, assembly GCA_964384785.1. Lineage (GTDB taxonomy): Archaea > Thermoplasmatota > E2 > DHVEG-1 > DHVEG-1 > JAZKSG01. The sequence goes on along the minus strand of CAYLLH010000105.1, from coordinate 24,974 downwards.
GCATATTCGCAGATTGGTTCAATTTTATTTATTATTCTATAAAATGGACATTGCAGGTTTTTATCGGTTTCGCAAAAATCAAAATTAACGATTTTTACAACTTCTTTAAAGTGTTGTATGCATTCTCTTGTATAATCATTGTATAAAGGACAGCTCATAATAGTATCCTTTTAAAAGATTGTTTTTTTTCTTTTATATATTTTTACATTTTCTTATTAAAATAATTAAAGATATAGTTAAAACTAAATAGAACAATATGTTTAAAACTCTGAAATCTAAGACTAAAAAAACATATTATGTAATATATCAAATTTAAAGGGGTTTGAGAAAAAAAATGAAACAGTTAGAAGAAACTGAATCGATATGCCCTGCATGTTACCGAGAGGGTAAAGTCAATAAAATTCCTGCAGAGATAATTGAAGAAGATGGTAAAGTATACATAAAAAAAACTTGTCCTGAGCATGGTGAATTCAAGGATATTTATTTTGGCGATTCAAATATTTATAAAAAATGGATGAAATATCTTGTTACAGGTATGGATTCACCTGATGTTAAAACTGATCTTTTTGATCATCCAGCGTTGTATGATATCCATAAATCACAGAGTGTTCTAACTAACTTACTTGTAACAAATAGATGTAATCTTCGATGTAGTTATTGTTTTATGAATGCTGGTGCCTCAGGTTATGTTTATGAACCAAGCTTGGAAGAACTAAGAAAGCTTATGATTCAAGCTAGAAATGAGCATCCTATGGGTTCAAAAGCTATTCAGATCACTGGTGGAGAACCAACGATAAGAGAGGATCTTCTTGATATTGTTAAAATTGCTAAAGAAGTAGGTTTTTCACATATACAGGTTAACACTAATGGTTTGAAACTTGCGGATAGTGTGGAATATTGTAAAAAGCTTAAAGATGCCCGTGTTAACACGATTTATATGAGTTTTGATGGTGTAACAAAAAAGACTAATCCTTGGATTGAACAAAACAAAAAAGCAATAGAAAACCTCCGTGAGGCTAATCTTAGATGTGTTCTTGTACCAGTTCTTATCGGTGGAAAAAATCTTCATGAAACCGGTAAAATCGTTAAATTTGCAATAGATAATATGGATATAGTACGTGGTCTAAACTTTCAACCAATAAGTTTCTGTGGACGTATCACAAAAATCAAGGATGAAAAACGTGAGAAAGAAAGAGTTGACTATGTTGCTATGATGGATGAAATCGAAAAAGAATTCAACGGAAAAATTTCAAAAGAAGATTTCTACCCAGTTCCTTTTGTTTTCCCCATCTCAAAACTGATAGAAATGCTTAAAGGAGAAACACAAGTAGAGTTTACAGCTCATCCGGGATGTGGTGGTGCAACATACCTTTTTATCGATGAAAAAGGAGAACCACTACCAGTTACTCGTTTTATAGATGTAGAAGGACTCTTAGAATTTATTAACAAAGAAAGCGAAATCAAAGGACCATTTAAAAAACTAAGAGTGGGTACAGCATTTCTGAAAAATATAGATGATTTTGTAGATTACGATAAAGCACCACATGGTTTCAATCTTAAAAAACTACTGAAAGACGCGGCAATTGGTGGAAGCTATGATAGTCTCCGCGGTTTTCACTATAAAAGTTTGTTTATAGGCAGCATGTGGTTTCAGGATTCCTTCAACCTAAACATAGAACGGCTTAAACGCTGTGTTATACATTATACTACCCCTGAGGGGATACTTCCATTCTGTGCCTATAACGGCCTTGGATATGGCGACGAGATACGCGAAAAACATTCCATACCAATAAAAGAATGGGAGAAAAAAACAGGTAAAAAAATGAAAGATGACCTGAGAAAAGATGTGCCCTTAACCTAAAATCTATTTATCTTTTATTTTATAAGAATAATTTATTTTTACACCAGCTTTTTTAAGCATCGCAGAAACGGGACAATATTTATCCTCAGATAGATCAATAGCTCTCTTAAGATCAGTTTCTTTTAAATCAGTTCCATAAAAAACATATTCAACATCAATTTTTTTAAAAACCTTAGGATGCTCACCAGCTCTTTCAGCAGAGAGATTTATCTGAAAATCACTAAGTTTAACACGTTTTTTAGACAATATGGATGCTACATCACTACCAGTACAACTACCTAAGGATATTAGTAAAAGTTCCATAGGTCGGGATGCTGCCTCAGAACCTTTAAACTTTTCAGGACCATCAATTGTAACCCAATGATTAGAATCGCCTTTAGCTATAAAGGTTAGACCTTCTACCTGTTCTATTTTTACGTTCATGAAAAACCAGAATAACTGTATGTTATAAGTTTTTAAAAAACTATTTTAAAAAATCACTATAAATTGAATTGAAATAGTAGAAAAATTTGGTTAACAAAAAGTACAATAAAAATCCTTTATAGTTAGAAAATTTATATATAAAAATATCTTATTATAATTCCTTTTAAGGGAAAAGGGGTCGAATAGATATGAGAATAAAAAAGAAAACAATTTTGTTTTTAGGAGTGATTATTGCTGTTTTTTTGATGCTGATGATGCCAACTATAAATATTGTAAACGCAGAAGTCGTACAAAATGAAAAAAGAATTGATAACCTAAATAAAGTAACCAATATCGAAACTTAAAATATATTTATATTATTTAACATATTATAACATAAAAAGTCAAATAAAAATTAAAATGTAAAATAAAAAAATTACATAAATCTTATAATATACATATTTTGATTTAAGGAACAACATTAATTTCTAACATAAAATTTATATATTATAAATACTATAGATTTTTGGAAGTTGAATTCATCTAAAAAATAAAATTCTATATTCTGAGGGAGGCGATAAAGGGGGCACAATATAATGAAAAAAAAATTAAAAAAATATTTTTTACTTTTTTCAGCTATTTGTATAAGCTTAATGATGATTTCTACCACAACTGCAATACCTGTAACAAATACAAGACACGCTAACAAAAAAATCACACAAAATAATTTTATAGAAAAAAAAGAAAATAAATACTATAATGCTCTGAAAGTATCTAATAAAAATTTTGAAAAACTCATATCATGTTTATTATTCGATTTAAATATTGAAAACACAGAAAATATTGATGAGCTTACATCAAAATTAGGCCCTTTAACTGCAAAAGAATGGTTCAATGCGTTAATTATTTTTATTCTATGTATTATTTTTTATATACCTGGGTTAATATTTGCTATAATTACAGAATACATCTTCTGGTTTTTTGTTGTTTCAGCAGCAATAGCAAAATCCATAGAAGAAAATGGAGGTGCCCCGCCTAATCCCCCTCAACCAGGTTCATTATTAGCTTTAATTGCAATAATTGCCTTGGTACCAACTATTATTTGCTTACCATTAATTCCATTTTATCCAATATTTATTGTATGGATAATTTTAAATTCTGAGGAAACAAAAAATTATTTTAAAGATTTCAGGAACCCTATAGGTAATTTTTTGTTTTTTTACAAGAATTCATTGAAAGAATTATAATATAGATATGAAAAGAAGGAGTGAAAAATTATGAAAAGAAAAAATAAAATTATAATCGTGGTTGTTGCCACATTTATGATTTTATCGATTCCTGCGATTAATGTTATAAACGCAGAAGTTTTTGAACTAAAAAATCAAAATAAAAACAATTTAAAATTTAAGAATCAAGAAAAAACAGATTCAAAACAGTCAAATATAGATGAATTAGCGAGAATGCTACTTGCAGCAGTCTTAATACCCCCCTCTCTAATAATAGCCGCGGCAGGTTTAATTTTATCATTTATACCAACAATATTTGCTCATATTGTATCTGCAATAAAATATATTTTAACTGAAGAAACTTCTAACTTGCTAATTGCTATTTGTTCATTGCCCTTTCTAATCAGTTTAATTCCTTTCGAAATGTGTTGGATTGTATTAAATAATGTAGGCAAAACAACTTTTTTTGAGGCTTTAAACATAGCATTTCAAAAAATGAATGAAGAATTTCAATCAATTATTAACGATGGTAATTATAAAAGATGTTTCAAATAAAAAAACCAAAAAAGAATAAATAAAAAAAATGTTTAATTTGATGTATTAAGACATTAATCTACCTCAAAAACACCGCCGAACCGCTTCTCTGAGAAAAGTTGAATTTTATTACAAAATCCTAACATCATATCATTAGGTTCTTTATTATACCAAGCAAATAATGAATAACTATGTAACGTTCCAGGAACTAAAGAATTTATTATCGGTTGATAAGGAAAAGGTATTGTACGTGGAAAAAACCACCAGGGTGCATAAACAGCCCAACCCGGGATAGCAGCTTCGGGAATCATTTTCAAAATAGGGTTTATTTTAGATAAAATAAGCGGGAAATCCTCCAAAAATTCTACTAAGTCAGTCTGAGTGAAATTACTTATATTATCCCAAATTCCACCAATATTAAATAACCTAATATTAGACAGAGGGAGAGAGACATTATAATTAGTGGGCATAAAACCAAAAGGTTCTAAAAATGAATTTAGGGCTTTAGAACTATTAACAAAGGGTGCCCCAGGTATTAAATTCCAAATTAAAGATAGAATTCCAGCCAAAGGATGAGGTACAAATGGAAGTCCAATGCCCTCTATCAAACCATTGTTTATAAGTAGTCTAAACTGCTGTAATCCAAAACTACCAATAAAACCAGTTACAAGTGAATGGCTACCATTAATCCATTTAAATTCACCGTTTAACTTGGTAATTTTTGTTGTAGCATTAGGATCATCATAGACTATGTAACACATGTAAAAAGTAAGAGAAAAAGGATTTAATGAAGGAGATTGAAGAGTGGGGATCGGATGAGCAATTCTAAAAACATCTATAGGATAAAACAGCTTTATTCCTTTTCCCTTCGTTTCAATATTCAGCCAACCTACATTGTAACCTGTTTGATTTTCAGAATCGTTTACTGTTTGAACTATTGATTCTTCTGAATTATCTAAAACGAGGTCTATATTCTCATACTGCTCTATATCTTTTTTTTCTTCTTTTTCTAAAATATCTATTTCATTGTTTTTATTTAAACTAACAGCATAAACTGGTGATGATGCAGCAAGCATCATAACAATTAAACCAATCACTAATATTTTTTTCTTCATCTATTTTCTTCCTCCTTTTTTTCTACCTGTAAGAATCATAGCAATAAAAATTATAATAATTAATATAAGGATTATGATTATAGGAAGGTATTGTTCAAACCATGTTTGTGGTTCTCGTTCATGTGGATAACTATCTGCACCATATGGCATATGACCGTTGATATTTAATTCTGAATCATACATCAATGGTTTTACATCTTCTTTAGTCCAGTGATTTTTATTGCTGTATTCTGTGCTTGGAACATACATTCTTAAATCTGGATCGCCGAAGTATACAACGTTTTCAGCATCATCCCACCACCATTGTTCTGATAAGTACAATGGACCTACATGACCGATTCCTTTGCTGTATGCTTCTCCAACAGTATCGCCAAGGATAATATCTCGAGGTATTGATTGTCTCCATACTGCTGCATACCAGCTTGTTGGCCATGGATCTTGTACTTGAAATACGGATCCATGTCGTATCATCATCATATGAAGATAGGTATTTGATGTTTGGCAGATACTTGTTATAAAACCTAATGAATGTAAATTTTCAAGATTTTCTTCTATTTGAGTAGAGTTTTTGTTTACTAAAGGATATTTGGATTGGCCTATAGCTCCTGTGACTCCATCATATAAGTTATCAACATTAAATGGGTCAACCATAGGTATTACTGAATTTAAAAACTCTCGTACTGGTTTTCTAGCAAGAACCCAGGTCATTCCTGTTGCTAGAGGTAAAGGTAGTCTAATATTTGTAAATGGAATAAAACCTTTCATATCCATGCTCATGGTATCTGGTTCAAGTGTTGATCCCATCTGCCAGTCATAACCACGCCAAGGATTTTCCTCCTCGAGAGCTCCAGGCAAAACTAAACCACCTAAGTAAAATAGATTTAAAATTCCACCAATCAAAGGCAATGTTGATAATTTGTAAAAAATATTTATAAAACTTGCCATACCTGAATGGGTTGCAAAACCTACTTCGGGGTCCCAGAACAAGGTTTGACCACCATTGGGTTCAGATCCATGAGATGAATGCACCCATAAAAGTACTCCTTTGTTTAGATTTTCAACTACTGATTCAAGTTTGGTTGAAAAAGCAACGTCATAACCACCGCGTTTAAGATAAAACGGTACCATTTCAGTTTCTGATATATCTGGAAAAATCATACCTTCATTTCCAGTAAATTTTTTCATTGTTCCCTGATCGATAGGATTCATCGTAGTTGTTTCACCGGGTATGATACCATCTGCTGTTTGGTATTTTGCTCCATAGTATTTACTTGCCCGTTCATTAAAACGATATTGATGTTTAACAAAAGAATTAAGCGTGGGATATTTATATGATTCAACACCGGATTCTCGATCTATATTAAAGTTACCAAGATTAATATTCATTAAAGAACCACTGCCAAAACTCAATCCTACATCCTGCGAGCTTTTACTTCCATTGATTAATTCAACTTCTCCCTGCATAGCTGGATTCTGGAAAACTATACATGGATAAAACATACTGCGACTTATCCAGGTTGCTGTATCAACTGGGCTACCACAAATTCTTCCAGAGTTTGCAACACCTGGAAAGATACGATCCCATGACATCCCTATATCATATTGATCAGCTACGGTTATTATAGTTTCGTCTCCTATTTTATCAAAACCATATTCATCAAGGAAATTATAGATTTGTGTACCAGTTAGTATCATTTCAGCCATGGATGGTTTAAAATCATATCTTTCACCGGCATGTTTACGCCAAAAATCATTATGATAAGTAACTGCTTGGGAAAGCTCAGGGTGGTTTTCAACAAATATAACTGGTGTTCCATGATGAGCAGCAGAGTATGCTGCGGGTCCTATGAATAAACCTGCTTTTGTTTCATCACCTGGTTTAAGTTCTTCTTTATACCATTTAGTCCAAGGATCAAGAGTTGAAAAAACAATATCCTGAGTACTCCCTGAAAGAAGTCTTATTTCATCATAAATATATTTATAATCATTATAGTGTTTAACATCAGCTATATCATCTAACTGATTTTTAACTTCATTTTTCATCCGGCCGTTAAGATCGACTAAATGAATGTTTTTAACACCAAGCTTGTAAAGAACGTCTTTGGTTTCTTCTGCAAGTTTATTGTTTTTTGTATAAAGCAATGGAGCATTAAGTTGACTAGCAAGAATTGCTCCCTGTGTAGCTGATGTTAACGAATCACTTTGTTTTCTTGTAAGATTTTGTTTCCAGCTGTACTCGATTTCAAAATCAATAGGTGTTGTTATATCATCTTTTGAAAAAACACAGATTTTGTAACCCTTTTCTCCAGATGGTATTTCACCAAGATGATCGATGTGCATTTTTTGGAGGCTTTCCTCGTTTTCTTCAGAAGCTGTATATATTGCTTCACCAGATGGACCGATCAGCGTAAAACCAAGGTTTGCATCTTCATTATCCCATGAGAGATTAAAATAAGCATTACTTGTTCCAAAATCTGGAAGGTCAGGTATATCAAAATGCATTCCAGGATATTTAGTTATATCAACCTTGTATTGAACTCCTGAAATCATGTTTTTAAGCATACCGCCGATTGATCCTTGTACTTGGAAAATATTTTGTATCCCTTTTCTTGGTGGTGCATCGCCTTCTGTTGGAAAATCTGTTACTGCTACACGCCATTGACCAGGGTTATAAACATATGCAGATGTTATTTCATGACCTGCAGGTTTGTAGATATTCCATGAGGCTGATGCAACGGTTTGCATCCAGTCATCACCATGTTTACAATATAGTTGAAGGTCAGGATCACCTGTGGGTATCATTTTATTAGCAATAAGAATTCCATCCCACCAGCAATCTGCTTCGATATACACATATTCATCTTCAACAGTGAATTCCTGGGAGACAGGATTTAAAGAATTAGATTGTTTAAGATTCATCATTCTTTCTTTTTTTACTTCAGAGATATCAAGGGTGTTACTGATTTTATTATTTACTATATTATTGCTTTTTTCAAAATTTGTATCTATTACTGAAACAACTGCGTTATCTGAATATGACCAGTCATTTAGTGCAATTTTTTTAGCAAGAATAAAAGGGTTGTTTCCTTCGATTATGTTATAGTTTTTTGAGTTCCATTGTTTAACTTCACTTTTGGGAACATTTATTGTTGTTATTTCATCAAACATTCCATTGCTGTAACCCTCCCAGTCTTCCATGAAGTAATCTAGTCCTTGTCTATCGTTTAGTGTTACTTTATTTCCTTCATAGTTTTGTTCTTCTTGATAAAAAAGCAATGGATGTGAATAAAGGGTGTTTTCATTTTTAAAAACAGCTGTTGAAAGAGAAGATAGATAAGCATAATCATCTAGATATGAGTCTTCATCATAATTAATAAATGTGGTTTGTTTGGTTGGAACGACTGAGGTGTATGATGGTCCCTTGTCAAAGCCTTTTGATTTTTTTGTGTTTTGTTCAGCTATTGTAACAGTTGTGAACAATGTGGCAATTAGAGTTAACGTTAAAGCTATAGCAAAAATTTTTTTGAAGGTGATTTTATTTTTTTTCATGAGTCCCCTATTAAGTTACGTTTTATTAATTTATAAATTTTGCGTTATTATAATAAGATAACTGTTAAAATAATGAAAATAATTAAGGTTTTGTAAATATTATAACAAAAATTATATAAAATTTTACAATAATAACATCTGAAATATAAAAAACCTATAATATTTCAAAAAAATAGCAAAATAAACAATAAACAAACAAAATTTTATTTAAAAAAGATCAGTACTAAGATACCTATCACCACGATCAGGAAAAATAACCACAATTCTACCCATTCTATGTTTTTTAGCAATCTCAACTGCGGCAAGCATAGCAGCACCACTACTCATACCAACAAAAACACCCTCAGATTTAGCAAGCTCTCTTGTCATATCAAAAGCTTTCTCACTTTCAATCATAACCTCCTCATCAATCAAAGAAGGATTATAAATAGCAGGAACAATTGCTTCTTCCATATTTTTTAATCCTTGAATGTAATGACCTTTTACTGGATGAGCGCAAACAACTTTAATATCTGAATTCCTAGATTTAAGATGCATGCCCACACCCATAATAGTACCAGATGTACCAATAGCTGAAACAAAAAAATCAATATCTCCATTTGTCTGTTTCCAAATCTCTTTTGCAGTAGTCTGATAATGAGCAATTTTATTGTATTTATTACTAAACTGATCAGTACAAAAATATTTATCAGGATATTCTTCAAGAAGTTCTTTTACCTTAAGAATAGCACCATCAGTACCAAGATCAGCATCTGTTAAAACAATTTCTCCACCAAAAGCACGAATCGCTTTCCTACGCTCAACAGACACTGCATCACTCATAACAATTTTTACATTGTAACCTTTAACAGATCCTATCATAGAAAGAGCAATACCCGTATTACCAGAAGTAGCTTCGATAATAGTTTTATTCTTTGTTAAAACACCTTCTTCCTCTGCTTGTTCTATCATCTTCAAAGCTATACGATCCTTAATACTTCCACCAGGATTATTTCCTTCTAGTTTTGCAAAAATCTCAACATCATCTACAGGGTTTAAATGATTAATTTTAACCAAAGGAGTATTACCAATCAAATCCAAAACATTATTTCCAACTCTCATAAAACAATTATTCAAAAACAAAACCAATACAAAAAAACTTTTCTAAAAAAATCTTTTAGTTTTTTAATTTCTCATTAATATTTCCATCAGGCAGCATATAATCTGGATGAAACTTTCCTTCTTCCTCCATTTTATAGCGTTTGCAACTCTCCCAGTCGCCCTTACAGTAAAGTTCAACCCATTTTCTATCAAGCATCCCTTTTTCATAAAACATTTTCATAGGACACATTTGATACCATTTACAATTCTGCTCAAAAATTTTTAATTTATCATAGTTTTTTTGAAGGATTGATTCTAATTCAGAGTGATATAAAACAGCTGCAGGATGTTGCACTGGGTAGATTTTCATACCTTTTTTGTAGAAAAGTTTTCCATAAACATTTCTAAATTCCTTTTTTTCAGGAATATCAAATCCATATTTTTCGAAGATGTATCTAGTTGAATAAAACCCCATTGGAACTAAAAATTTGGGTTTGATAATTTCTATTTCTTTGTCAAGATATCTGCTACATGTTTCTATTTCATCCCTTTTCGGCCTGCGGTATCTTGGAAGCATACATTTTACTAGATTAGTCATATAGATTTTTTCTCTATCCGCCTTTGCATTCTGTAGTAATCTATCTAAAACTTTTCCAGAAGGACCAATAAACATTTCACCTTCAACATCTTCGGTTTTACCAGGGGCTTGAGCGATAAGAATTATTCTTGCATCCAAATTTCCTTCCCCAGGTAACGAATTTTTCCGTGTTTCAGAAAGGCGGCATTTAGTACAATTTTTAATTTCAAAATTAATTTTTTTTATTTTTGTGTCTTTATTCATAAGACCACACGCAAACATCAAAATTATTTATTCAACAGTAAAACTATGTTGTTTCATTTCAATTCTTTTCTTTTTTTCAACACCAATAAGGTTTCCGCAAACACATTTCACTTTTTTGTTTTCATTAATAGAATTATCTTCAAGGATACGATTTTTCCAGCAATGAATAATTCTACCCTTCCCAAATTTTACATAACGAAAAACTCTTTTTCCGCAATTGTTACAAATTATGTTATATGTTTTTCGTCTCATAATAAAAAAAACTAAAAAAATCTTTTTTTTTATAGATTTTTTTCAATTACTTTTTTTATCTTTCCTGTAGATTTAACGCCAGTAAGATGAGCTGTTTTTTTACCATTTTTAAATAAAATTAATGCTGGAATGCTCATTATTTTAAAATCTTCAGCTATTTTTTTGTTGTCCTTAATATTTAGTTTACCAAACGCAACCTGTCCTTCAAAAATCTTCGAAAGCCTAAGAATACGTGAACTCATTTTTTTACAAGGGCTGCACCATGGAGCCCAGAAATCAACCAAACATAATGGATATTTTTCGATAAAATTATTGAAATTTTTATCGTTTAGAATTTCAGGATGGGATGGAATTTTAACATACTTATTTATTGGCTGTGATTTTTTACTAAAAGGCCAGTTAATCATAATAATCAAGATTTATATGGTATTAAACAAAGAAATTTTAATGTTTTTTTTCCTGTGTTTACAAACTGATGCCATTCCATGGACGGAACGAAAAACACATCACCTTCCTTAAAGTGTTCTTCTTTTTCCTTGTTTTTTGTAACACCTGAACCCTCCAGGATAAAAACTTCATGTTCCCAATTATGCTGATGCAATGGTGTATAACCATTGGGTTTTACTTCAAAAAGCCTCATAGCAAAGTTTTCTGCACCATCTTTTTTTCCTATAAGCCAACGTAGTTTAACATTTTTTATACCTTCTTCATCTGGTGTTTCTAATTCAACATCAGTATAATGTACATGTTTCATTTATTAAATTCACATCCGCTACAAAAAATTCATATTTTTTTTGTTATTTCATCCCACATTTTTTTAATACTATCTGATACAGGGTTTTCTCCAAGTTCTATAACATTTTTTTCTTGAACCATAGCCTCTGTTACAACTTTATCATAAGGGATTTCTCCGACAACAGTTATGTTTTCTTTTTTGCAAAAGTTTTTGATTTCCTCTGTTTTTTCAGGATTAATTGAATATTTGTTTATACATACCATTGCTGGTATTTCAAAATGAGCTGCAACCCCAAGTATTCTTTTCAAATCATGTATTGCTGACATTGTTGGTTCTGTAACAATTAAAACCAAATCCACTCCAGTTATAGCTGATATAACAGGGCAACCTATACCTGGTGGGCCGTCTATTATTACAAGGTTTTTTTGTTTTTCTTCAGCTATTTTTTTAGCGTTTTCACGTACCATGGTTACTAGTTTTCCTGATGCTTCTTCAGCTGTTTTAAGAACCGCATGAACCATTGGTCCAAAACGTGTATTAGAAACATAAGCTAGACCTGAATATCTTTCTGTGAATGTAACTGCATCTTCAGGGCAGACAAATTCACATACTCCGCATCCTTCGCATTTATCACGAATTACTGTAAAACGTTCATCTATCGCATCAAATCTGCAGTATTTTCTGCATCTTCCACATTCGGTACATTTTTCTGAATCTATTGAAGCGAGAGGTAGTCCATGGAATCCCATAGTTTTTTTTATAACAGGTTTAAGTATCAGGTGTAAATCTGCTGCATCTACATCGCAATCCGCAAGTACTGCATCATTTGTAAGAGATGCAAGAGCAGAAGTTATACTAGTTTTTCCGGTTCCTCCTTTTCCGCTGATCACTGTGAGTTCTTTCATTTTTTTTCTACCTCGTCACGGATTTTTTCAAATACTTCTATAAATCTTGCCCGCCAGGATGAACGTTCTCGGACAAAGGGAACTCCATTGGAGTATAATCTTGCAATGTTTTCATCATCTGGTATTTTCATAAGAACAGGAATGTGTTCATTGCTGCAGAAGATTTCCACATTTTTAAACCCTGTTCCATCACGGTTTATTACAACGCCGAAGGGTATTTTCATGTGACGTAGTACTTCTATAGCTAGTTTTAAATCATGTAGTCCAAAAGGTGTTGCTTCTGTTACAAGTATACAGTAATCTGAACCTGTAATTGTTTCTATAACCGGACAGGATGTCCCGGGTGGTGAATCAAGGATGACGTCAAGGTTTGGTTTTATCTGTTTTTTCAAAGTTTTTATCAAAGGAACCGCTTGGATTTCTCCTATGTTTAATAGTCCTTGGTAGAAATCTATATTGTTTTTTATTCCATGTTCAATTTTTCCAATAGGTCTTTTGTGATACCCTATAGCTTTATGGGGGCAAACCAATTGACATCCGCCACATGAATGACAAAGTTCTGGGAAAACAAGTACATCATTTGGAACCACGGCCAGAGCATTAAACCTGCAGAACTCGGAGCATTTTTTACAGAATGTACATTTGTTTTTATCAACAAAAGGAATCTCGACATTTACATCTTTACTCTTTGAAATATTTGTTTTAAGAAAAATATTAGAATTTGGTTCTTCTACATCACAATCTAAAAACTGTATTTTTTTGTTTAAACTTAAAGCAAGATTGGTAGCAAAAGTAGTTTTTCCAGTACCGCCTTTTCCACTAGCTATTGAAAGTATCATACCTATTTTTTCACCTTCAATATAAGTGTCCCAACATCAGTCTGGATGTCTCTTGCTACTAAAGGGCATTTGGCAACAAGTAGAAAAAAAACTTTACGACTACAGTCACTTAAACCCTCATAATTACCTTGGCCTTTTGAAATAACCATATCAGCATTTTTAAATTTTTTATGAAAAACATCTGAAGCAAATTCTAAAACAACACCAGGAGTTGACTTGTCTTGACCATCATCACATGCTATTATTTCTGCTATATCTGAAATACCTGCAGCATATGCATCTTCTTTAACTGCATCATTTAAAATAGGTTTGGATTTTACAACATAAGTAATTTTTTTATTCATTTTTTTGAGTTCTTCAAGCAGAAGTTTGTCAAAAAAAATCTCCCCGCAGTTGTCAGCAAGATACAAAATGTTTTCTGAGTTGTCAAGTGTTTTTTTAAATTCCTGATAGGAACTTGTGTCAAAATCTTTATGAAGTGCATGATCAATCATATCCTCGACATTAAAACGATTCATAGCTCCAAAATCAATAACGTTTCCTGCAATAGCTAATTTTATCGCCATCAATAAAGGATCGTCAGCGTTTTCTACGTGTCTTTTAAGATCATTATATATTTTTTCAGCGGTTTTGTTTGACTCAACTTTTACGTTTTTATAAGGATCATTATTTTTTGTGAGTTCTCTAATAATTGAATGTACCTCTCTAGACAGCTCAGGAGGAGAATCCTCGAAATTTATATTTTGGAGATGTTTCATAACTGCTTTGAGAACTTTCTCTTGAATCACAGGAGTCTCTGTTGTCATCCTTGCTGCTTCAAGGGATTGTTTCATAAAACAGGGTATACAATCTAGATGAGTTTTCATTTTTTATATACGCCCTATTAAAAAAAAATTTTTAATGTCTATGTCCTACTCCTCTGAATGCATGTTCATCACAAGCATCAGAAGACCCTGCTTTTCTTAGAGCACCTTTTTTGAATGCTTCAACTGCATCTTTCACAGTTCCAGAGGCGCCAATATACACATCTATATTTAAACGCTGGAATAAATCAACAGCTCTTCGACCAAGAGCTTGACATACTAAAACGTTGACGCCTTCTCGTGCTAAAATCTCAGGAGGATCATTTCTCCCCCCCATATGATGACTAGTATTTGGTATCACATCAACTTTATCAGTATCAAGATCAACAATCGTATAATGAGTGACCCTGCCAAAATGTTGACCAACCTGTTCATCTAAACCATCATTACCCATTGAAGGAATTCCAATCTTCATAATAACTTCCTCCTATTATTGCCTCCATCCCCGGCCACCAACACCATGATGACTTCCAACGGATGGATCTTTGGTTTCGTCTAAATCTCCTTTTTTGAAACTATCTAAAGCATTTTTAACACTACCCTGAGCTCCAGTATAAACTTTAACTCCTGCTGCAGACAAAGTACGAAAAGCATTAGGCCCCACACTTCCAGTAATAGCTATTTCACATCCTTTGTTAGCAACTGTTTCTGCTGCTTGGATACCTGCACCACCCCGTGCCATAGCATTTTCATTATCAATTATCTCAAAATCCATAGAGTCAGAATCAATGATTAAAAAATATTTACACCTTCCAAATCTAGGGTCAACCTCTGCATCTAAATTATCACCTTGTGATGAGATACATATTTTCATAATAAAAACCAATCACCTCACAGCATTGTACTTTTTAATCTTTCGTTTTTTTTTAAAAAAAAGTGTTATTTAGTTTTTATCATGCTCTTGTCATAGGTGCACCACATTTAGGACATTTTTTTGAGTAACAAGGTTGTCCTAGTTGATGTGGTTCATGATGCCCGCAGTTAGGGCATCGGCATTTGCCACCTGGGCCAGCGGCAGTACCACCACCTAGTCCACGACCTCCAGTCTGTCGACCTTGTCCTCGGCCGCGACCTCGGCCGGCAACTGGTCCTGTTCCATCAGGTCCTGTTCCATCTCCTCCAGGCATATTTTATTTTTCACCTCCTAAAACTTTTTCAATATTAGAAACTATATTTTCAAAAGATTCAGCTGTGTTTTTGTCCTTGTTTTTTGTCATAAAAGTTTTACCCGAATCACCAGTTTGAACTATTTCTGGATCCAATGGGATGTTTCCTAGATAGGGTATTTTGAAATCTTCAGCTGCTTTTTTTCCTCCACCAGTCTTAAAAATATCTATTTTTTTGTTACAATGAGGACATGTAAATCCACTCATGTTTTCTACAACTCCAAGGAGTTTCATGTTTAGTTTTTTTACAAAGTTTATAGATTTTCTAACGCTTACTATTGCTACATCTTGAGGTGTTGTAACAACTATTGCTCCTGATACATCTTTGATTAGTTGAGCTATACTTAGTGGTTCATCACCTGTTCCAGGTGGAAGATCAATTATCAAAAAATCTAAATCTTTCCATTCGACTTCTCCTAGTAGTTGACGTATTGCACCCATTTTCATAGGGCCCCGCCAGATCACTGGTGCATCACGATCCTCCATTAGAAGAGCCATAGACATAACTTTTAAACCATTTTTTGTAACCACTGGAAGTATTCCATTATGAGAAGGCTTTGCTTTTTCATCCTCAATGCCTACAATTTTTGGTATACTTGGTCCATGTAGATCACTGTCTAAAAGTCCTACTTTGTAACCTTTCTCATTTAGTGTTACAGCAAGGTTTGCTGCTACCGTGCTTTTTCCGACACCGCCTTTCCCACTTAAGACTACTATTTTGTGTTTAACGTTTTTAAGGTTTTTTTCAACATTTGGCATGTTTTTTTGTTTTTGATTCATAAATTAACTCCCTTCATTTTGATTTTAAACTAATTTTATCCTAAATTAGATAAGTATCTATATAAAATAAAAAAATATTGGTTGAAAAAATCTTCATTTTTTTATTCTGAAGATTTTTTTTCTTTTGATAGTTCCTGAAGTCGGTCTTTCATGGATTTTATTTCTTGTTCAAGGTTTTTAATCATATCTTCCAGGTATGCTTTTTCCTCGTCTCTAGTAGGTTGTTGATATGGTGCTCTTTGTATTGGTGCTGGTTCATAGTAGGGTTCTTGGTAGTAATCTCTATGGTAGAATCCTCGGCCTCTGCCGAATCCTCTTCCGAAACCACGACCCCATCCGCGACCATATCCTCGGCCGCCACGGGGTACTCCTTTGGTAAATCCAGGGTTGTTATAACCTGTGCAATATCCTAAACCTCGTCCAGTTACTGGACCTCTTCCTTCAGGACCTGTTCTATCTCCACCAGGCATATTTTATTTTTCACCTCTTTTTTTATTTTCTTTGGATGTAATCTCCACCTTCGACATGGATCGTGTAACCATTCACAAGAGCTTCTGCAACTTTTTTTCGAACTTTATGTAGGTCTTTCCAGAGTGTTTTTCTAGAAACACCCATCATAGCAGCTGCTTCTTCTTGTGTAAGATTTTCTATTTCTATCAACCGAAGGATTTCTAACTCTTCTATTGAAAGAATTACTTGTTTTATAGGTTCTTGACCATATTGTGGTTGAAAACGCTGAGGTTCAAAGGGTTGTTCTACCCATCTTCTACCGCGCCTTCTTCCACGGCATCTTCTGCGTCCGCGACCATGTCCAGGCATGTAAATTACATCCTAATATATTACTCATATGAGATTTAATATAAATACTTTTCTGTTAAAAATTGGTTTTTTGTAAAAATAATCATAAATCATGAAGAAAATCAGAAATTATTTTTTCAGCTTCATCTATACTTGTGTATTCTTCTATATAAAAATATGGTATTTCTTCTTTTGATATACCTCGTATCATAGTAGATAGTTTATTCGGCCAGTAGTCTTTTTCATAAAGACAAAGAACGGGTATTGCTGCAAGATTCATACGTGGTCGAAGATAAGCATGAGCTATTTCTATACCTGTACCAAGACTAGGAATAGATACCTCAAAAACAGCTGCAGCAATATCGCCTTCAACGCCTTCAATCATTTTGTTTCTAACAAAAATCCTGCGTTCCTGATCATTTTCGGGCATTTTACCAATGGATTTCTCTAGTTTACTTATTGCTTCATCATAATTTTTACCAGTTGTATGTTCAGTGTATACATTATAACCATTTTTTTTAATACATTTTATTAGATGTTGATGAACTTGTGATCGTTCACCACGTTTTTTTGCACCCTGTATTGATCCACCATAAAATATTTTCATAGTAAAAACCAAAAGAACATAGCTTGTAAAAATATTTTACTGAGATACTAAAAACTTAGTTTGTTCAAAGTTTACAGATATTTTATAAATAAATATATCTATTTTCAGTTCAAAATTAGATATATGAAAAACAAGTTATCATTTTTAAAAATTGTAAAGTTAATAGAGGGATTTGTGCAGCACCTTGTTTTTATGGACAAATTCAATATAACCATTGGAAAAACAAATTAAAACGAAACATAAACCCTAAGATCTAATAGATATATTATTTGTAGTTTTTTTTTATTAAACTTTCAAATCAGATAAAATCAATATTTTTTAGGAAATAATAATCAAAGCTCCTATACCCTTAATCCTAAAAGCAGGACCATCAGGAATATGATGACTGCCCCAGCTATCATGATAATGTTGGGCAAACCCTACAAATCCTACTACGAAACCAGTATGGCCCTTTGAATAACTATGACCATTAACATAGATCGGGCCACAATAATCCCTGTTTAAAGATTCCCAATATACAAAAGTAGAATATCCAAATAATCTAAACCAATCACCAACCATTGATATTATTCCCATTACTAAAACTCTAATCAAACCCGGAAGCAATATATAAGAATCTATACATGGAGTTTTACCTGATATCATACCAGAATGAATGCCTTTCAAAGAATTAGATAGGTCATAATGTTCAACATAAGTTTTTAAATCAAAACTGTCAACAAAACCTTTATTCTCAATTCCTTCAATAATCATTTCTAAAAGAAATTTTATATCGGAATCTGAAACGCGATCAAAAGATTTTTTTAAGGCGGGCAAATGATGTCTATTTAATTGTATATTATTTTCTATAAAAACATCATATTTGCCTTCTTTTTTATTATCAGCTAATACTTTACTGGTAACGGCTGAAACTGCTGTAGAAGCTGAGATCATCAAAAAAACTGCTAAAAATACTCCCAAAACCAACAAAATATTTTTTCTCTTCATATTTTTTCCTTCTTATAATTCATATATTTTTACAAGGACTCCAGTGCCAGAGAAATCACCTATTATGGATCCTTCTTGAATATCTTCGGTGTTGCTTGCCATATCACCAAAATCCCATTTTAGAGCCTTAAGAGTGAAGGTGGTTCCTGATGTTATAACATAATCATCAAAATTTTTGAGAAACAAATCAAGAAGTGGTGCAACTGTAGATAATATAATTCTATTGCGGTGGAAATAAAGTGAACGTTCTTTTATTTCTCCGGTCAACTCTACATTATAATATACATCATCTATTTTGTTTAAATAACTAATAGATTTTATTTCAACACGACTTATTAACCCTACTCTTGTACCAGCACATCCTGCGAAAAGTTTTGAATAAACAAGAGTTCCTTCATTTTTTTCAATGTTTTGTTCAATATTTTCATCAATTTTTAAGGATGTCGTCGTTGGGATAAACAGCATTATAAAAAAAAGAGATATTACAAATATTCCGATGGTTTTATTTTTCATCTTTCACTTATGCCTCCCTAAATATAAAAACAGTAACTTATAATATATAAATTTTTTTATAAAAAATGTATTTTTTTATTAACATTAACTAAACTTATCACATATTATGACATTACAAGTTTTTGATTATGAAACTTATTTCATGGAATGTGAATGGTATACGTGCAGCTGACCGGAAAGGTTTTTTTGATTGGTTTCAAAAAGAAAAACCAGAAATGTTATGTTTGCAGGAAATAAAAGCTATGCCTGAACAGTTTCCACCACATTTGAAAAACACTCCAGGTTACAATGTTTATATCAATTCAGCTGAAAGAAAAGGCTATAGTGGAGTTGCAACTTACTCAAAAATAAAACCAAAAGAAGTTAAACATGGTTTTGGAATAGAAAAATTCAACCATGAAGGAAGGACTCTTATTACAGAGTTTGATGATTTTGTACTTTTTAATATTTATTATCCTAATGGTAAAAAAAATCAGGAGCGGCTTGACTATAAGTTAGATTTTTATGACACCTTTCTTGCGTATGCAGATAATTTGAAAGCTGAAGGGAAAAACATTGTTGTATGCGGTGATTTTAACACGGCTCATAAAGAAATAGATCTTGAGCATCCAAAAGCAAATGAAAACATATCTGGTTTTCTGCCGGTGGAACGAGCTTGGATTGATACATTTATTGATCATGGCTATGTAGATACCTTCAGAGAATTTAACAAGGAACCTAAACAGTATACTTGGTGGAGTATGCGAACACATGCAAGAGAGCGTAATGTTGGTTGGAGGCTTGATTATTTTTTTGTTAACAGAGAAGTTTTACCAAAAGTTAAAAACGCGTTTATATTGCAGGATGTGATGGGATCGGATCATTGTCCTGTTGGAATAGAAATAGAGGTGTAAAAAAATTTGAAAGAATCATTGGATTTTATTTATAAACAACAAAAAGAACTATCTGTATTTTCTGGAATAGGAGCACTGCTGGGTTGGGATCAGATGACATATATGCCCAAAAAAGGGGCTTCTAGACGATCCGAACAAAGTTCTCTGATATCTACTTTGTTTCATAGAAGAGTAGTATCAGATGAGTTCTGGAAACATATAAATGTTTTAGCTGATAATTTAGAAGATCTTTCTGAAAAAGATAAAATCGTTGTAAAAAAACTTAGAAAAGATGTAGCTAAATCAAGGAAAATCCCAGAAGATTTTGTAACCCGGATGTCAAAAGCTACAACTATAGCTTATCAAAAATGGGAAAAAGCAAGAAATAAAAAAGATTTCAAAGTTTTTTCACCAGATTTAGAAAAAATCATAGATCTTGAAAAAGAATACTGTAGTTACATGGATCTTCCAGGACCAAGATATGATACATTACTTGATGACTATGAAGAAGGAATGACTGCTGAAAAACTAAAAAAAGAATTTTATCCATTAAAAAAAGAGCTTGTTAAAATACTTGATAAAATAAAGGACAGCAGTATTTATTCAAATCAGGTAAAGTTAGATAAAAAGTTTAGTAAAGATCAGCAAAAAAAACTTTGTGATCTTGTTATTGAAAAAATGCTTCTACCAAAGGATCAGTCAAGGGTTGATGAAACCACGCATCCGTTTACTACATCTATTGGTAATCAGGATGTAAGAATTACTACAAATTTTGATCGGGAGGATCCTTTGTTTTCTTTTACATCAACAGTTCATGAAGCAGGTCATGCATTGTATGAATTGGGTATGCCAAAAGGAGAATATGAGTATACTGTTATTTCGGATTCCCCCTCTTTGGGTATTCATGAGTCCCAGTCTCGTTTCTGGGAGAACATGATTGCTAAAAGCAAGAGTTTTTGGAAATATTTTTATCCAAAATTTGTAAATGCAGCTCCAGGTCAATTTGAAAACACGAGTTTTGATAGTTGGTTTAAACTTGTGAATCGTGTTGAACCCTCACTTATAAGGGTTGAAGCTGATGAGTTGACTTATTGTTTGCATGTAATTCTTCGTTTTGAAATTGAGCTTGGTTTGATGGATGAATCTATTAGTGTTTCTGAGCTTCCTCAGGTTTGGAATCAAAAAATGGATGAAATGCTTGGGGTAAAGCCTTCTAATGATGTTGAAGGAGTCCTGCAGGATATGCATTGGAGTGGAGGTGCTATTGGTTATTTCCCAACATATGCGATTGGTTCTATTTATTCCGCTCAACTTTTTAAAACTCTTTCAAAACAAAAACCAGATGTTTACAAGGATATAGAAAAAGCTGAGTTTGCAGATATTCTCAGCTGGCTTAGAGAAAAAGTTCATGTTCATGGACGAAAGTATATGGCTGATGATATAATCAAAAAAGTATGCGGAGAGGGGCTTAATTCTAAAGTTTTTGTTGATTATCTAAAAGATAAATATTATGATTTATACAAAGTATAAAAAAATTTCTTTATTGTATATACTCAAAGGATAAATACAAAAAAAGTATAACCTATAAAAAAATTGTATGTAGGATAGTAACATTGATGATTAAAAAAACTGTGCGTTGCCCCAACTGTAACAAAGTAACATCAGTTTCTGGTGAAGAAGGAGAAACAAAAACAATAACGTGTGCATCCTGCGGTAACATTGGTAAAATTAATTTTAAAAAAGATTTTGAAGATAATTTTTATGCCATTGAGGTTTCTGATTTGAAAAAGATTTATGGTGATCTTACAGCGGTTAATGGTATTTCTTTTAAAGTGAAAAAAGGCGAGGTTTTTGCTTTTCTTGGACCAAATGGAGCTGGGAAAACAACGACTGTTGAAATGATTGAATCTATTAGAAAAACAAATCAGGGTTCTATAAAAATCCTTGGAAAAGACGTATCTGTTTCTTTTAATGAGGTTAAAAATTTGATTGGTATTCTTCCTCAGGAGTTTCATAGTTTTGAAAGACTAACAGTTCGTGAAACTTTAGATTATTTTTCCAAGCTTTATGAAAAAAATGCTGATATTGATGAAATTATTAATGCTATGAATCTTAAAGAAGATGAAAACAAGTTATACAAGAAGCTTTCTGGTGGTTTGAAACAACGTGTTGGTGTAGCTATATCTTTAGTCAATGATCCTGATATTGTTTTTCTTGATGAACCTACAACGGGTCTTGATCCTAAGGCTCGACGTGAAGTGTGGGATGTAATCGCGGATCTTCGTGATAAAAATAAAACTGTTTTTTTGACCACTCATTACATGGAAGAAGCAGAATACTTAGCTGATCATATAGCTATTATTCATCAAGGAAAAATTATAGCTGAGGGTTCTTTGGAAGAATTAAAAGATAAGTATGGTAAGGGTAGTGTTTTACGTGTTAAAAACTGTAAAAATCATGATGCAGTTAGTGTTTTTAAAAAAAAGGGTTTTGATGTTAAAAAAGAAGGAAATGGTGATATCGCAGTTGAAATAAAACATAAAGATCGTGTTTTAGAGGTCTTATCGACTTTGAAAAAAGAATGTATTGATTATGATAGTATTGATATTCGTAAGAGTAATCTTGAAGAAGTTTTTCTTTCTCTTACTGGTGCACGATTGAGAGGTGACAGTTGATTTATGAGACCTCGTTTTATTTTGTTTGATTTGTATTATAATATAAAAACATGGTTGAGAAGTAAGGGTACTGTTTTTTGGACTTTGCTTTTCCCGGTTTTGTTGATTCTTATTTTTGGTGCGATATTTTTAGATACGGGTAATGTTGAATATGATCTTGTTGTTCAAGATCTTGATGATAGTAAGCAGTCTGAAGAGTTTGTAAAGATTCTTAAGAATATTTCTGTTTTTAATATTATTGAGATTGAATCAAATGAAGATCTCTCAGATTATATGAAGGATAATGATAAGTCTTCAGCGTTGCAGATACCAGAGGATTTTGGCAGTAGTGTTCAGATGTCTTTTGTGGATGAGAATGTTAGTACTAATTTGACTTTTTTTAATGATCCATCTGAGCAGAGTACAACGGGTGTTGTTAGAAATGTTGTTTCGAATGCGTTAAATGAGTATAATATGGGTATTACACAGGGTCGTCGTGTTGTTGGAATGGATGAAGAAAGTACGGTTGGTGATGATTTTGAGTTTATTGATTTTTTTGTACCTGGTATTATTGGTTTTACTATTATGACTAGTTGTATTTATGGTAGTATTGAGCGTAATACTAAGTATCGTAAGGATGGTATTCTTAGAAAACTGCTTACGACTCCTGTGACTCGAACTGAGTGGATTGTTTCTAAGATGCTTTTTATGTTGTTTCTTTCTTTTGTTTCAACTTTGTTGATTATTGTTGTTGGTATGGGTGTTTGGGGTCTTAGTGTGAAGATTAGTGTTTTCTTTTTTGTAATTATTATTGCAGCTAGTTTTCTTTTTTCTGGCATGGGTATGATTGTTGGTCGTTTTGTAAAAGAAGAGGAAACCGCTGATATGGCTGGTGGTGCGATTACTTTTCCCATGATGTTTCTGGCTGGAACTTTTTTTCCTCTTGAGCAGATGCCAGGGTTTTTGCAGACTATTGCTCAGTTTCTTCCTTTGTATTATGTTAATGAGGCTCTTAGAAATACTATGATTTATGGTGATTTTGATAAAACTGTTTATTTTACAAGTTTTCTTTTAGTGTTTGCTTTTGTGTTTTTTGTTTTTGGTGTTTTTGTTACAAAGTGGAAAGAAGATTGATCTGAGGGTATAGTCTTAAATAGTAGTTTTTATAAAAATCAAAAAATATAAATACTTTGAACTACAAACATAATAATAGTGAATGATGTTAACAATTAACATTATTTGCTGGGGGTATAGAAAAATATGTTAATCATCGGCCAAGTATCTAACGAACAAGAAAAAAACATGGTAACCTTTGTAGCAAAAGTCTTTATCGTAGGGGAAAGATTCAGATACTTAGCAAGAAGAGAAAGAGAAAAAAAAATATAGATAACCTATTTTGATGTTTCAAGAAAAAAGAGGCGATATAGATGAAAAAAATTCTTTATCAAACTCAATATTATCAGACAAAGCTTGGATTAAACACATCCAAGAAACTGGATGAAACAAAATAAAAAAAGTACCCGTTCACAAAAATTTGAAACAAGAAAAAAATTAAGATAAAAAAATATTTTGATATTTTTAGCCAGATAAACTTTCTGTGCTAATCAAAGTTTTCGAGTCCATTACCCCTTTAATTGCTCTAATATTTTTAATCACAACTTTTCCAATCATATCAATATTTGATGCCTCAATTTTTACAAGAATATCATATTCTCCAAAAAGAGGATGAACTTCAACTACCTGAGGCATATCAGATAATTTTTGAAATACTTCTTTTTCGTGTAACGGACTTATTGTTATTAATGCAAATCCAGTTGCCATAGAACCGCATAATGCAACTAACACATATTATAGTTTTTCTTTGAATTTTTTGTAAAAAATCGTAATTTTTTTTATCAAGCAAAAAATATTTATCCTATATATGCATTATGTTAACAATTGACTGGGGGTTTTATGTTTTGGTAAATGAAGAAAAAAACAAATCAAGCATCACAAACGTAGCAGAAAAAGAAATAAATCTACTAAACAGACATGTAGATGTATTAAAAACAGTAAAAGAACACGGACCCATAGGAATAATAAGACTATCAAAAATGACAGGGCAACCACAACACATGATCCGATATTCACTAAGAACACTAGAAAAAGATGGAATAATAGAACCATCCCCAAACGGTGCAATGGTTACAGACAAAACAGAGGAAACACTTGACACCATTGAATCAACAATAAATGAATTTACAACGACTATGAAAGGAATAAAAGATAAACTCAAATAAAAAATATTTATATTATTTTCATATAAAATTAGCTGTTTTTTGTATTTTTGGTAATCAATGTTAAACAACTTTTATAAACTAGTTATGTGTATAATAAGGAGTAGAGAACAAAAAA
>CAYLLH010000104.1:0-11963 GCA_964384785.1 uncultured Thermoplasmatales archaeon | reverse complement strand
GTAAAAACAAAAGAATTTATTAAGATTGTCAAACCATCTTAAGGGTAAATTAGTAAAAACCCTTGTTAAAATTCTTTTCATATTTTGACTGATGGGCCTGCTGAGATTTGAACTCAAGTCTATAACTCCCGAAGCTACAAGGATACCAAGCTACCCTACAGGCCCAGAAAATTTTTAATTTTAGAATAAAAAATAGTGTAGAAAAAACTTTGTTTTTTAAAAAAACAAAAAAATTATTTTATTTTTTTAAGAAGTGTACGAAACTCTTTATATTTATTTTCAAGAATGTTTGCTGTTTCAGCAAGAGCATCTTTAGCATCAAGTGCTCCATCTGTTTCAAAAGTAAAAAACATTTCATCAGGGTTTTTCTCAAAACGAATAAAATCAGTGCCTTCTTTATCAACATGATAACGAAGCCAAGAAATTTTTTTCGGATCTTTTAAAACAAGTTCTTCATCTTTTATGTCAACCACATTTTTTTCAGGTAGATTTTCAACAAAATCTTTTACCTTTTTTTTGTTTTCTTTATCAAAAACAATGCGATTGGTCATATGGTATCCTGGGCTTTGAACTGGTTGCCATTTAGCATGTTCTCGCCCATATCCAAGAACTGCTTCAACTTCTAAAATTAAACGCTGATCATCATAAAGCTCTACTATTGGAATATTTTTTTCTTTTATCTCCCAGCTTTTTTCCTCAGGTTGTAAATCTCCAGAGGTGACAATTCCTGCGCCTTCTTTACTAAGAGTATATCTTACTGTACAACTTGGACATCCTTCACCCTTACAACTACATTCCTCACGAGTATTAAGTATACTTAAATCCGTGGGAATAGGTATTAAACCCAGACGATGAGAAATTATTTCATCAAACAATGCACTAGTATTATCATAAATAATAACATCTTCTACCGCAAGTTTAGGAAGATCTGACATCATCGCACGACGCAAGGTATTTACAAAATAAATCTCTGTATCATTAAATTTTAAAACGCCTTTTTTAGGTTTTAATTCTTCAACTTTAACCTTCATATAATATCAACCAAACAAAAAATTTATACTCTTTTTCCTCTACGGCCGCCTTTTTTACGACATCCATCATGAGGGACAGGAGTTACATCTTCGATACTTCCTATTTTCATACCAGATCTAACTAAAGCACGTATCGCTGCTTGAGCTCCACGACCAGGTGTACGGCTTTTATTTCCACCTTTACCACGGATTTTAACATTAACCATGTCGATTCCTTTTTCTTTAGCATCCTCAACAACACGTTGAGCAACTTTCATAGCAGTATAAGGAGTACCTTCATCTTTAGCAGCCTTAGTAACCATTCCGCCAGAGCATTGAGCTATAGTTTCAGCACCAGTACGATCTGTAATAGTTATTATAACATTATTAAAAGAAGCAAATATATGAGCTACACCAAGTTTTCCCATTTACTTATTTTCCCCCTTCATCTTTTTTTTCTGTTTTTTTCTCAGATTTTTTTTCATCTGTTTTAACTTCATCTTTTTTTTCTTCTGGCTCAGTTTTTTCTTTTTCACTGGATTCCTGTTTCTTTTCATCTTTTTTTTCTACAGGTTTTTCTTCAACTTTTTTGGGTTCTTCTTTGTTTTTCTCTTCAGTTTCCTCTTCTTTGGAGGATTTTTCTTTAGATTCTTCTTTTTTCTTTGTTTCTTTCTCTGGTTTTTCTTCAACTTTTTTGGGTTCTTCTTTGTTTTTCTCTTCAGTTTTATCAGTTGTTTTTACACCAGGTTGAAATTTAGGTTGTGGTCTTTCAGGATGCATAGCAATATTTAAAGGAGAATTACCTGTATAACTTATTTTATCTTCTTCTTTTTTTTCAACCATATAACTTGGGACAGTAACTTTTTTTCCATCTACCGCGATGTGGCCATGAATTATAAGCTGACGAGCCTGTTTAGGAGTCCTTGCAAGTCCTTTTAGATAAACTTGTGTTTGAAGACGACGAGAAAGAATTTTTTCATTCTCTAAAGCTAAAACATCATCAAGATTAGAATTAGGTGGAAGAATACTCATCCTTGTTAAATGCATGAGAAGCTGATCTATTTCTCTTTTACTCTGGACATCATCGCTGTCGACACGAGCTAGAAGACGACGTGCTTCACCACGATATTTACGAAGACGAGTTTCAGATTTCCATACTTCTCGTTTATTTTTTAATCCATATTTCCGAACAAGTTCATCCTCATTTTTTATACGTTCTTCCTTCCAAGGATGACTAGGCGTTTCATATCTTTTTCTTGAAAATTTTGGTTTACCCATACACAATCACTTAATAAAACTAAATATTTTTTTTATACTCTTCTTTTTGATACTCCAAGTGTTAAACCCGATCTGTTGTTAGTACGAGTGCGTTGACCACGACATCGGAGACCACGTTCATGACGGATACCCTTGTAACTACGTATTTTTTTCATCATATTGATTTCATCACGAAGTCTCATATCGATTTCCGAACCAATAATGTGGATGTCATTACCTGTTTCCATATCCTTACGATGATTTACCATCCATTTAGGAGCGTCATCATTAAAACTTTCTAAGGCCTTATTAATATTTTTTATCTCTTTATCAGATAAATCTCCTACTTTTTTATCCCGGTTTATTCCTGATTGATCAACGATAAAGGTGGATACACGCATACCAATACCCTTGACAGCAGTTAAACCATTTACAACATTCTTATAACCATCTACATCTGTATTGGCGATACGAATAATATATTTAAAATCATCATCTTTCTTCTTTTCTTTTTTACCTTCTGTTGCCTCTTTAGTTTCTTTGTTAGTATTAACATTCTTGTCCTTTGAATCTACTTTTTCATCAGAGACTTCTTCAGGTTTTTTTTTCTTATTAGATTTAGAATCATCTGCCAAGTGTATAACCTCTTATTCATTTATTCTTTAATTTAATTAAAGAAGTATTCTGGCATAAATACAAGAAGTTATATTTAAGCATTTAGGGAAAAAAGACAATTTTTAATATCTTGTAATATAAAAGTGTTATAATAAATTAATTTATTTTAAAACTCCTTTCTGCCCGCATTGAGGACAATACATCTTAGTAACACCATCTATTTTCTTCTTCACCTTAAAAACATGTTTACACTTAGGACAACGAATTTTTACTTCCTTGTAAGAAACATTTTCTTCTTCAGCAGATTTAGACTCAAAAACATCAGATTCAACAGTTTTTTCCTCAGTTCTTTGAGGTTTAATATTTTCATCCTTCTTTTCTCTTTCATCAAAAAAACTTTCTCTTTCAAC
Organism: uncultured Thermoplasmatales archaeon; assembly: GCA_964384785.1. Classification (GTDB taxonomy): domain Archaea; phylum Thermoplasmatota; class E2; order DHVEG-1; family DHVEG-1; genus JAZKSG01. The sequence continues at coordinate 8,671 of CAYLLH010000104.1, read as the reverse complement.
TTTTTTCTCATCTAAAGATACATCAGTTCCACTATTTTTTTCTAGTTCCATTTTTTTACTTATATTAGAAACAGGCACAACATCACTTTTTTTCTGACTGGAATCACCAAAGAATGGCCTTCCAGCCTTTTCATCGACTCTTGATTTAGATGGAATTTCATCTTTTTTATTCACTAATTGTTCATAAGCCTCTTTCTTTTTTGTTTCTCTTCTTTGATTCAAAAATCTATAACCAACTCTTCCAAAATAACTCAAGGACCCAAAAAAAGAGATCATTCCAACAAAAAAAATCAAATAAAAATAATTCAAATTTAAGCCCTGTTCCCATATAGCTGAAAAACTAATATCATCATAACTATTAACCGTGTTAATAAAAGACCATTCTAAAAAAAGATTCAAACTAGCAAACACAATTACTATAAAACCAATACTCATGAGAATTAAAGCTTTTTTTTGATATTTTTGAGTCGAATAAAGTATTAAACCAACAAAAGCCACTACAGAAAAAATTAAACCACACCAAAGACAGTAATTAATCCCTCTTAAATCTTCAGAAAGTTTACTGATATTGCTATCATCTCTTTTCTGCATAGTATAAAAATTATAATGTACCCTTATTTTTATCATACTTTGATTATCAGGATTATTAATAACTGCGTTTTTAGCTACTGGTGGACTAATCATCCAGAAATCAGGATCATCTGCAGATATAGTTTCATAAAAAATAGGCACAGAAGAAATTAGAAACAAGGCAAAAATATTAGCAACCATTAGTAAAAAAATAGTTTTCCCTGTTTTTTTAAAGAATTTATCAATCATCTAAAGTCTTGCCCCAAACATTTTCGTCTTTGGTTTATTTTTTTCTTTTTCTCTTTTTTCCATTTCTTTTAAAATCGTTCTTAAATCCGTTTCTATAACTGTAAATACTATTAAGAGACTAAATAAAACAATTAACATCACAATAATTGATGCAGGTGAAAGTAAAAATTGAATTTCACTTTTTTCGTAAAGGCTTCCACTAAAAAGATCTTGATAACCTGTTCCAAAATGATGAGCCTGTAAAAAATAAGAACCAATGAATCTTAATATTGATACACTAATAAAAATAAGAGGTATTAACATTAAAGAGTATAATATTGCTTGGATGGATGTAAAAAACTCAAAAGAAAAATCCTTCTTTTTATCAAAAAATTCAAATAAAACTACACAAATTCCTAATAGTAAAATTATCAAAAAACCTATATTCACATCTGTTGGCGTTGTATAAAAATAACTAAAAAAAACTCCAACATAATATGAAACCTCTGGTGTAACAAAATAAGAGTAGTATTTTTGATCCCAATCATTAACCTGACTATAGCTTCTAAATTCTGCTTTGTAACTATCTGTCTTGCTGTTTACTGGATTTTCTAATTTGCATTCAATATAATACCATGGAGAAACAAAATTAGGTATTAATAAACCAAAAATAGCTAAAAGTATAATTAAAAAACCGATTTTTTTTAATGGTTTTTTTGAAACCTTTATCGTTCTGACGTTTTCATCAGTTTTTAATTTATTAAGTATCTGTTTTTTTCTTTCGTCCAGTAGTTTTTCTTTTTTGTCTGATTTAATTCTTTTAATCTCTGCCTCTTGTTCTCTCATTGCCCCTCCACAATTTGAAAATAAAAAACAAATATTTGATTATTAAATTTTTTGACAAGAAAAGTTTGTTATTTTTTTAAAAGGTTTTATTATAAAAAAAGGGAAAGGAGGGGATTATTTTTTTTATAAAAAATCATATGTTTGTTGGTTTAATAGGCTGTTCATATCTGATTGAAGACTTTGGTCAAGTGTAGTTGTTGTTGTGCTTGTTGAAGGGGATATGTCTGAAGTTTCTACTTGTGTTTCTGAAGTCATAGTTTCTGTGGTAGTTGCAGTACTACTTGTTTCTGTTGTTGTTACATCTGATGTTTGTGATGTTGTTGATGATACTTCTGCTGAAGCTGCTGCTGCGGATGAACTGCTTGATGAACTGCTTGATGAACTACTCGAGGATGAACTTGAATCATCGCCATCTTCATCATCGTCTTCATCTTCTTCATCGGTTTCTTCTTCGTCTTCGTCTTCCTGTTCTTCTTCATCGGTTTCTTCTTCGTCTTCATCTTCTACGACTTCGTCTTCATCTTCTGTTTCTTCATAATCAACATTTTCAACATCATCATCTGCTGAATTTTCTGCATAATCTGCTAAAGCTGTACTATCATCAAAATCATAAACCTTTTTTTCTTCTGATTTTCCATCATTAATTAAAACCCAAGATTCAGTATTATCTAAATCAGCATTGGGCTGTACTGGGAATAAAAATACTGGGAAAATCAGCATAAAGAAAATCATAAACCCAAGAAATATTCTCTCAATCATGGACTATTCCACCACCAAGTAATACTTTATAGAAATTAGTATATAAACGTTAGGCGTTCATATGTCAAAATGGAATAATTACAGAAAAAAATAGTAAAATTAAATAAATAACTTTTAAAAAATCTAAAACAAGCATAATTGATAAATATTATTAACTATTCCCAGATTTGCAAAAAGTGATTTTAAACTATGTCGGAAAAAAATTTTACTAAAATCGAAGAAATCCTTAAAGGAAACATAACTGAAGAAAAAATCGATTTAAGAGGTTGGATTTATAGAACCCGAAGCAGTGGAAATATAGTATTCATTGTTTTAAGAGATGTGTCAGATACTCTTCAAGTAACAGTGAAAAAAGGAAATCTGCCTGATCCTCAATTTGAAGATGCTGAAAAAGCTTTAATTGAATCAAGTGTTGAAATCGAAGGTATTGTAAAAGAAGACAATAGAGCACCTGGCGGATATGAATTAAAAGCAACAAATTTCAAAGTTTTAGATTTTGCTGAAAATTTTCCTATAGTTAAAGATCAAAGCACAGAGTTTCTCCTCGATCAAAGACACCTCTGGTTACGATCTCAACATCTTAACTCGGTTTTTAAAATACGTTCTACAATAGTAGGAGCAATACATGAATTCTTCAGAAAAAATGATTTTTATGAGTTCGATGCACCTGTTCTCCAACCAAGTCAATGTGAGGGAGGAAGCACTCTTTTTGAAGTAAAATACTATGATGATAAAACATATCTATCACAAAGCTGGCAGCTTTATGCTGAAGCAGCAGTATTCTCACTAGAAAGAGTATACAACATGGGGCCAACCTTCCGTGCTGAAAAATCAAAAACCAGCAGACATCTATCTGAATTCTGGATGGCAGAAATGGAAGCAGCATGGATGAAATTACAAGATGTAACAGAGATGGCAAAAGAAGAAATAAGATATATACTCCAACAAGTCCTTGAAAAAAACCAAAAAGAACTAGAAAAACTTGGACAAGACATTGACAAACTCAAAAAAATATCAGAAAAAACATTTCCAACAATAACATACAAAGAAGCATTAAAAATTCTTAAAGAAAAAGAAAACATGGAAATAGAATGGGGTAAAGACCTCCGAACAATTGAAGAAAACCTACTTATGAAACACTTTGACACCCCTGTGGTAGTAACCAACTATCCTCTGGAAACAATGGCGTTTTACAAACCACCAGATCCAAAAGATCCTGAAACAGCTCTTTGTTTTGATATGCTAGCCCCAGAAGAATACGGTGAAATAATAGGCGGATCCGAAAGAAGCGAAGACATAGAATACATGAAAAAACGACTTAAAGAAGAAGGTGAAGACATAAAAAACTATGAATGGTATTTTGATCTAAGACGTTATGGATCAGTACCACATTCAGGATATGGAGTTGGAGTAGAGCGAGTAGTAGCATGGATATGTGGACTAGACAACATAAAAGATGCTATACCTTTCCCAAGAACAATGACACGTTTTACACCATAAAATTAAAAAACAAATAAAAACTAAACCATAAGCGTAGATAAGAAATGAAATCCAATAAACATGTAGTGATATCTGGTAAAGTACAAGGAGTATGGTTCAGAGCAAATACCAAACAAAAAGCAGAACAGCTAGGAATCAAAGGATGGGTACGAAACACCTCAGATGGTAAAGTCGAAGCAATCTTTGAAGGAGACGAAGAAAACATTAGTGAAATGATTAATTGGTGTAGACAAGGGCCGCCATTAGCAAAAGTCGAAGATGTAAAAATAGAAGAAAAAACACCAAATGACGACTATGATACATTTATAATTAGAAATTAAAAAAAATTATTTTTTCTCTTTTTCTTTTTCCGCGATATGTTTCTTCTCTTTAATAATCCCGCCTCGAAGAACTCTGATCTTAGAATCAATACCTCTTATTTTATCATCAATTTTTCTTTTCTGATGATTAAATTTCGCACGGGTAATCTTTCCTTCATCAAGTTTATCTTGAAGTTTAGAAATTTTTTCTTTTTCTTTATCTAGCTGTTTTTCTCTCCTTTCAATCCTTTTCTTATATTTTTTAATTGCATTCATTTTTCTAATGCTCCTCATAAAGTTCTTTCCGATGAGCCTCTAACGTATTGTTTTTCTCACCTAAATATTCTGCGAAAGTTTTAATTTTTTTCCCAAACCTATTATAAGGGTCTGAAAACCTTTTCTTGTATTTTAAATCTCTTAAAAGATGATGATCCAATATTACATCACAATTTGTTTCATTTATAATCCTGTTAAAATTATTCACTGCATCTGAAAGATTCTGATTACTGAAACGCCATCCCAGAAAATATGTTGGAGGACCATCCATTATCAAAACATCAGGATTCTTTTTTATAATATAATCCGCAGTTTTTTCTACAACAGGACCCTGGACATCTGAAGCATGCATAAATCTTTTTTTCCCATCATCAACAGTAATCATTATAACATAACCTAGTCTTACATTTTCAGGTCCGTGAAAAAAAGGTGGGGAAAAACTAATATTTGTTTCACCAAAAGAATAATCTTTTCCATCAGCATAAATTAGATCACATTTTTTACTAAAAATTTTGTTAAAATCAGAACCACGTTTTTTTTGAGATTTATTAATGTTTTTATTGATATCTTTTGCAAAAACTTTTTTCCCCTTGTAAAAATTTGTGTCAGGATCAAAATGATCATAATGATAATGAGAAATCGTTAAAATATCACAATCTAAAGCTTTTTTTGAAATTTTTTCTTTAAAAAAATTTAAAGCATCAATCTCTCTTTTAGAGGGTGGTAGCCGATATCTTTTTGGTCCTAATGCTGCAGAGGGATCAATAAAAATTTTGCAATCTTTTGTTTCAACATAAGTAGCCATCGATCTAACACCAAGTGAATCAGATGCTATCGGTTCAATTTTCATATATTCTTCAAACATCCTCTATTTTCTTTCAAAAACAATTTTTCCCCTATGCACTATTTTTAAAATCCTATGAAAGGGGATCATTCCATATTCTGTGTACATGAAAGATCTACCAATTTTTTTAATCTCGTCACCATTTATAATTTTAGTATCCTCCGGTGCGCCGCGATGAATATACCATATCTCAGATTCATCAAGATCTTTTCTATGATGCCATTTTAACTCATTTAAAACATCTCTTGGATTAACCATATAAACAAAACTTTCTAACACATATTTTTGATGTTTTCTAAACTAAGTTTTAAATGTCTTTTTCCATCTTTTTGAATAAAGTTTTCATGACCTGGATAAATATCATAAACCTCAAGATCTGAAAGTCTTTCGATTGATTCCTTTAAATCTTTGATGCTTCCACCTGGTAGATCTGTTCTTCCAAATGAACCATAAGCAAAAACGGTGTCACCTGTAAAAAGAATTTTTTCTTTTTTGTTATAAAGACATATTGATCCTTGAGTGTGACCCGGTGTATGATATATTTTAAAATCATAATCTCCGATTTCTATAGTATCGTTATCATTTATATTTAAATCAACAGATACTTTCGGCATCTCCCCGCCTATCAAACTAGCAAAAATACTTTCTCCTTTTTCAATTTTTTCTGCTGCTTTAGGATGAGCAATTATTTTAGCATTGTTTCCTGTTATTCTTTTAATTTTTTCTACTCCTCCAACATGGTCGTAATGTTCATGAGTTAAAATTATCTGTGTAATCTCTGAAGGGTTTATGATTTTTTGAATTTCTTTTTTTACTTTTTCATGGTTTTGTCCGGTTCCACAATCTATAATAGTGTTTTTTTTACCTGTTATAATATAGATATTTGAATCATAACCTTGTCCAACTATGCAATCAATTTTCATAATTTTTGTTCCACAAAAAAAATCTGAATAACAGGGTTTATAATAAAACTGTCGACTAAAAAAATTTTTATTTATTTAAATAATCTTGGTGGATTGAAAACAAAAAAGGTCATGTCTCCTGTTGAATGACTTTCTCCATTTTCATTATAAATTTTTGTTTCTATGTTATGTTTCATAAAAGTTGTTTCATTCCATGTCCATTTGAATGGTTTCTCAGTTAATGTTTCTTTTAATGCTCCGTTTACATAGAATTCGGCTCTACTAACCTTTTCGTTATCTACATCGATCTGTAATGGTCCGAAAACAACTGGTTTAAAAAAAGGTATTATTTTTTTGTTTTTAAAATATATAAAGCTTTCAAAATTAATGTTTTTCTTTTTTATAATAAATATTGCTAAACCGGTCATTCCTATTGTAAAACCAATTAAAATTATTATCATAAATAAGGGTATTTCGCCTTTGTCTTCAGTTATTGTGTAACTATAGAAATCAAAAACAGCTGAGTTTTCTTTAGATTGGTTTCCTTTTTTTACTGCAATATTTATCTGGTACATCCCATCTGTTAAATCATTTGGTGGTGTATATGTATAGGTTTTATAATCAGATGTTACTAATTGATCTGTTATGTTTTGTACCCATGATGATTCTAAATGCCTTAAAACAGCTGTTTCGATATCTACAGCCACATTATAAGTTATAATAATTGATCTGTTTTGCTTGTTTAGTATTCTATCTGTTGGGTAAAAAACAGGGTCTTTTAATGTTAAACCAGATGATCCTTCGTTTTCTTCGGTATTGTAAACAATTTTATAAACTGTATCAGGGTCATCTAAAACATATATTTTGTTGTTTTTCCTCCAATAGTTACCTGCCGGGATATCTGAGTCATCAGATCTTTTAATGCCTTTTAACACAGTGTTAGGGTAGTAATCCTGTACTTCAAAATATGTCCAAATTGCTTTATCGACTTTAACTATAACTATCCTGTCTCCGGTTGTTTTATCAATAGTTCCCTGTGAATCAGAAATTATTCCTTGTTGATAAGTTACATTTATTGCTTTATTTTCAGCAGTATTCCATAAAAAAACTTTTGAGATATCGTTATTTACGGATAATAAAAAACATTCATCTCCCTCTATTGTTAATGCTCCTGAATGTAAAACATTAAGTATTTCATTTGGGTCAACAAAAGCATCAACTTTTCCATCTCCGTTGGTATCATATGCTGAGAATTTTTCGTTTAAATTTATGTTATATTCTATTTCAAGATTACTTCTGGTTTTGTTTGTAACTGTTATATTTATTTGAGGGTAAATCCTTAATGTTGTTTTTTTAGAGTTGATGTTGCCGTCGTTATCTTTTACTGTTAAAACTACATCATACACTCCATCTGCATTGAACTTATGATATGCTATTACTCCTTTTGATGTAGCTCCGTCTCCGAAATCCCATTTGTATTCAGTTATATTTCCATCAAGATCAAAAGAAGCTGAAGCATTAAATGTGATGTTTTCTAAAACTGTACAATTCTCATATGGTCCACCTAAATCAACAAAAGGTTTTTTTGTATTAACTAGGTTTTCAGAGGTATCATTTGCATAAATAACACAATATACTTTATCATAAACTTGATCGGTTGTAATCATTTTACGATAAATATTTGTCTGAATTTCTTCCATTTCAACGTTTCTTATACCGCTACCTGGATACCAGTATTCAATTGTTACATTCTTTACTCTGACGTTATCTGTAACATTTGCTTTAAAAATATAAACATTGGAATGAGTATTTGAAAAACCATGTTGAAGTACGTTAATAACCGGTGGTGAATTATCTTTAGTTATAGTTACTGAAATTGTGTCAGTATCAGTTCCTCCGTTACTATTTAAAACAGTTAGGGTAACTGTGTATTTACCAGGTGTCTGATAGGAGTGCGTAGTTGTTTCACCAGAACCTGTTGTATCATCACCAAAATCCCATGAATAAGATGTAATAGTTCCATCTGGGCTATAACTATCTGATGCATCAAAAATTATTGTTTCTCCAACAGAAGCAGAATAACTTTCTCCTGCATCTGCTATTGGAAGTCTGTAAACAAGTGGAAAAGCATCTGTTATATCATTACCAATTATGCTGCTATATGATGAATCTCCGATTCCATCTCCGTTAGTATCGGTACCAGTATAATCGCTCCAGTAGTTTCCTCCAAGATATGGACCTTTTATAATATTGGAACCCGAAGTTTTACTTGTATACCAATAGTTTGTTCGACTGCTTATATCTTTAGCGTTGTACTTATTATCTTCAAAATAGTTATTATAAATCCTGTTTCCTGTTGCATAATAGTTAACATATACGCCATATCTTGAATTTTCTTTTACGGTATTATCTTTTATTATTTCGTTTGTAGAATTCTGCAGACGTAT
>CAYLLH010000103.1:0-12962 GCA_964384785.1 uncultured Thermoplasmatales archaeon | reverse complement strand
CCTTTACAATCCATTTTACTTTCTTCTTGTTGAGCTTCTTCATATAAAGTAATTCATTTACTTTATTTTCCAGAAGAAAGTAATTTCGGGATAACACATAATTTTATAAATAGAAAAAATTATAAATAAAACATAGTTTTTAGGTTTTAAAAAAAAGTATTTTTTCTAAGTTTGGGGGAAAAATTATGCAAAAAGATAACGAAAACATGATGAATAATAATTTACAATTAAATTTTGATTTTAACAAACTTTTCAAAAATAAACTATTAGCACAAATTGGGTTAATAATCATTATTTTTTCAATAATTGGTTTAATTGTTTCTTATACCGTTCCATGGGCATATTTTGATTATAAAAATTCAAATTTAGATGATGATGAAAAATTTTTTGGTCACAATCTTGAAAATGAAGATGATGTTCATCTCGCTGAAATATATTCCGCGGGAGGTCTTTTTGGTTTTGAAAGTTATCGTTATAGTGTTAAAGATTACACAAATTATCTTGATGGAACACCTTTTATGGCTGATTTTGGTTTAATTTTATTGTGTTTAGTAGGAGTTTTATTTATAGTTCTTACAATGTTTGAAGATGGCAAAAAAGGTTTTATTTTAAAGTTGATAAATTTTTTTAAATATTCTATTGCGTTAGGTGCAATTTTTCCTGCTTTGATGGTTTTTTTATCAGGCATAAGATTTGTTGGATTAAATATTAATTCAGTAGAGAATGCTGAAGTTTTAGAATCTTATATGTTAAAAGATTTAACCTTGGTTTTTCCTGCAGCGTATATAATGCTATTTTTTGGTGTTGTTTTTTTAGTTCTTCTTTTTTTAGTTATCAAACCCGATGTTAAATCAGTTATTAAGCTTAAGGATTTGAATAAAAAAAGAGGAAACATGGTTTTGAATTCTCAAAGATTTGCAATGCTTTTTATTTTTTTAAGTATAATAGGTCTTGTTTTTATGCCTCTTTTTCCTTGGATTACAACTTCTACCGGGGATGATTCAATTTTTCTTCATGAGGATGATGTTATGTTTAATGGTGAAATAGCTGATGATTTAGAGGATGATTTACGGGAGTATCGTAGTCAGAAAAAATATTTAAGTTCTTATAACAAAAATTATTATTCTTATGATGATGGATTAGATGAAACTGCAGATTTTTTAGATGCAATGATCGGTTTAAAAGACAATCTTTCAGGTATTGGTTTATTTTTTTGGCTGGGGTTATTCTTTTCAATTTTAGTTCTTATTGGTGTTGAAATTTTTAATCTTGGAAATAAATATCATGTTTTTGGAAATATTTTGCTTTTACTTGGTGTTATAGTTTTAATAGCTTCAGTTTTAATAATTTTGAATCATGCATTTTTTGTGAGTAATATTGGAGAAATATCAGAATTTTATGAGGATTTACCAGCGGGAGATGAAATAAACTTTGGTTTTAACTATTTTCCACTTTTAGCAGGAATTTTTCTGCTGTTAACCAGTCTGTTGTATACTCTGTTTGTTTTTCCGTTGGTTTTAAAAAAATTTTTATACAATATTAAATAAAAATACCTCCCTCTTTAGAAAAAATAATTTTATACCTATTTTTTTTCTTATTTTTGCTTTTTTTATATATCTGGTAGGGGTTGTAGCAGAAAATTTAATAAAGGGCTAACCATACTTATATTAATAGAAAAATAATAATAAATAATAAAAAAACATATATGTTTAGGTGATTTCAAGTTATGAATTTGAAGAAATCCGATAAAATAATAGCAATTTTAGGGGTAGTAATACTAATTGTTGCAGCCATTGGTGTTGTTCTTTTAATGGATGACGATAATGGTGGCGATGATGATAAAAAAGGCGATGAGACTAAAGGTATAACTGTAAACTGGGAAATCAAAAAGGGTGATTCTTTTGAAGTTCCAAATACTGTTGGAAAAGAAGGTTTAACTGACTCGTTTACAGTAGATGTGCCAAGTAATGCTGTTTTGACAAGTGTTGATGTTAACATAACATGGACCGATAATAAAGGATTATTAGGGTTCAAACTGCCTGTGATTGGTCAGATTCTGGGTAAAGATACTTTAACAGTTCAAATGACTGGGCCTACTGGAAAAACAGGTGATTATTCTGGTAAAGGCGGCGTTGTTGACAATGCAAGTGTGGAAACATTTAGTATTTGTTCTCCAGCAGATGACGTTTATGATTTAAAAGATGAAGGGGAAGTAATGGCAATTCTTGAAGAACTTTATGATTTCGGTTCACAATCTTTTGAATATGAAGCAACAATAAATGCAAAAGGTCTTTTTGATAAAGGAAATGATTTTACTTTTATTGTAGAGTACAACTATGCAGAATACACTATTGGAGATGACATGGATAAAACCACAGATGATGATACTGATGATGAGAACCCTGATGAAACCCTTTCTACTGCTGAAGTATATAATAGAATGGGTTTAGGCTTTGGAACTTTTTACTAAATACAAACATTTTTTTTTATTTTTTTCTTTTCTTAATACTATAAAATATCATTATTAAAATTGTGATTAATGCTATTAGAACTGATAATAAAAATATTTTTTCTACAAAATTATTGTCTTTTTCATTTGTTTTTTCTTTTCCATATAGTGTATATGGTTCTGCATGGTATGATTGAAGAACACCGGATTGATCAATTTCACCATTCTTATAAATCTCTGTTTTTACAATCCAGCCTATTTTAGGAGAATAATATTCTATTCTATAATTTATATCTTTTTCTCCTAAATTATAAAATAAAAGTTTGTAGCAGTTGAAACTTCCGATATCTGTTTGAATTTCCACCATTCCTAAACATTCGATAAATGTTGTTGTTTTTTTTGTCCAATCTGTTTTGTTGTAATCTCCTCCCACTGTTGTTGTATAATTTATTTTTGTGTTATTTGAAATAGGCCAGAAGGATTTAGGATTAAAATATACAGTAGTGTAATCGACATCAATTTCTTTATTGCTTGAATTTTGAACATGTTTTAATAGTGAAAGATCTGAATAATTATAGAATACAGTCCATCTCATCGCTGTTTTTCCTAGTATATAGAAATCTGTTACAATTTTCCATACATGAAATTTTGTGTCATTAATTGTTATGTTTTCTTGTGATCGTGCAGTTGAGTTTGCATAACCATTTACTTTTTTCAAATCTTTATAGTTATACCAGGTTGTTTTGTAATTCCAGTAGTATCCTTTTTTCAGTGTTGGTTGTTGCATCTCTGCATTAACCTGTATTGTAAAATTTGAAAAAATCAATGTTGCAAATAGTAAAACAAATGTTAAAGCAATAATTTTTTTAGTTAATTTGCATCCCATAAACATTTTTCATGTTTTACAATATGTTAGATATTTTTATATTTTTTTATATTTTGAATCTTAAAAGACCCGCTATGCCACCAAGATTTTTTAATTTATCGCCTGCATCATGCATAGTATTGATTATTGTAAATTTGCTTTTATTTACTTTAGCTAGTTTCAAAAACTTCTCCCCTTTTTCACTACGAGTTAGTTCATCTGTGATAAGTAAATGCTCTACTGCTCCATTTCTTAGAGCATGTTCTACTTCTTTTTCACCGAAACTAGCAAGACCATTCTTTTTTATCTCATTTAAAAGCTTATCCACCATTTCTGTTTCAAAAACCACACGATTATCACGAGTGATTTTTTTAACAACCCCTGATTTAATAGCTTCCATAACACCATTCATACCAGGATGACCCGTCTTATGAACCACGTATTTATCAAAAACTTCTGGTTCTTTACTCTGTCCATATTTAACAAAATGATCTTTTGCAAAACCTGGTCCAAGTACTATAAGCGTGGTACCAGGTTTTTTAAAATTTTTTACAACAGAAAGTAGTTCACCATAGTATTCATTACCACTTTCGTCTTGACTTTCATACATTTTACCAGAACGCTTTGATTCAACATCAGCTATATGCTGTACACCACTCTGACGTAGAATTGCTACTGTTGCAGAATCATCATCCATGCAAACAAAAGTAAGCAGGGGTTGATTACGAAGACGAACTGCTTCTTTTATTCTTTCTAGTTGATGATCCTTCCAATTTTGTTTAATAATTGTTACAGGTTCCATGCTTTCCGGGTCGACATTAAAAGTATGATAACTTCCATGTTCTTGTGGTCCTTCTTCTATTGTTCCCTGGATACGAAGCCGATCTGAAAACTGATGGAATTTTACTTCTTCAACCCTGATTCCTAGTTTCATTCTTTTTTTAGAAGATTTTTTAGAACGACCAATATCATCTTTTTGCTCCTCTGTTCTGTATGTTACCATTCGTACTAGATCATTTTTTTCCACTATGTTATAAAGATGCCAGATATCATCAAGGTTTTCAGCAACAAGTTTGATTTCTCCTTGTTTTTTGTCCTGAAATAAAAGTTTCATATTTTTACACCTTTTGAATCAATAATAGCTGCTCCACCTGGTGGTAAAACCTTACTTACTTCTTCAACATTAACTTCAAATTCTTTTGCGATTTTTTTAGAGATATCACTTTTTTTAATATTTCCAGGTTCCAAAACAAAATATTTTTTTGAATGTTTTTTAACTGATGATACTGGTCCGCACATTATTTTTTCAACATCATCAATAAAAATTTTACCAACTGCTACCTCAAGTTTACAGTTAACATAGTTACGTTTACCGCGAATAATAAATGCGCCACGTGGAACAAACTCTCCGCTTTGAGGTGTTTTACTAACCTGTTCGGGTAGAACCCAGTATGCTTGAGCTTCAGCGAACTGTTTCCATGCTTTTGAAAAACATGCTGCATAAACACATGCTTCCTCAAGAGTTCCTTTAGAGATACCTTTTTTTTCATCATATATGTTTTTGTTTTTTATAACTATACTTGGTGCACCGCTTATATCAGCGTGAGCATAACGATCATTTTCTTTTAAATATTTTTTAACAACCTGATCATTAGAACCTGCATCACGTCCGCCAACAACAATGTTATTTTCACTACTAAGGAACCATCGGTATTTTTCAAACCAGAAAGACTTGGTTTTTTTCTTCTTAACAAAACGTGATTCTTTTTTATCATTTAGTTGTTTTTTGATTTCTTGTTCTTTTTCAGTTTGTGTTTTTTTAAGTTTTTCTTTTGTTTTCTCTATAGCTTTTTCAGCTCCTCTGAGTTTACTTTTAAGTTTTTTACTATCATTGTATGCTTTTTCAGCATTATCAGTTATACTTTTTCTAAAATCTAGTTTTACATCATAAAATTTTTTTGATGAATCAGGTAGTTTTACTATTAACAGATTATTATTTGGGCTGAATTCTTTTACAAAATCTAGCTCGTTTATTTTTTTGATTCCTTCTTTTTTGTCTTTGGTTTCTAAAACTTTTCTAACTGCAGAAAGTAGTTTATCGACTTTTTGATAATTTAGATAAGTTAGTTCTCCTTCGAGATGTTTTTTTTGGATGTCATTTTTTAGTTCTTCTTTCTTTTTTTTCTGTTGGGTAAGCATTCGATTAAGTTTACCGATTTTTTTATCGATTTTACTTTCTATTTTTTTCTTTTCTTGTTTTTTTGGTTTTAGTTCTATAAAGTTTTCAAATCCTCTTGAAAAACTTGTTATTTCTTCGAATTTGAAATCTTTATATGTTTCAAATTTTAATGGTAGTATGTCAACTATTTTTTTTTCTTTTTTTACTAATACTGGTTTAAATTTTTTGTTTTCAAAAGTTTTTAAAAAATTTGTTAAAGTGTTGTATACTTTATCTATTTCTTCTTCTGTTAACTCTGTTATTTTTTTATCTTTGTTTATTTTGGTCTTATAACATATTTCTTCTGCCACCGGTCCGCTCAAGTTGAAGCTAACCGCAAGTGTTCTTACTAGATCAGCGGAGCTATCCTTTAAAACCTGTTTAAACTCTTTTTTATCTATCTTAAACGGATTTAGTTGTGAAGGGGGAGGATTATACTCCTGTCGTCCTTTTACCTTCCTATGAGCCCAGGATTGTCTTATAAGAGGAATAATTATTTTTCCATCTGGGTCAACAAGGATTATGTTTCCATCTGAAAAAAACTCGAAAACAAGTGTGAAAACTCCTTGTTTTTTACCGATATGAATTTTAACTATTCTATCAAACTCATGTTGTTCAACATCAATTATTCGTCCATTTTGAAGGTATTTACGAAGAGTCATAGCAAAAGTAGTTGGTCTCTGAGGGGTTTCTAGTTGTTTATCTGTCCAGCAAATAAATTCTCCGTTTCTTACAAAAAATGCTTCTTTGTTTTTAGTGTTAACATTTCTGAATCTAATTAAAATCTCGTTTTGAGACAGTTGATATATTTTATCTATATGACTTCCAACCAGTGTTTTTAGTTCTTCAACGATTACATAGAAGTCAAATGATGAAAGATTTCGTTTCATTGTAGTTTTTCAGCAAGTTAAATACTACAAGTTATTAAAAAATACTGTTATAAAAAAATAAAATAAAAAAAGAGTTTTTTTAATTTAGTGCTGGGATTTCTCCATTATTTATTTGTTCTACAAATTCTACAAGTCTTTCTGGAGTTCCTTGGAATAATAGTGTTGAGATAATGGCTCCTATTAGTAATACATCAAATTTCAGTCCGACTGCAAGTCCTTTTATAATGCCATAAGGCAACATCATGGATACGGGTATAACTAAAAATATAAGACCTCCGCTTCCAATTGCACTTGCTAACATTCCAGCGCCCCAGAGCCACCAGACTAGTTTAATTAAAAATCCTTCTTCATCGTTAAGTAATTGTAGTTCTTGTTTTTCTGGTTCTATACTTTTTTGTATTTTATTTATTGTTGTTTCTTCTGTTGTTTCTATTGTATTCATGTTTATTGCAGATATGCTGGGAGCTATTAGCATTAAAAAAGCTGCAAGAACTGTTCCAAATATTATTTTTTTTCTCATTTTTCTATATCACCTTTCTAATTTAAATTTCTAATATTTTATTGTTATATTCAAATATTTCTGTAAAAATTGTGATTTTATCGGTAGAAATATGGAGTATTATGTTACATATGTATTATTTTAAAAAAAAGAAAAAGGGAGGGGATGGGATGCTTGGAGAGGAGGGGATGGGATTTTTTGTGATATAATTAAGAATTATGTGGCAGAAATCCCAGCCAAAGGAACGCTGGTGATTTCCCCCGTATCTTATCGTCTTTCTGAGATTGAGTACTTCGTTCATCCTTTATATACCTAAAACAGGGGGTTGGTTGAAAGTATTCAAAAAATGTTTTAGTTTTAGTGACCTCTGCATAGTTTTTATTAAAAGAGAGTTTCATTGTATTCTGTTATGGGTAGAACTGGTGTTGCAAACCTTCCTTTGCATGGCGGTAAAGCTCCTTCTTGGTTGTTTAAAAGAATGGTGAAACTATCTCGTGGTATAGCTGATGTGATGATTGAGGAATATAGTCGGGATGAGTTTATTAAGAGACTTTCTAATCCTTTTTGGTTTCAGGCATTATCCTGTGTTCTTGGTTTTGATTGGCATTCATCTGGTACTACTACTGTTACTTGTGGTGCTCTTAAAGAGGCAATAGATCCTGAAATTCATGGTTTTGCTGTTGTTGGTGGTAAAGGCAAAGCTTCAAGAAAAACCCTTGAAGAAATAGATAAATCAAATATGTTTTTTAATTTATCTTCCAAAACTGTTGATGATTTAAAGTATTCTAGTCGTATGGCTGCAAAAGTTGACAATAGTGCTTTGCAGGATTCTCATAGTTTGTATCACCATGTTTTTGTTTTCTCTGAGGATGGAATCTGGAGTGTTATTCAGCAGGGGTTGAATACTGAAGATAATTATGCCCGGCGTTATCATTGGTTTTCAAAAAATTTTGATAGTTTTATTAAAAACCCTCATGACTCGATTCTGGGTGAAAAAGTTTCTAATGTTCTTGATATGTCATCTGGTGATAGTGAAGGTTGTCAGAAGAGTTGTGTTGATTTGGTTAATGATGATCCTGTTCATCTAAAATGTGATTGGGCGAGTCTTTTGAAACATAAAGATCAGACTACTTTGTTTGACTGGGATAAAAAAAGAAAAACTTCTGATTTGGTTTGTTTGGATATGCCTCGTAGTATTAGTTGGCATAAGATGAAAGAAATTTATGAGTTTCAACCATCGTGCTATGAGGAACTTCTTGGACTGCGTGGTGTTGGACCGGGGGCGGTTCGTGCTTTGGCTTTGATTTCTGATCTGATTTATGGTGAAAAGCCTAGTTGGAAGGATCCTGTTAAATTTACTTTTGCTCATGGGGGTAAAGATGGTGTTCCTTTTCCTGTGGATTGTGAGGCTATGGATGAATCAACTATGATTCTTAGAAATGGTATTAATCAGGCAAAAATTGGACGTAAAGATAGGCTTAAAGCGATAAAACGTTTGAGTGTTTTTGTTAAATCTTCAAATAAACCTTCCACATGAAACAAGGGTGCGTATGACATTTGTTTGTGTTACTGTATTAACTCATACAGTAATATGTCTTTAATACATGTTTTTTGCAACGTTTTACATTATTTTTTCTAAGCCTATCTTATTTTGATAAGTCTTTTAAAATATAGTAATATATGGTTGTTTTGATTTTATGGGTAAAAAAATCTTTATTTTTGATTACGATGGTGTAATAGTTGATACTTTTGATGTTTTCTTTGAATATTTCATGAAAGGATGTGAAAAAGAAAAAGTTTCTAAGATTAAAACAAAGGATGATTTCCTTAGACTTTATAATGGAAACATGTATGAAAGCATGTTTAAAATGGGTATGAGCAAAGAAAAAATTTTACGTATTGTTTATACTATGAAAGATGGTCTTTTAGAACATCAGGATAAAATTGATTTATTCCCTGGAATTCAAAAAGTTATAAAGACTCTTTCTAAAGACAATCTTTTGTATATTGTTACAAGTAGTGAAACAGATCTTGTTATAAAATTTTTAAAAATACATGGAATAAACCAGTTTTTTGAGGATGTTATCGGTTCTGATAAAGAGCATAATAAAATTAAGAAAATTAAATCTATAAAAGAAAAGTATCCTGATGGTTGTTTTTTTTATATTGGTGATACTGCTGGTGATATAGTCGAAGGCAGAAATGCTGATGTTAAGACTGTTGCTGTGGGTTGGGGTTGGCATGGAAAAAATGTTTTATTAGATGAGAATCCTGATTTTTTTATTGAAAAATCTCGAGATTTACTTAATTTTTGTTGATTTTTCATTTTTTTTTGTCGTTTTTTATTTTTATTTTTTGACAAAATAATACATAATATTTAAATAGTATTAATAATAAAGTATAACATACGGCTGTTTGATAGAATATGGCAGAAAAAAACGAACGAGTATTCTCATGGAAACAAGCAAAAGGCAACGTATTCAAAGTAATAACCAACATTAAAAAAGGAACACTCAAAGTCTACAATGAAAAAGGAAAAAAAATCTTTGAAAGAAAAAACCTTTCAGTTAAAGAACTAAAAATAGTTGAAGAAAACTTCCTGAAAATAGTCTCACAAATGGGAAATATTAGTAAAAAATCTTTTAATGATGATTTTGACCCCATGGTAGCATAAAAATCTATTTTTTTAATTCCTAAAATTTTAAATACAATATAATTCTTTTTAAACTTCATGGAAAAGAAAACAATATTTTTAGAATTACCTTCTGATATTGTGGATCGAATTGATAGACAAAATGATTGTGGAGATAGATCTTCTTTTATAACTGGTCTTTTAAACAAACAACTTGATGAAATGGTAACCTCAATGGATGTAACAACTGAATTAACATCCTCAATGACAAAGGATGCAATGGCTTCTGGTATACCCGGTGAAATTAAACTAATGGACAACCGAGGTATACCACTTGGAAAATTCAATATAAACACAGTAGAAGGTTTTGAAAGGCTATCAAGTAAAATCTGTGAAGTCAGTGATGATCCTATTGTTAGAATGAAAGCTAGAAAATGGCGATAGGAAAAAATTTTAATTTTTTTTTTATATCTTAATTTTCAAAAAGTTTTTCAATAACCTTTTTTTATTAATCAACAATATTTAACAGTTAATTATTTATTAACCAATTTGATTTATAATTTGTAAAATCACTTTGGATGAGGATAGGATTCGGATGGGTCACCTGCAAGTATCAATTAGTGGAAAAAAAAGATATACTTACATAGTTCATTCCCTATTTTTTAATATATTTCAAAACAAAAATGATGGGGTGTTGCAAAGATAACCAAAAAAACTCTTTAATGATGTATTATGTATGATTTGATAGCTCTGGTAAGTTTTCTTATTCTGTTTTTTTTAGGTGTTTATCTTTTATATTGTGGTTTTGGACGTGTTCTTAATCTTGTTGTTGCTTTCTGGCTTTTTTCAGCTAGTCTTTGGTCTCTTGGACAGACTTTTATGTTCTGGTCTAAAGATATCACAGGTTTGTATTGGTCGATTGGTATCGCGCATCTCGGTGTTTTTATGCTGGGAGCTACCAGTATTCATTTTGCTTTGATGTATCCAGTTGAGAGAAAAATTTTGAAAAAAAGATTTATGCCATACCTTATTTATATAATTCCTATTGTTCTTTATTTGTTTTTTTTGACTAATAGTTATCATGGTTTGTTTTATGAAAAACTTGTTTATGATTCATCATGGGTTCTTAATTTTAATAAAAGTTTTGGATTAGTTGGTTATATTAGTCTTTTTGTAGCCTATGGCTCTGTTATCCTTGGAGCACTTTTATTTTCTTATTCAACCTTTAAGGTTAAGGGTAAGAAAAGAACTGGTTCTTTATTGTTTTTAGCAGGTATAATAGTTGGCTTGATTTCCTCTATACATGGTGAATACCATGTTGCTCCTCAGAGTATGTTTTTCCCTATTTCTGGTTTTTTGATTACTTATGCTTTGTTAAAATATAGGATGATTGATGTCACACCTTCTGTTTTTGCTGATAAAATTTTGGATACAATGGTTGATGGTCTTATTCTTACAGACAATAAAGGTAGAATTATTCGTGTTAATAATTCTGTTGAAAACATTTTTGGTTTTTCTGAAGATGAGATTAAAGGTAAAAATGTTTTTTCTTTTTTTAAGAAAAATGATGGTTTTTTTAAAAAATTTGATTTTAATAAAATCAATGGAGAATGTGTTTTTAAAAGTATAGATGATGTTGTTTTAAAAGCGGATGATGAAGAGGTTTTTGTTTCTGTTAATGCATCAACTGTTACTGATAAAAATGATAAAGTTAAAGGTTATGTTTTTTCTATTCGTGATATAACTGATAAAAAAACTGCTGAACTTCGTTTACGTAGATCAAAAGATGAACTTTCTAAATTAAACACTGAGCTTGAGGCTCGTAATTGTGAAGTAGAACAGCTTTTGGAGCAGAAAAATGATTTTATTGATCTGTTGGCTCATGATATTAAAAACCCACTTACTATGCCTTTGACTATGCTTCCTATACTGCGTGACAAGGTTGATGATGAGAAACAAAAAGAGATTTTAGATGCTTCTTACCAGAGTGTTAAAAAGATAAAAAGTTTGATTGATGATACTCTTGAGCTTTCTCATTTAGATGATTCTTATAACGGTTTGAATACTCAAGAGGTTTTTTTGTCTGATTTGGTTGAAAAAGTATTTGATGAAAATAAAAATCTTCTTATTGAACATGGTTTTGAAGTAGAGAAAAATTTTGATGAAAATTTAAAGATTTTGGGTGATGAATTCCAAGTTAAAGAGGTTTTTAATAATCTTATTTCTAATGCTGTTAAGTATACTCCTGATAATAAAAGGGGTAGGATTTGTTTGGATGCTTTTTCTGATGGAGAATATGTACGTTTTGCTGTTTCTGATAATGGTATGGGTCTTGATTCTGAATGTATGAAACATGTTTTTGATAAGTTTTATAAAAATGGTAAACCAAGAGAGGGTATGGATAGTACTGGATTAGGTCTTTCTCTTTGTAAAAATATTGTTGAGAAACACGGCGGTAAAATCTGGGCTGAAAGCCCAGGTCCTGGCAAGGGATGTACTTTTTATTTCACTCTTAGGAAATCAAATAAAAAATTGGAGGATGATGGTGTTGAGTAAATCTGATGATTTTGTTTTCGAAAATAGTGGTGTTGCAATGTGTGTCTTTGGTGATGATCATGTTATTTCTAAATGTAATAGCTTTTTTGAAAAACTTAGTGGGTACTCTAAAAAAGAAATTGAAGGCGTCTTGCATTGGTATGATTTTGTTCCTGAAAATGATCTGAAATGTATGATGGAGTATCATAAACAGAGAAGTGAAGAAAGAGATAGTCTTCCTGCTCAGTATGATTGTAGTTTTATCTCAAAAGATGGTAGTCTGAAATTTGTTCATATTACTTTTAACATAAATCTGGATTCAAAAGTTAGAATTGTTTCTCTTATAGATGTTACGGATCGTAAGAAATTTCATGATAAGTTAGAAAAAAGTGAAAGAGATTATAGAGCATATATTGATAATGCTCCTTTTGGTGTTTTTATTGTTGATAAAGAGGGTAATTTTGTTGAAGTAAATGATAAAGCTTCAAAAATCACTGGTTATTCAAAAGATGAACTTCTTACAAAAAATGTCTTAAATATTCATGTTGAAGATGATCAGGATCAGGCTTTATCTAATTTTGAATTATTGAAAGAAAATGGTTCTTTCTCTTGTGAAAATTTTTTTGTTCATAAAAGTGGATCTGTTCGTTGTTGGAAAATTAATGGTGTTAAATTATCAAATGAGAGATTTATGGGTTTTACCTATGATATAACTGAGAATAGAAACGCTGAATCTAAAGAAGCTAGTTTCATGCAGGGAATAACAGATGTTGTATTTCAGACTGATAAAGATCTTGTTATAACAAAAGTTAATGATGCTTTTGTTAAAAAAATGGGATACTCTCGTGAG
This sequence comes from uncultured Thermoplasmatales archaeon, assembly GCA_964384785.1. Classification (GTDB taxonomy): domain Archaea; phylum Thermoplasmatota; class E2; order DHVEG-1; family DHVEG-1; genus JAZKSG01. The sequence continues at coordinate 24 of CAYLLH010000103.1, read as the reverse complement.
GAAGTCGTTGGTAAGATGACTTGT
>CAYLLH010000102.1:0-37931 GCA_964384785.1 uncultured Thermoplasmatales archaeon | reverse complement strand
AAGAAAGATTAAAATATTTTGTAGATTGGATTCTCCAAATATAAATCTCACAGCCGTTAAAAACGGGTTTTCAGTGAACATATTCTCTCCTATAACAGGATTTTTGCACCGTTCCGTCTGTTGATTTTCAAAAAAATTTCTCTCTCTAACTTAAGGAAAATGATAAAGTTTATATGTTTCAAAAAGACATAGGGAATTAAAAAAAACCAGTAATTGTTTATAGGTGTTGAACTAGAAAATATGATGTTAATTTCAATTTTGGTAATTGTTATATGTATAATCCTTGCAGTTTTTTTTATTAAAGCTGGAAATTATGAAAGTAAAATCAAAACTTTAGAAAAAAAAATTAGTGAAAACAAAGTAGAGAAAAAACCTGTTGAGAAAAAAAAGAATGACAAAGGAAGTATAATCAAAAACCTTAAAATTGAAAACAAAAAATTGAAGAAAAAATTTGATGATAATGAAGGTTTAGTGAAAGAAAACCAGCAGCTTAGAAATCAAATGGCTGAACTTGAAGAAAAAAACAAACTAATTCAAGGAAATAAAAAAGATTATCATAAACAAAGGGAAGAATATAAAAAAGAATTAGAGAAAAAAGATAAGAAGATTTCGAGTTTAAAAAAGGAAAACAAGGAACTGAAAAATAATTTTAATGAAAATAAAAAAATTAGATCTTATAACACAATTTTAAAAGAAGCATTAATACTTCAAACGTTTTCTAAAAATGACACGCAGAGGTTTATTCAGATTCTTCATAATTTTTCTGATATATCTGAAAAAAAATTAAGCAGTTATATTGAGCATCTTTGTGATCTTGATTTATTAAAAAAAGTTGATGAAGATACTTTTAAACGTAATTTTTCTATTAAAAAAGATGAACATTTTTTTGATAAAATTATTTATAAAATATTTGATTGCGATCTGCAAAATTTAAAAGATAAGTTAGAGTAAAAAAAAGATATTTTTTTGTGTTTTTAACTTATTCTAAAGTTGTTTTTAAGTTATGCTTTAGTATTTTACCATATTTTTTAAATAGTGGGGTTGAAAGAAAATATGATGTTTGACAATAATGTATATAATTTGATGGCACAAGCTGTTGAAGAAAGCCAGAGTTTATGGCGGATAAAAAACGAATATAAAAATGATGCAAAAAATTGTGATGAATGCCGTGAGTTCTGGGAGAAAATGGAAAAAGATAAAGAACAACATTGTAAGGATTTAAACAAACTTATTGCTAAACATCTTGAAAATAGATAAAAATAACATAATAATTTTTTTTATATCTTGTTTTGATGTTTAGGACAGAAATATGTTCCACGGTTGTTTACTTTTATTTTCTTTAACTTGGTTCCATCAATAGGGCAATTGTCATTTTTGTTTCTATGAGGTATAACAAAATCTTCAGGAAAATTTTCTGGATTAGCATTAGAATCAACAGCAGTTTTTAACACTTTTTTCATGTTTTTATAAAGATTTTCAAGTGTTTCTTCTTTTAAGTTTTTTACTTTTGATTTAGGATGAATGCCTGTTTGAAAAAGTATTTCATCACTGTAAATATTGCCAATTCCTGCAATATTTTTTTGATTCATAAAAGCTGATTTAACACCGCCTCTTTTGTTTTCAAAAATGTTTTTAAAAGTTTCAAAGTTAAGGTTTAATGCATCAGGTCCAAGTTTTTTTTCTTCAAGGTATTTATCAAGATCCTCTAAAAGTTTTACTTTTCCAAGGAGTCTTTGGCAGTCATATGAAAGAAAATAATTATTGTCAAGAGTGAATAGTATTCGTGAATGTGAGGGTTCATCGTGAGGGTTTTTAAAATATTTTAAAAATCCAGTCATTCCAAAATGCATCATAATCAAAAAATCATTATTAATTCTAACAAACAAGTATTTGCCATGTCTTTTCGAATCTGTAAATTTTTTTCCGGTAACACTTTTTATAAATTTTTTTTCTGTTGTTTTTTCAAGTATTTTATTGTTTTTTATTTCTACTTTTTTAATTGTTTTTTTAAGAGCAGTTGAATCTAGATATTTTTTGAAAACTTCTACATCTGGTAGCTCGGGCATAAATCTATCACAATCTATGATTTCTATGTAATTTTTAACTGTTTTTAAATTTAAGTTAAATTTATGTTAAATATGATAAGAATATAATTAAATCCTCGAGTGGAATTAGATTATGATTCATCTTGGAACATCTGGTTGGTCTTATGATGCTTGGGTTGGAAAATTTTATCCAGATGATCTTAAGAAAAGAGATTGGCTAGGTTTTTATTCTAAAAAATTTAACACAGTTGAGGTAAATGCCTCTTTTTATCGTCTTCCTTTCAAAAACATGGTGAAAGGCTGGAAGGATAAAACACCGAAGGATTTTTTGTTGACTTTCAAGGGTAGTAATTTGATTACTCATAAAAAGAAACTGAAAGATGTTGATGAGTATTTGGATAAGTTTTATTCACGTTTTGATATGTTGGAGGATAAAAAAGGAGTTGTTCTTTGGCAGCTTCCACCAAGTCTAAAACGTGATGATGCTCTTTTTGAAAATTTTTTAAATAGTTTAAACTCAGATGTTGATCAGGTTTTTGAGTTTCGTCATAAGAGCTGGTTTGATGATAAAATCTATAGTTTACTTGAGGATTATAATGTTGGTTTTTGTATAGTTGACAGTCCAGATATTAATACAGATTTTGTTGTAACATCTGATTTTGCATATATTCGATGGCATGGAAAAAATGATTGGTATAAACATGATTATTCCAAGGAATACTTAGAAAAATGGGCGGAAAAAATTAAGGATTCCGGTGTTAAAGATGTTTATGGGTATTTTAACAATGATTACAAGGGTTTTGCTCCTAAAAACTGTAAGGAATTAAAAGATTTACTTAAATGAAAAATTTTGGTAGTTTAGAATATGAAAAATAAAGAAATAGCTCGGATTTTTAATGAAATAGCTGACATTTATGAGATGAAAGATGTTAGTTTTAAACCTCGAGCTTATAGAAAAGCTGCTCAGAATATTGAAAGTCTCGGTAAAGACATTGAACAAGCCTATGAAAACGATGAACTGCAGGATATACCTGGTGTTGGTGAAAGTACAGCTGATGAAATAAAAGAATTTCTTGAAACAGGTGTGGTAAAACGCCTTGAAAAACTCAAAAAAGATTTCCCAGTAGACTTGCGTAGTTTATCAGGTGTTGAAACCTTGGGTCCAAAAAAAATAAAGGTTCTTTATGAAAAACTTGATGTTAAAAACCTTGATGATTTAGAAAAAGCAGCTAAAACGGGTAAAATCCGGGATTTGGAAGGATTCGGAAGGCAGACTGAAAAAAATATTTTGGAAAATATAGCTTTTGCAAGAAAAAAAGGAAAGCGTTTTTTACTAGGTTATGTGCAACCTGAGGCACAGGAAATAATTGAGGATTTAAAAGATCATGTTGACAAAATCGAGCTAGCTGGATCAATTCGTCGTAAAAAAGAAACTATTGGAGATGTTGATATTTTAGTAGTATCATCAAAACCAGGGGAGGTGATGGATGTTTTTAATGAACTGGACAGAGTTGATAAAGTCGTTGCCAAAGGTGATACTAAATCAACAATTCGACTTTATGGTGGTATACAAGTTGATTTACGTATTGTTGAAAAAGAAAGTTTCGGATCAGCTCTTCAGTATTTCACAGGGAGTAAAGACCATAATGTAGGTCTTCGTAAAATAGCTCAGAAAAAAAACTTGAAACTCAACGAATATGGTTTATTTAAAAACGATAAAAAAATAGCAGGAAAAACTGAAAAAGAAATATATGAAAAACTTGGTTTGAAATATATTCCTGCCGAGCTTAGGGAAAACCGAGGGGAGATAGAAGCATCCAAGGAAAATAAACTACCAGAACTTGTAAGATATGATGATGTCAAAGGAGATCTTCAGATGCATACTAAATACAGCGATGGAGCAAACACAATTGAAGAGATGGTAAAACAATCTATTACTTTAGATCATGAATACATTGCATTAACTGATCATGTGGGTTCATTGAAAGTTGCAGGTGGAATGAATAAAAAAGAATGGATGAAACAAGGAAAAGAAATTAAAAAAATACAGAAAAAATATGAAAATATTCATATCTTGCATGGAATGGAGACCAATATCAAAAAAAATGGAGAGATTGATGTTAAAGATAGTTTTATGAAAAAAGCTGATGTGGTACTTGCTAGTATTCATTCAGCGTTTAGGATGAATAAAAAAGATATGACTAAAAGAGTTGTAAAAGCTATAGAAAACCCATATGTGAACATTTTATCTCATCCCACTGGAAGAAAAATTCAGAAAAAAGAACCAATAAAACTTGATTTTGAAAAAATAATGGATGCAGCTAAAGAAAACAATGTTGCTTTAGAGATAAATTCTTATCCTGAAAGACTTGATATTAATGATGTACAAGTAAAACAAGCAGTTGAAAAAAATGTTAAGATATCCATTGGGACAGATGCTCATAGAAAAGATCATTTACGTTATTATCAGCTTGGAATAGCCGTGGCTCGTCGTGGATGGGCTGAAAAAAACGATATAATAAATACATATAGTGTTAAAAAACTAAAAAATTTTTTTGAAAAAAACTAAAAAAAAATTTGTTTTTTTTACATTTCACAACTTCCATCAAATGGACATCCACCCGAGTAGTTTGATTCTACATTGAAATAATCTGTTTTTTCATCAGCTTCTGCAAAAGACAACACTTGGTTTTGTTTACTACCATAACGGTAGATGGTGATTCCTTTACATTTTAGTTTGTGTGCTAATAGATAAATATTTTTTACTGTATCAATAGAGCAATCACGAGGTAGATTAACTGTTTTTGATACCGCGTTATCTGTATGTTTTTGAAAAGCTGCTTGTATTTTTACATGTATGTCTGGTTTTATATCCATAGCAGTCAAAAATATTTTTTTTAGATCAGAGGGTATTTCATCAATGTTTTGAATGCTTCCTTTTTTAGCTATTTTTTTGATTAAACTTTTATCATAGATATCTTGTTTTTTGAGTTGCTTTTCAAATAAACTGTTGACTTCAAAAAATTTTTTTCCTTCCATAATATTTCTAATAAAGGCCACTGCGAAAAGCGGTTCGATACCACTAGAACATCCTGCTATAACACTAATTGTTCCAGTTGGAGCAATTGTTGTAATTGTGGCGTTTCTCATAAATTTATGTTTCTGTTTCCAAATGCTTTTATCAAAATTTGGAAAAGAACCCTTGGTTTTTCCTAGTTCTTCTGATTTTTTTCTACCTTTTTCTGTAATAAATTTCATAATATTTTCAGCTAAATTTAATGCTTTCTTAGAATTATATGGAATATCAAGTTTGATTAAAAGTTCAGCAAAACCCATCACACCCAAGCCGATCTTGCGGTTTGCTTTAGTTGTTTTTTCGATTTCAGGTAGTGGGAAATCAGAAACATCTATAATATTATCCAAGAAATGAACACCTAGTTTAACGGTTTCATCTAGTTTCTCCCAGTCGACATCAGATCTATTTTTGTTAACCATTTTTGAAAGATTTATCGAACCCAGATTACAGCTTTCAAATGGTAAAAGAGGGACTTCGCCGCATGGATTAGTAGCCTCTATTTCCCCTAATTTTTTTAGAGGATGTTTTTTGTTTATTTCATCAAGAAAAATAAGACCCGGGTCACCTGTTTTCCATGCCTGAAACGTTATTTGATCAAACAAGTTTTTAGCTGAAATACTTTTAACCTTATTTTTTGTTCTCGGGTTAAAAATATCAATTTTTTCATCATTTTCGATGGCTTCAATAAAATCATCAGTAACAGAAACCGAGAGGTTAAAATTTTCAAATTCTCCTTCTTTGTCTTTAGCATTTACAAAACTGATGATATCCGGGTGATCAAAACGTAGGATTCCCATGTTTGCACCACGTCTTCGTCCACCCTGTTTAACAACATTAGTTGTTTTATCAAAAACTTTCATGAAAGAAATCGGACCGGATGCGATTCCTTTAGTAGTTTTAACTATGTCACCCTGTGGACGTATTTTTGAAAAACTAAAACCTGTTCCACCACCTGATTTATGTATCAACGCCATATTTTTTACAGAATCAAAAATACTATCCAAAGAATCATCTACAGGGAGTACAAAACAAGCTGAGAGTTGTTGAGGTAAATCAAGACCTGCATTCATAAGTGTTGGAGAATTAGGTAAAAACTCAAGATTTACCATGATTTCAAAAAACTTTTTTTCAAGGTCGTTAACATTAATATCAGAATATCTATTGTCAGCTGATGCTACTTTTTTAGCTACACGTTCAAACATCTCAGAAGGTGTTTCAATTATTTCTCCTTGTTCATTTTTTTTAAGATAACGATCTCTTAAAACCTTGATAGCATTAAGATTGAGTTTTAAATCATCCTGTACTCCAAAAAAATCTTTAAGATCTCTTTGCTGAGTTTGTTTATTTCTGTAAAGAATATAGGCTTTTGCTACATCTGAAAGATTATCTTTTATAAGAGTTTTCTCAACAATATCCTGTACTTCTTCAACAGTTGGTGTTTGTTGTTTTGAATATTTTTTGTTAAATTCTTCTGTTACCTTATTTGAAATATCTCTTGATAATCCTGGATCATTATTTGTAGCATTTAATGCTTTTTTTACAGCATTAGTAATCTTTGATTTGTTAAAAGAAACAACTTTTCCATTTCTTTTTTTTACTTTATTAACACTCATAACAAGATATCAAATTATTACTATCCTTCATTATTTAAAAAGAATTACTAATATTAGACCAAAAAATAACTAAAAAACAATTTTATCTAATAAATTATAACTTGCGTTTTAAGTTAAAATGAAACTTTTTTAAGGATGTTTTTGAGTTATTTTTATTTAACACAAAAAAGATTGAAAAAATTGTTAAGGAAAAAAATGAGTAGAAGACGTGAAGTAATTAAAATAAAAAAGGATGATGAAACTGATTATCTTTATTTAGAAGGAAATGTCTTAGATCATTCTGAGAATATTATGCTTATGGAGTTGACAAATTTACGTCAAAAAGATATATATGATAATTATTCCTTGTCTGAAGAGTATACATCAAGGGAGCAGACTAAACCTTATGCTGTAGTAAGATTCGATGAAAACGGTGATGATGCAAGTTTTTTTGATGATCCAGAACAAGCACATATTTTTTTTGACAAACAGAAAAATAAGTAATTCGTTAGTATTCTAATTGTAATGTAGTTAATTTTGAACTATTTTTCAGTTAGACTGAAATAAAGGCATCATCATGTTTTTTTTGGAAAAAGCGGGTGGAGGTGAGTAGAAATCTCCAAGGAAGAATCAGTAAAAATGATTCTTCTGAAACATAACCCGTTTTTTTCCATTGATCCCCTTTTTAAAAATGGAAAAGATAGGAGGTGATTATTAAAAAAATGACGACTTATAAAATAATTAATGTTGTTGGAGAATCAGATAAAAGTTTTTCGGATGCAGTAAAAAATGCTGTTGATGAAGCAACAAAAACTGTTAATAAAATAAAATATGCTGAAATAGAAAGATTCGCAACAAAAATAAAAAATGACAAAATAAGTTCTTTTAGAGCTGAAGTAAAAATATCTTTCGAAGTAGAAAACTAAAAATTAAACTATTTTTTATTTATGTTCAAATTATTATCTGATAATTTTTTTATATTGTTTAATTTCTTTTTTTCAAAATGGTGGTAATAAATTATGGGAAATATAAAAATAAGACATCCAGTAGAGTTTGAAATTATTCCTGAAAGAGTGGAACGAGGAACAAAATGGGTAACAATAAGAATAAGAAATCTTAGCGACAACACATTAAAAAGCTTAGATATAAACTTAAATTCAAGAGATTCATTTTTCTTAGAACCGTTGGGTACTGGTAAATACATTTTTGAGCTGAAACCAAATGAAGAAGAACTTCTACCATTTCAGGTGCAGGCATCTGCCTCAACTGATGTGTATGTTTCAATAAATGGAATTGAAAATGAAAACGCATTTTACATGGAATCACCTGATATTCCAATAAGAGTTAGTGATCAACCAGCTGATTTACGATCTATGTTTGTGATGACGGAACCATATCCTCCTCTTGAGGAAACGTTGAAATGTGAAGCAAATATAATTGGTAAGAATCAAAGCGGAGAGTTAAACCTGGAGTTCTGGGCTGATACACCATCTGGACGATTTGAACAAATAGGCGATATCAAAACTAAGCAGTTAACACCTGGAGAGGAAGCAACATATGCTGCAGAGATTACACCTAAAGAAACTGGTTTATACACGGTTCATGCATATCTATATGATGAAAACAATAGAAGAATCGGTCATCGAACAGATTCTATCCTTGTAAGAGGATAAAAAAAATATGTTTTTTCTCTTTTTTTTCTTGTAAAAATAAATTAAAACTATTTTTTAATTAAATCTAAGTTATGATTATTAACTAATAACCTAATTTTTTTATTGTTGTGAATTAGTATGGAATTAACTAGCAAAAAATTTGAAAACAATGAAATGATTCCAAAAAAATATTCATGTAAAGGACAAGATGTTAACCCGCCGCTTGAAATAAAAGATATACCTGATGGGACAGAGAGCATGGTTTTAATTGTTGATGACCCTGATGCACCTATGGGTACATGGACTCACTGGGTTTTATACAATATTAATCCTAAAGATCATATTGAAGAAAACAGTATCCCGGGTTTACAAGCATTTAATGATTTTGATAAAAAAAACTATGGTGGACCATGTCCTCCATCTGGTACACATCGTTATTTTTTTAGGTTATATGCTCTTGATAAAAAAATCCAAGATCAAGAAGGAAAAACAAGAGAAGATGTTGAAAAAGAAATGCAGGGTCATGTAATAGATAAAACCGAATTGATTGGTCTTTTTAAAAAATAAAAAAATTTTGGAGATAAAAAAAATGACAGATTTATTTAAACGAGTCGTTGTAGCAGTTGATGGTTCAGAACAATCTATTAAAGCAGCAGAAAAAGCAATATATATAGCTAAAAATTTTGATTTAAATGTTTTAGCTATTTATGTAGTAGAGGAAAATGTTTTTGATAATATTATTCCACCTGACAGTACTTTTAAACAATTGAGATCAATGCTTGTTGATGAAGGAAATAAAACATTAAATAAAATTGTACAACTTGGTAAAGAAAAAAATGTAAATATTTTAACTCTTCTCCTTGAGGGTCATCCAGAGGTTAAAATTGTTGAAAAAGTAAAAAAAGATGATTTAATTGTTGTAGGTAATCGTGGTAAAACAATGATAGATAGATTGTTTTTAGGTAGTACTACTGAAAATCTTCTTCATTATAGTGGTGCAACTGTAATGGTTGTTAAATAACCATTTTTTAATTGTTTTTGATGTATATTCAAGTTTTTTTTAAGTTATTTTTTTATATACTGGAAAAAATCTTAGATGTAATATGTTAGAGGTTGTAGAGCCATCAAAAAAAGAATTTGTTTTTTATACTCTTTTTTTAAATTAAACATCCCATCCAAAACATCCCAACCTATATGGCTCTACAATGTCACTTAAATAATATAAAAAATTTGAATTTATTGTGATATTTAAAAAGAATAACAGAGAAAGAATTGTTGAAAAGTTTTATAATGGCCTACCTGAAGATTTACTTTTTTTTAGCTTCCAAAGCTATGAAAGTTTTTGAGGATTATACTAATAAAATTGTTAAAAAATCAGATGTTATAAACAATAGATGGATATATCTGAACTTTATAAAAAAATGTACTTTGTGTAATGAAGGATTATATAGTTTTACCTCTAAAGAGATTGATGATAAAGAAACAACTAAACGCCTGTGTCTTGATTGTTTTATATCTGAAGGTGACTGGTGGGATGAAAACTGGGTTTAGATTAAGACCTGAGTAAACATCTATTTTTTAACTATATTTTAACTATTTTTTAGTCATTTATTTATATCTATTTGTGAATCGATTTTATTATCAGGTAAGTGAGAAAAATATGAATGATTCGGAAAAGAAAGAATTTGGTAGGATAATAGTCCCAGTTGATGGTTCTGATGCTTCAAAAAAAGCAGCTGGTAAGGCTTTTAGTTTAGCCGATCAAACGGGTTTGAATGTTATTTTGATGCATGTTGTTGAAATACCACAATCTGCGATTCCAACTTGGAATCAGCCAAAACCCGAGTGGACTGAAACAGTTAAAAAAGAAGGTTATGATTTACTTAACGATATAAAAGAATCCGGTGAAAAAAAAGGTGTAAACATTGATACTAAACTTGTTGAAGGAATACCTGATGATGAAATAATAAATGAGGCTAATCCAGAAGATCTTATAGTTATGGGCGGAAAAGGTCATTCCGCTATGGACCGGGTTTTAATCGGTAGCGTTTCTGAAAAAGTTTTACATCATTCTGATTCAACTGTTATGATAGTAAGATAATTATAATTAGATGGAGAGTTGTAAAAAAAATGGAAGATGATGAAAAAGAAAAATGTGATGTTTGCAGATGCGAATTACCACCTGAGAAATTGAAAGTATTCGAAGTTAAAGGTGAAGAGAAAAAAATCTGCAGAGAATGCCTTGACAGTGTTCATGGTTTAGCATAAAAAATATTGTGGGAGGGCTTTGTTTTATTATGGCAAAAATAGCTGTTTTATTAGATGACATGTTTGAAGACTCGGAATATTTTGAACCAGTTGGCGCATTTTCAACAGCGGGTCATAAAATTGTAAACATTGGTTTACGTAAAGGAAAGGTTGTTAAAGGAAAAAAAGAAGAAAAACCGGTTGATATTGACAGATCTCTTGATGAAGTATCCGTTAATGATTTTGATGCATTGCTGATACCGGGTGGTTATTCACCTGATAAACTTAGAGCTCATCAAAAATCTGTAGATTTTGTTAAAGAATTTGTTGAAACAGGTAAACCAGTTTTTAGTATATGTCATGCACCTCAACTTTTGATTTCTGCAGATGTTTTAAAAGGTCGGAAAATTACCGGTTGGAAATCTATAATTCAAGATTTAAAGAATGCTGGAGCATTATATGAAGATCAAGAAGTTGTTGTTGATGACAACTTGGTTTCGAGTCGTAGTCCTACAGATCTTCCTGCATTTATTAACTCAAGTTTGGAGAAATTAAAAAATGAAAAAAAAATAAAATAAGAAGATAAGAAGGTGAAAAAAATTATGAAAAAAAATATTAAAAAAACTATACAGGCTAGTGTATTGATAGTAGCTATTCTTTCATTGGTTCTACCAGTTGTATCATCATCAGATATGAAAAGTAAAGAAATAAGAAACCAGAAAGAACAAGTTAGTCAAAATCAACCAAACCTAGTGATAGATGAAATAAGTGGTGGCTTTGGTGTAACTGTTGTAATAACTAATACGGGGGATGCTGAAGCTGAAGATGTAACTTGGACAATAGATCTTGATGGAGAGTACATAATTACTGGTGGATATACATTGCCCCCATTGCCTGTGATACCTAGTATTCCCGCTGGTGAATCAATTGTTATTAGGTCAATTAGGGACCGTTTTATCTTTGGATTCGGGGAAACAAATATCGATGTCACAGTTTCTACTAATGAAGGCGTGGAGATTAACAAAACTGTCGAAGGTTTTGCTTTTGGTTTTTACATTGGTATAACTGAAGAATAAAGGTATAAGGAGGCGAAAAAATTAGAGCGAAAAATAATGGTAGAAAATTAAAATTTAAAATTGCACTATTTACAGTATTATTGTTGGTTTTTCCAGCAGCATCCTCATTGGAAATCCAAAAAAATGATGTTAAAAGTAAACCAGAGATAGAAACACAAAATCAACCAGAACTTGTAATAGAAGAAGTCAGTGGTGGCTTTGGTGTAACTGTTGTTATAACAAATGTTGGAGACGAAGCAGCAAATGATGTTTTTTGGTCGATAGAACTTGATGGTAGTTTTATTCTAGTAGGTGGAACTACATCTTGTCCAGTAGTAATACCAAGTCTTCCTGCGGGTGAATCAATTGTTATAAGTTCATGGGATGATCAGTTTACTTTTGGATTTGGAAGAACCAATATCGATGTTATGGTTAGAACCGATCAAGGCTTAGAGATAGACAAAACAGTTGAAGGTTTTGCATTTGGTTTCTACATAGGAATAACAGAAGAATAAAAAAATATATGCAACAGTCTAAACAAACACCTCAGGTTCAACAAACAAATGTACCAGGCATGTACCGATAAAAAATATTTTATATTTTTTATGTTAGAAAAAATCATATATATTATCACATATGTATTTAAAAAAACATAGATTTAACTATTAAAAACCATAATAACAAAAAATATTATGAAGGAGAACAAATATTATGTTTCTCAAAAAAACAAGAAAAATAAGGATAATATGAAAAACAAAAAAAGAGATCTTCTTGGAAAAACTGTAATGAGCAGAGAAGGAAGTATCATAGGAAAAATAAAAGACATTCAAGATAAAACAAACAAAGAAAATGAAACAATTCTTGTGAAACCAGAAGATAAAATAAATCTAAAAACCTATAAACTTAACAAAAAAGGAGATATCATTCTTCCAAGTAAATGCATAACAAGAGTAAGAAATATTACAATCCTTGAAAATCTAAAACCCTTGTTAAAAAGATAAAAAAAACTTATTTTATTTTTTTATTAAAAAATTTTTAGCTAATTGTACATAATCATTTACATGACGTGTTATCAAAAAATTATTTTTTATATGTTCTTTACCTTTTTTACCCATCTCTTTTGCTTGTTCAGGATGTTTTAAAAGCCAAACAATTTTTTCTGCAAAACCCTCATAATCTTTTGGTTTTAGTAAAAAACCATTCTCTCCATCTAAAACCTGTGATGGTATACCACCAATATTAGATGCAACAACTGGTGTTTCCTTATACAATGATTCTGAAACAGTTAAAGCAAAACCTTCCTTCAATGATTTTTGTAAAACAACAGATGATGCCCTCTGAATAGCATTAGTAACAATATCTGGTGCATCAATCACCACATGAACATCTTCTATATCAGCTACCTTTTTTTCGATTTCTTCAACCATTTCTTGACCCTCAGGGTCATCTGTAGCCATGGAACCAACAAGAAGAAGCTGACAATCAACTTTTTTAGAAACATGTTCAAAAATTTTTATAACACCAAGTGGATCCTTCCATTTATCAAAACGAGAAATCTGACTAACAATAGGTTTATCCTCTTTTATCCCATGTTTTCCAAGATATTTAGAAATCGTTGACTCAGGAATATCTTTATTTTTTATATTCAATGGATTAATCGAAGGAGGTATAATATGCTGAGGCGTGTTATCACTTGGAATGTTTTTCTGCCTGAACTGCTCCATGGAAATAATCATTCCGTTATAATTTAAAATAAAACTTCTTAGGTACTCCCAGACTTCCTGATTCGGCTGAGATATATCAATATGACAACGCCAAACCCATGGTTGTTTCCTTTGGTAACATGTAATGATTGGTAATGGTTGTGGATCATGAACTATCACCATATCCTGATTAATATGAGTAAAAATCGCGTTGTTTACATTGTTAATATAATAAAGCTCACGTTTTTTTTCTGTAAAATTAATTTTTTCTCCCTGTAACGCATTATGAAATTTTTTTGTAACAGTAAAAAAATCAAGATCACCATGAAGTATACGCCAATCAGTTTTAATCCCTGCATCATTTAAAAGAATAATCAAACTATTCAAAATTTCTGCGACACCACCACCTTGATAAGTAGAGTTTATATGAACAAGTGTTTTCTCCGATAAAACTGAAGCTTCATCATAAATTTTATCAATAGCCTTATCTCCAACAACATCACGATATTTATCTAACGATAATACTGGTACTAAAGACATAATAAATCAATTACTCCTCTGTGCATCCTATCATATATTCAATAACTATCTTGTTTAAATAGTTTAAGACCCCAATCATACATTTTTTCAAGGAATCCATAAACATCATCCGGGTTTTTTAGATAATAATCAGCATCCGTATCCTCTTCTGAATTGTTTATTACATAAACTGTTAATCCTTTGTTTTTTAGAAATCTAAAAGCATCCTCATCTGTTGTATCATCACCAAGATAAACAGGTAAAAAATTTTTATTATCAAAATTTTCAATTATTGTCTCTACAGCTTTACCTTTATCCCATCCTCTGGGTCTAACCTCCACTACTTTTGATCCATGTAAAATATTTAATTCATTTTTTTTATCATATTTTTTAATTATTGAAACAAATTTTTTAACAATATCATTTATTTTTTCTTCAGATAATGTACGATAATGAAAAGCAACAGTCAGTTTTTTATCCTCAATGAAAACATCTTCTTCATCTATAAACTCTTCATGTGTTTGTTTTTTAATTTTTTTTAAAATAGGTTTATTTTTTTCTGCTTTTTCCCAAATAAATTCTTGTTTATCCGGATACTTTATTTTTAACCCATGAACTGCTGCATAAACAAAATCATCAATATCTATCAGTTTTTTTATTTCTTCTAATGTTCTCCCTGTGATAATAACAGGTTTGAAACAGGATTTATCTGAAATTTTTTTTAAAATATTTTTAATTTTTTCTGGAGTTTTAACCTGATCAGGTTTTTTTTTAAATGATACTAATGTACCATCATAATCTAAAAACAATAAAATTTTTTCTTTTCCTTGCAGTCTATATTTTATTTCATGTAGATTATCGAAAATATATTTAGTCATACAGTTTTTCCCATTCATCTAAAAAGTTGTTAAGCCACCATTGAGAATCATGTTTTTTTACTTTTTCATCTAATAAATTAAATCTTTTATTTTTTTCTTCATCAGACATATCTAAAACATTTTTTATTGCTTCACCTGTCTCTCCTATATCATATGGATTTACGATAACTGATTCATTTAACTCTTCAGAGGCGCCTGTAAACTCGCTCAGAATCAACATAGCATTATTTTCATTAGCTGCAATAAACTCTTTTGAGATAAGATTCATTCCATCTCTTATTGGAGTTAAAAGTCCAATATCAGCAGCTTTGTAATATGTGAGAAGTAAACGATTTGGTATGCGTCTATAAAAATACATGATAGGAGTCCAATTCTCAGTTCGGTATTCAGCATTAATTCTGCCAATGGTTTCATCTATTTCTTTCTTCATGAGTTGATATTCGCTAACATCATCCCTGCTTGGTGTAGCAATCTGAACCAAGGTTACATTACCTCTAAACTCTGGATAAGTATCTAAAAGATACTCAAAAGCTTTGATTCTATTCATAATTCCTTTAGTATAATCCAAACGATCTATACCAAGAATCAAATTATCAACATTGTACATATCCTTGATTTCACGAGCTTTGTCACCAATCAAATCATTTTTTTCTGGAAACGCATAATCATCATAAGAAATACCCAGTGGAAAATGTTTAACCTTAACTGTATGACCATCTTTTGTGACAGTATTATTTTCTCGATTAACAACAAGATCCGGTTTTCTCTCCGCGCATCCTAAAAAATTTTTAACATAAGATTTAGTGTGAAAACCTAATAAATCACTTTTCAACAAACCATTAAGAATATAATCATGCTGAGGAAGAACATTAAATATTTCCCATGGAGTCCAGGGAATATGCCAAAAAAAAGCAATTTTTGCATCAGGTTTTTCTTTTTTAATAAAACCTGGAACAAGTGCTAGATGATAATCATGAAGCCAAACTCGATCATCATCCTCTAATTCTTCAAGTACTGTTTCAGCGAATTTCTTGTTAACATTGTAATAAGTATCCCAATATTTCTCCTTGGAATGCATCTTTTCAATAAAAAAATGAAAAAGCGGCCATAGTACACGATTTGCATAACCCTTGTAATAATTCTGAACTTCTTCATCTGAAAGTTTTATTCTTTTTAAAAAATATCTATATTCTCCATCATCTGGAACAAGAACCTTATTTTCTTTATTGCAAACAGTGAAATCTTCATCTCCACTACCCCATGCAATCCAAACTCCTTTAGATTTCTGCATTAGTGGATCAAGAGCTGAAACCACGCCTCCTGTAGATTTTTTTACACAGATTTCATTATCAACCCGATCATGTGAATAAGGTTCTCTGTTTGTAACAAGAATCAATCGTTCTTTGTTTATAATATATCCTCAACCCGTTAGAAATGATATGATGTTCAATTTTTTATTGTTAGAAAAAATTGTTTTTTTCTTGTAAAAAAAACAACGTATATCAGTTATTTTCTTAGGATCTTTCTATTATGAGCCTTAACTCGTATGGGCAACATATCTTCAAAAGACATAGCTTTTTTTAACTGAGAAGATGTTTTTTTTCTAACATGTTCTCTAACTTTTATAGTTCTCATATTTTATTTAACACCATAAATTTTTACTTTTTTAGAGGTTTAAGATTTAAAAATGTATATAATGTTAACTTAAAATTGATTTAAAAACGTATAAATTTTGGGTTACTGGAGAACAAAATTGTTTTTTTATTTGTTATATAGTTTTAATCTCTACCAAGACGGATAGTTATTTTTAGTTCGTCTTTTGCATTTTCCCAGATGTTAAACATTTCTAAATCCCAGTTTGGAACATCATTTAAAAGTTCTTGAAGTTTAGTTATTTCTTCTGGATTTATTTTCAAAAAATAATTCACCCCCCCAATACACATTTTTTATTCTTCAACTCCTCTGAAATCGTCACAAGGCTCATCATCATCCATGGGTCTTGCATGTTCTGGATGAGAGGGTTGAAGACATATCTCACGGGTTACTTTTTTCATAGGTTTTTCACAACAATATGGAATATCGCTACCTTCATCTACTGTCGCGGTTCTTTGACAAGCTGTGCATTTATAATAATCCATATAATTTCACTCCTCAATATTTTTTGAAACATATTCAGCTAATTCCAATAGTTTTTTAGCATAACCTGCTTCGTTATCATACCAGACTAAAACCTTAGCCATATTTTTGTCAATTACTTTTGTTGATTCTGCATCTAATATACCTGAGTGTTTATCCCCTAGTATATCAGATGAAACCAGTTCTTCCTCGGAATAACCAAGTATTCCCTTTAGTTCTCTCTCTGAAGCTTTTTTAAAAGCCTCATTGACTTTTTCAACTGTAACATCTTCTTCTAATTCTGCAACAATATCGGTGATAGCTCCATCTAATACAGGCGCTCGCACGGCCATTGCATCCATTTTGCCTTTTAACCCGGGTAATACAAGCTCTGTAGCTTTTGCTGCACCAGTAGTCGTTGGAACAAGGTTAACCGCTGCTGCTCTACCACGACGTCTTTTACGCATATCTCCATCAATAAGATTCTGACTAGCAGTATAAGCATGAATAGTTGTAACAAGCAGATGTTTAACCTTAAAATTATCATTTAATACTTTAACTGCTGGAGCCAAAGAATTAGTTGTACAAGATGCATTAGAAATAATTGTATGTTCCTCTGGATCATACTCGTCTTCGTTAACACCAAGGACCACCGTTAAATCCGCACTTTTTGAGGGAGCACTAATAAGAACCCTTTTTGCACCAGCTTTTAGATGTTTAGCAGAATCCTCTCTTCGTCTAAATAGACCAGTGCATTCTAAAACAATATCAACATCTTCCTGATTCCATGGAATATCCTCAGGGTTTTTTTCATTAAAAACACGGATTTTTTTAGAACCCACGATTAAAAAATCATCATCATCATAAGAAACCTCAAAAGAAGGCGAACCCAGAACTGAATCATATTTTAGAAGATATGCAAGATCTTCAATAGATGCAAGATCATTAGCTGCAACAATATCAACACCTTCAGCTCCATCCTCAATAAAATGCCTAAGTACAAGCCTTCCTATTC
This sequence comes from uncultured Thermoplasmatales archaeon, assembly GCA_964384785.1. Taxonomy (GTDB): domain Archaea; phylum Thermoplasmatota; class E2; order DHVEG-1; family DHVEG-1; genus JAZKSG01. The sequence goes on along the minus strand of CAYLLH010000102.1, from coordinate 20,034 downwards.
TACCAAGACCATTAATACCAATTTTTTTCATATATCTCATCAAACTATGTAAACAAAAAAAATTTTTACCTATTAAACAATGACTTAAAAACAAATAAAAAATAATTAAAACACAAACAAAAAAAGGATTTTATTTTATATTAACATGAAACCCATTTTCTTTATCATCTATGTTTTCTTTTTTAATAACTACATCTAATAATCCATTGTTAAAAACGGCTTCAGTAGTCTCAGGTTTTACTTTACATGGCAAAGCTATTTTTTTATGAAAACGATTCAGTGGATTAGATAATTTTATCTCAAAAATATTGTCAACAACATTAAGATCAACATCTTCTTTTTTTACACCCGGGATCTCAATAGTAACAGATACATCATTCTTATCTTCAATTACATCAACAACTGGCTCCCGTTCAGTTTTATATTTTTTATTATGTCCCGGATAACCATTAAATTCTTTTATTCTTGCATTTCCTTCAGAATCAATCTTTACATTAAAACCATGAACAAAAGAGTCGTCATTTCTATTTTTATTCCTAGAAGATTCCCTAATAGAATTCCTAATCATTCTCTCAATTTGACGAATCATTCTTTCAAATTCTTTATCACTATCATAAACATCGAAAGGATTTCTACGTCTATTTTCATCGTTTTCATCATCAAATCTAGACATATCTCTCACTTTTAATTATGATTTTTAAAAGACACAGAATGTTATTTAATTATTACTTAAAAAAAACTAAAAAACCATTAACTTTTAGTTAAAAAAAAGGTAAAAAAAAAATTTTTATGATGCTGAATGCGGATGTCTATTTATTTTAATCCAGTATTCACCAATTTTTTGAATAACATCAATAAAATCCTGGAAATCTACTGGTTTCTGAATATAACCATTAGCACCCAATTTGTAAGATTTTATAAGATCCTTTTTTTCACTAGAAGATGTTAAAACAATCACAGGTATAAATTTTAAATCTTCATCGTTTCTAATCTTTTTTAAAACCTGGAAACCATTTATTTTAGGAAGATTCAAATCTAAAAGTATAAGATATGGCTTTCCTCCATCAGAAATATTTTTTTCATTAAAATATTCTAAAGCTTCAACACCACCAGTCACTACATCCAGATTTATTTTTTCGGAATATTCACTTTTCTTAAAAGCCCTTTTTGTTAATTTTACATCATCAGGACTATCTTCTATAAGTAAAATGGTTTTCTTATGCATGTTTGTATATTCCAATTATTAATATCTTATTCTTTTGATAAAATATAATGCAATTTGTTACATATATAGTTGACTAAAAAATAAATTAAAAAATAATTAAAAATAATTAAATAATAGATAGAAATATTATGCTGTTTCTCTTTTGTGAAGCAGGGTTTTTCCTTTATCAGAGACAAAAATTGTTCTGAGTTTTCCTTGTCTTTTGGTAAAAATCAGACCGTTATTTTCTAGTTCCTCTAATCGTTTAGCAGCGGTAGAATAAGCAATATTAAACTTATTCATAATTTTCTTGTATGGAACCAGTGCATTTTTTTCATTCTGCTGATAGATATATTTCAACATATCATACAGATTATCCTCAATAATGATTCCTTCAACCTTCTGACCAGGGAGGATCTGGATCTCGTTTTCAACTATAGCCATTTTACTTTCATCAACTAGGGATGGATCAAAACGCAGGAAAAGAATAGATTTATTTTTTATCATCAACTCATTAATCTTATACAAAGCATCAAGGAATTTTTCAAAAGAAAAACGAGTGATAAGATAATGAATCCCATCTAGTAAAACAACAGCATCATCATTGTTACTAACAAAATCTTTGATTTTTTCAACCAAGTCCTTTAAAACAGATACATTGTTGAAATCACCAAGTTTTTCTTCACTAAGCAACAAAACATCAGCATTTTTAGAAATAACTGTTTTAACAATCTCAGGGTTAGAACGAGTAACAAAAAGACCATTGTATTTAGAATTAGAAAGATCATTGAATAAATCTATTGCTGAATCATTTTTACTATTAGTGATAAGATAACTATTACCAGAAATTAGTTTACCATGTACTTCAACATCTTTTGTTATATCTTCACCAACAAACAATATACCTGTGTTTTTTTTGGTTTTAGATTTAATCTCTGATGGTTTAAAACGAAGAATTTTTTTAGCTCTATCCTTAGTGATAATTACGACGTCATCAGAACCACTGTATTTATTCCTATGAACGGTTTTTAATAAATCAGAAACATTTTGAGGATTCTCAAACAAAGAAAGTTTTGTTATAGTTCTATTGACAACATCATCTTTTTTATAACCCGTGACCTCTTCAGCGGTTTCATTCCAAAAAGTAACACGGTTATTTGCATCCACAGAAATCATAATCTCAGAAGCACTGTTGATAACATTCTGCAAATATTTTTTAGCCTCCACTGCTTCTCTTTCAAGTTTTTTACGTTCATCAACCTCTTTTTCCAGTTTCTTATTAATTTCTTCAAGCTCTTCATAAGATTCTTTAAGATCCTTTTTTACTTTTTTACGATCACGTCTAATACTGAATTCAGAAAGCTCTCTTCTTATAGCAGGAGCAAGCCTTTGAAGATTATTTTTCATAATATAATCATGAGCACCAGCTTTCATTGATTCAACAGCTGTATCCTCCCCGATTTTACCAGAAACAATAATAATAGGTAGACTTTTTTTAGATTTTTTAACTGTTTTTAAAGCATCTAGTCCACTAAACTCAGGGAGAACATAATCAGAAATCACTACATCCCATTTTTTGTTTCTAAGATGTTTTTCCATATCTTTTTTTGTTTCCACCCTGTTTATTTTCGGGTCAAAATCTCCTTTCTTTAGTTCTCTTTTAATTAAAACAGCATCATCCTCTGAATCTTCTACCAACAAAACATTAATTTTTTCACTCATAATTCTTCTCATTCTCCTATTGTAAAATAAAAACAGGCTCCTTTTCCTTTCTTACTTTCAGCCCATACTTTTCCATCATGTCTTTTTACAATTCTATTAACAATACTAAGACCAATACCTGTTCCAGCGAAATCATTTTTTTTATGAAGTCTCTGAAATGGAATAAAAAGTTTATCAGAATAATCCATATTGAACCCTTCACCGTTATCCTTAACATAAAAAACATCTCTACCCTGAGTATCTTCCTTAAAACCTACAACAATATTGGGTTTAGATTTATTTTTTGTAAACTTCCAAGCATTAGATAACAAATTCTCAAATAATACTCTTAAAAGATTAGGATCACCTTTAACATGCATCTTTTCTAAATTTTTTATCTCAAAATCAATATCTCTACCAGGATTACTTTGTTTGATGTCATAGAAAACCTCTTCAGCAAGTTTACCTAAGTTAACAGTTTCTGAATGCATTTCAGCTCTCATCAAACGCGAGAGTTTAAGCAATCCATTGATCAACTCATTCATACGATCAGCTGAATTTTTAATTCTTATAAGATAATCTTTACCCTCGTCATCCAGCAACTCTTCGTAATCCTCAAGAAGAGCTTGACTGAAACCGTTAACGCTTCTAAGGGGAGCACGAAGATCATGGGAAACAGAATAACTAAAAGCCTCAAGTTCCTTATTTGTCTCAGCAAGTCTTTTAGCCTGAAACATATATTTCCTAGTTAAATCCTTAATTTTTTCTTCAGATTTTTTTCTATCAGTTACATCCTGAACAACACCAAGCATTCTAGAAGGCCGACCTTGTTCATCAGTAAAAACATCACCCATTTCTCTAAGCCAACGAATAGAACCATCAGGTTGAATAATTCGGTGTTCGATATCATAATCCTTTCCCTTTTTGACACATTTATCAACCTCTCTATTTATAATCTCGCGATCATCTGGATGAACCATATTTATAAATGCCTCATATGTCCCTTTGAATTCACCTTTTTTAAGACCAAAAATTGGTTCAATCTGATCAGACCATCTAATTTCTTTAGTTTGTAAATCATACTCCCAGCTACCAATTTCAGCAGCTTTCTGCGCAAGTCTATACCGTTCTTCATTTTGTTTTATTTTTTTCTGAACATCTTTAAAATCAGTTACATCAATAGCTATCTCAAATCTAACATTACGTCCATCAGGCCATTTAATAAGTTTATCAGTGATAATAAAATCTCGTTCTAATTTCGGATTATGATACTCCCAACGATATGGCTCATCAGGGTTTTCTAAAATTTTATCATTGGTACAAAAATCACAAGGATGTTTTAAATCCTGAAAAATCTGATAACATTTCTCCCCAACAGGATCCGTACCTAACAATTCTTTAAAATAATTATTAACAAACAAAACATCATGTGTTTTAATATCTGTAACATAAATAATTTCATTTATACTATTAAAAATCGAAATCAACTGATCCAGTTGATATTTCTGTTTACTACTAATATTTTTTTTAGGCTTAATATAAGATTTAGTTATCTTTTTGCCTCCTTTCCACTATTTTTTAACTATCTTACCTTCTTATAAACCTTTTCCTAAATAATTAAAAGTTAATTCATATTTCACTCATTTTTAAAGCATGAGTAATATCATTTAATGTTACAACTCCCTTGAGTTTATCATCTACTTCAACAAAAACATGGTTATATTTGTCTTTAGCTAAAGTTTTGAAAACAGAAAAAGCTTTTTTATCAGAAGAAACCTTAGAAAAATCCTTGTTCATAACATCCTTCACCTCAAGAGTATCAATATCTGATCTATCGATTTTCTGAGCATCATCTAAAGAAATAACTCCTATGATACTTTCATCTTTTACAACTGGAAAAACAGTTTTTCTTTTCTTTTTTAAAAAATCTAAAAACTCTTTAATAGTCATATCTGGAGAAACAGAACTAATATTTTCATTCATAATATCCTCTACCGTTCTATCTTTAAGCGCTTTTGAGATTCGGGTTATTTTTTCTTCTTGCATAGCACCAAAAAACAAAAAAACAGCAATTAAAACAAGCCAAATATTCAAAGAAAAAATTCCAAAAACAGCCATAGCAACTGCTATACCCTGACCTATTCTAGAAGCCCAAGAAGTTGCTTTACCATAATCCATAACTTTAGCAAATGAAGCCCTTACAAGACGTCCACCATCTGTTGGATAAGCAGGAATAAGATTAAATAAACCAAGAATAAAATTATAAAAAGTTAAAGTCCCAAAACTAATTAATAAAACATTAGTAAAAATATTTCCTTCAAAAAAACCAGTTAAATAAAAAAAACTAAAAAATATTCCAGATAAAACAAAACTAACACCGGGGCCAGCAGCAGCAATTTTTATCTCAGTATTAGGATCCTGAGGCGTTTCTTCCATCTGAGAAGCTCCACCAAAAATAAACAAAGTTATACCATTTATTTTAAAACCATTTCGTTGAGTAACATATGAATGACCAAGTTCATGCAGAAGAACACATACAAAAAGCAAAACAGCTATAAAAAAACCTAAAAAAATTTTAACTATATTAGATGTATCAACTCCACCATAACCTATAGTAAAATTAAAAATTTTTAGGCTTTCAAAAGAAAAAACATAAGCGAACAAAGCAAGGATGATAATAAAACTAAAATGAAGTTTAATAGGAATATCAAGCAAACTTACGATTTTAAACGAGGTTTTCATACTAATTTTTTTCAAGCAAAAATAATTATTTAACCATGACTTAAAAACAATTAAAAAATAATTAAAAAACGTATTCATACACCCTAAAGAGACGGGTATTTTTGATATTAAAATTTGCAATTGTTTTTCATATAATATTAAACTAATTTTAAGTCAATATTATATATTCTCCAAAAACTAATGATAAAATAAAGGTGAAATTTTTCAAAATGAGAAACTATCCATATCCAGAAAATAAAGAAAGCAAAATAAAACTTGTTTCAACTGAATGGTTGAAGAAAAAACTTGATGATATAAATTTAACAATAATTGATACTCAACCAGACATACATGATTATATCACAGAACACATCCCCGGAGCAGTATATTTTAATCAAAAACTATTAAGAGTCCCATATCAAGGAACACCTGGAGTATATGTTCCAGAAAATGTAATTAAACAATTATTCAGCAGAATAGGTATTGAAAAAAATAAACCCGTTGTAGTATACACTGGTAAAGGAGAATTCAGAGGATGGGGTGACGGATTAGAACAAACAATGCTAGCTTACTCTCTTGCAAGATTCGGATGTAAGGAAGTGTATGTCCTTGACGGCGGTCTTGACAAGTGGAAAAAAGAAAAAAAAGAATTAACCAAGGAATTCCCAGAAATAAAAGAATCTGATTTTAAAACCAATATACAAAAAGATTACTATGTAAACATAGAAGAAGTAATCGATCTAAAAGACAAAGAAGACACACTCCTATTAGATGCTAGACCTGAAAATGTGTATAAAGGACAAGGACCATGGATTCTCCCGGGTCATATACCCGGTGCAGTTAATCTACCATGGAAGAAACTAATGGATGAAGATAACCCAAAACTTTTGAAATCTGATGAAGAAATACAAAAAATACTTAATAATATTGGTGCAACTAAGGATAAATTGATAATTTGTTCATGTGGCACTGGTAGAGAAGCGACAAATGAATTTTTGCTTTTCAAATTCTATCTTGGTTATCCGCAAGTGAAAATATATGAAGGATCTTTTACAGAATGGACTTCATATCCTGAAAAACCAACAGTGGTAGGAGATACACCAAGGTTATCAGAAATAATGGAATAATAAAAAAAAAATTCCATTAAAAGTTTTTTAAATAGTTCAATAAAGAAAGGATGGTTACCATAAGAAAAATGATATTTGAAAAAAAAAATAAAGGAGTAATAAAATTATGAGTCCTGTAGAAGAGATAATTAGAAAAGATTGCCCAAAAGTAGATGAAAACGATTCAATTTCTAAAGCAATTTCAAAAATGAAAGACAAGGATGCTATTGTGATTCTAAAAGATGGAAAATATCACGGTATGCTTAACAAAAAAGATATTTCTAAAGCTAAAATATCGCCGAATACGAAAACAAAGACTTTTCTTAAAAATGTTGCAAAAATTATTCCTGAGGACGACATTGAAAAAACCGCTGGTTTAATGCTAGAAAGTGACTCCTATATGCTCCCTGTTTTTGACAAAGACAAACTTATCGGTGTTGTAACAGCAGAAGATATTCTTAAAAAAGCAGCAAAAGATGATTTCGGAGAGGAACCAGTTGAAAAATTTATCTCAAAACCAGTTATAAAAATAAATTCTGATGAACCAGTAGCAAAAGCCATCCGGATGTTTCATGAAGAAGATATCTCAAGGCTGCCAGTATATGAAAAAAACAATCTCTCAGGAATTATAACACTTGATGACACATTATCAAAATTTATACACCCCGAACACAGACAAGGTGGATCAGGACAGTATCAGGATACATCAAAATATGGAGCATATATGGCTGATAAAAAAAAATACCTAGATATCCCTGTAAAAGGTTTGATGACTGAAACAATATCAATGATGAAACCTGAAGATAAAATAAAAAACGTAATTGACACAATGTTTAAAAGAAAATACAGAGGAATGCTTATCGGAGAAGAAAACAATCTGCAGGGAATAATCACCAAAAAAGACTTACTTGAACCACTAGCAACATACACAATAACAGAACCAATGGTTATACAGTTTTCAGGGGAACTAGAAAAAATAAATGATTTCAACAAACAAAGACCCAAAGAAATAATTCATTCAAATTTCCAAAAATTTCTAGACTGGTTAAACAACGCACATATTTACATTCGTTTAAAAAGACACACCGAACAAAGCCAGGGAAAACATATCATATTCTGTAAAGTGAGACTCTCCTCACCACGTGGTATGTTTATAGCATCAGAAGAAGGATGGGGATATATGGATGCAATAAATAAATGTACAGAAGCAATAGATAAACAAATAAGAAAAAAAAAAGAGAAGGTGAAAAGAAAATTATGACGGAATATTGGATAAGTCATGCAAAACAAAAAGAAGACAACATAGAACAAGTAAGAGCATTTATAAACACAGTGGAGGGAATAAAATACCCAACTATTTACAAAAGAGAAGATATCATAAAAAGCCTAGAGGAAGATCAGGACAAATGGTACACCTGTCTTTTAAAAGATAAAAAAGGACAGAGAAGAATATGGAAAAAAGCATCAGAGATAAACACAATAGAGACAGATGGAGAAAAATATCTAAGAATTGATGAAAAAAAAGAAAAAAAAGATCACCTTGGAAAACTACCATCCCTTAAGGAAGATATTGAAAACACAAAACCAAAAAAATAATAAAATTTAAAAAATTTCTAATTATTCAAAAATAAACCATAGTAATGTAAGGGGTTTAATAGGTGGATTTTGACTTCAAAGAAAAAATTACTCCTGAAAACAAAAAAAGAACCTTTTTTATAGCACTTGCTTTCATAGTTTTTTTTATAATATATTTTATCCCAAACCCCGAGGGTTTGTCAACCACGGGTCAAAGCGCAATAGCTGTATTTGCAGCCACCATAATACTATGGATAACCCGGCCTGTATCATTTCCAATAACATTTTTTTTCGTAGCATTCTTATTAGTCCTAACTGGAGTTTTCACACCAGATAGTGCATTTCAAGGAGCTGGATCAACAACTATTTTTTTTCTAGTAGGAGCTATAATCCTTGCGTTTTCGTTAAGTAAATATAATCTTGATAAACGAATAGCACTTACTTTTTTGAAAAGATTTGGATCATCACCAAGAACTTTTTTACTAGGAATAACACTAATCGCAGCAATTCTTTCTATGACTATGCCCGCCCATGGAGTAGTAGCACTACTAATACCAATCGTTTTAAGCATATTAAGAGCTAGTAAAAACGACATGGAGGGGACAAATTTTTCGAAAGCAGCACTACTCTCACTAGCCTATGGATCATCCGTAGGAAGCATGGGAACACTTCTGGGTGGAGCAAGAAACCCACTTGCTTTATCAATCTATCATCAACAATTCCCAGGGAAAACCATTAGTTTTGTAGATTGGTTCATAGCAGCAGCACCGATAGTATTCATAATGATTTTTTTCGTATTCATAATACTAACAATTTTTTATCCGCCAGAAAAAATCGATATGAAGTACATAAGTAACTATCTTAAAAAAGAAGTAAAAAAAATGGGAAGTCTCTCCTTTGGTGAAATGAAAGTAATATTCTTTTTAACACTTGCATTTATACTCTGGGCTCTTTTTGGAACACTAATAGGAATGGCAACCGTAGCTGTATTTATAGCAGGACTCCTTGGCCTAACAAACACACTAAGCTGGGAGGATGTAGAAAACAAACTACCATGGGGCATAATATTTCTATATGCTGGAGCAATAACTCTTGCTTTTGCTCTTTCACAAGAAACCAATGCGGCAAATTTTATCGCTAGTAAAATAATCAACCTTTTTGCAACACAACCATACCTTGTAATATTTGCAGTTGTAACGCTAACCATTTTCTTATCTGAAGTCATGAGCAACAGCGCTGCAACCGGTACAATACTACCAATAACCCTAACAATTTTTACAGCATCCGCTCTAAACCTTAGCCCGCAACTATCGATGTTTGTAGTAGCATTACCATCCGCTTTTGCATTCATGTTTATTATTGGAACACCCGGATCAGCAATGGTCTATGATACAGGACTACTAAGAACCAATGATTTCCTAAAACCAGGGCTTACATTGAATTTAATAGGTATAGGAGTTTTTATGACCCTAGGATTGAGTTGGTGGAAAATAATAGGATTATGGTGAAAAAAAAATGATTAAGAAAAAAAATAAAAAAATCTTAATAGCTTGTTACCGGAATCCTTACAATAAACAAAGCATAGAAAAAATCAAAAACATCATAAAAAAAGAAAAACCAGGCGAAGTAATAATTCTTAGTATCTCAGAAACAAAAAAATCTAGTGGAACAATAGAAAGCTACCTTGGAAGAAAAGACGTAGAAAAACTAAGAGGACAATTTGAAAAAGATCAAAGACTAAGATCATCAGGTTACTCTGATAAAATAATAGAATTAAGCGAAAAACTAGAAATACCTGCAAAAAAAATAGAGAAAAAAGGAAAAGCATCAGATATAATACTAAAAGCAGTTGAGGAATATAAACCTTCAAAAGTAATAATACATCCATCTGATAAATCAAATGTTGACAAAATAATTTCAGATTCGGTTGAAGACACAATATGCAAAGAAAGCAAATGTGATATTAAAAGTTTTAAATAAAAAAAAATTTGTTTGAGTTTTTTTTCTTTTTTAATAAAATTTTATAGAAAATCTTTTTTATCATACTGAAATTATTGGTTATGTACAATTATTCAAAAAAGTAATGTTAGCTAAGGATTATTTATGGCAAAAAAAACTAAAACAAAAAATACTAAAAAATCTTCTAAGAAAAAAAAGACTAAAAAACAAGATGAAAAAAAGAAGATTTTAGCAATCGATGATGATCCAGATATACTTGTATCAGTTGGAACGATCCTTGAAAAAAGTGGGTATGAAGTAATATGCGCGGAAGGCGGTCGTCAAGCTATAGATTATTTAGAATCAGATGATGAAAACATGATACCAGATCTTATAATTCTTGATATCATGATGCCGATTGTAAGCGGCTGGGATGTACACCGTGAGCTTAAATGTAACCCTAAATGGAAAAATATTCCTGTTATTTTTTTAACAGCTCGAGGTACAGAAACTGCTAAAGAAATGGCAGCGGATAGAGGCTGCTTATATGTTAGAAAACCTTTTGATGTAAAAGATTTAAGAAAGAAAATAAAAAAAGAGTTAGACAAAAAATAAGTTTTTAATACTTGACAAAGTATTCAAAATAGTGAAAAAATTGATGGGATGTAAAAGAAAAAAAGATATAGTTTATCATTTAAATCCAATATTTTATTGTTTTGAATGCAGATGAGGTATATTTTTTTATGAGTGAAAAACCTGAACAAGATGAGGAAAATACACAGTTTTTTTTCAACAAAACATCCTCAGAAAATTTGATAGTTCAGGATGAAGAATCTGATAGTGAAAAAGTAGGTTCTATCAATGAAAATATTTTTTCTGATAATGAGTTAAGATACAAAGAAATTTTTAATGCATATAGTGATTTCTTGGTTTATTTTGATGTATATGGAAGAATCCTGGATGTTAATAAAATAGCTCTGAATTTTGTAGACATAGATGATAAAAATTCAGTTATTAACAAATCATTTTCTTGTTTTAAAACCGTTTTCTCAGGTGAAGATCTTAAGAAACATATTGAGGCAGTAAAGAAAGGCTGCGAAGGAGTAAATGTTAGAGAATATGAAACTGAGTTGAAAACTAAGGATAGAGGACTATATCGTTTCTTGTTTGGAACGGATCTTATAAAAGAAGAAAACCGTGTTAAAGGAGTACTGCTTCATGGGCGTGATATCACTCAGCGTCAACGCGCATGGGATGAGTTGGTAAAACTTGAGGAAAGATACCGTGTTCTAGCTGAAACCTCGGCAGATGGAGTAATAACCGTGGATGAACTTGGTCGTTTGACTTATGTGAATCCTTCTTTTGAGAAAATTCTTGGTCGTAGAAAAAGCCAGATTCTAGCAACAATTTTTAGAGAATATCTGTCTGATGAATCAGTTTATTTGTTTCAACAAGTTTTTATTGACACTCGGAAACAAAGAAAAAAAATATCTGGTGTTGAACTAGAAATCATTAGACCTGAGGGAAAAACGGTTCCAATAGAAGTAAATGTTGCACCTATCTTTAAAGACAGTGTTTTCTCTGGGATGATTTGTACAATACGAGATATAACAGAAAGGAAAAAAGTAGAGGAAGAACTTAAAAAATCTGAAAGACTGAAAACAGAGTTTATGAACATCGCGGCTCATGAATTAAAATCACCTGTTACACCAATTAAAGGATATCTGGATTTGATAATATCAGATGAAAAAACAAGTGACATAGTTAAAAAATGGGCAAAGATTGGTAAAAGAAACGCTGAACGACTATTAAAACTAGTAAATGACATACTTGATGTTTCACGTCTTGATACGGACACTATGCGTTTTGATATGGAAAAACTAAACCCTGTTGAAATACTTGATGAAATCGTTGAAGACATGAAACCTGCTATGGAAGAAAAAAACCTAGAGTTTATAACTCATATACCAGATGAACTACCGAATATTATTGGTGACAGATATCGTCTTAGTCAGGTTCTAAAAAACCTTATGAGTAATGCATTAAAATTTACAGATAATGGATCAATATCAATAACAGCAAAGGTTGAAGAGGGTTACATAAAAATAATAGTTGAAGACACAGGTATCGGTATGTCACAAGAAGAAGTAAAAAAAGTGTTTTCTAAGTTTTATCAAGCATACACAGGTGATGATCGTAAAAATGAAGGAACAGGTTTAGGGCTTTTTATTTGTAAACAAATAATTGAAAAACATAAAGGCGAAATATGGGCTGAAAGCACAATAAAAAAGGGTAGTTCTTTCAAAATCAGAATACCATATCTTTAAAAAAAAATCCTGCCTGTTTTTTTAGAAAAAAATTTATATACATCAAATGATTGAGAGTATAACACATTATTAGTTTATTAGGTGGTGCAAAAAAAATAAAAAAGAAATGCCCTGAATGCGGCAGTAAAGCTGTAAAACTCTATCAAAACAAAACCATCGAAGGAAAAAGAAAATGGGTACCCGTAGCATGGCTATGTACCGAATGCGGCTATTCATATGATCTATTAGCCGATACATTAATGGTTAAAATAGGAAAAGAAAAATATGATGAAAAACTAAAAAAACAATGTCCAAAATGCGATCTGAAACTAACACGGGTTTATCGTCATATTAACCCAAAAAATGGGAAACAAAAATGGGTAAGCCTTGGCTGGTACTGCGAAAGATGCAAATATCTCTGGATGGATAAATAAAAAAAAAATGATAAATCCACCTATATTTTTCCTAAACCGTTATATATTGGAATATCTTTTAGGGGCAGCTTAAGACACAAAAATTAGAGGTAAAAATTTATTATGAAAAGAAGTTCACGATCCTGGAAAAAAAAGGGAAACATGCGCTGGAAATGGCGAAAAAAACGTATGCGACGCGAAAAGAAAAAACGAAACAAGTAAACATAATACACTTTATTAGGAAATGTTTTAAAAAAAAAATCTCTGGGGGCATGGTGTAACCCGGCATCATTGTGGGCTCCAGTTAAGGGATGATTACAATTGGGTCATCTGAAAAAATTTAAAAAAACCGGTTTAATTTATGAAGAGTAACTGGAGCAATGACCTTATACTGCTTTTAGAAGAGACCCGCCGATCTGGGTTCAAATCCCAGTGCCCCCATACCATTCAATTAAAAGAAAAAGATTAAAGAACAATAAATAAATACCACAAAAAAAACCTAAATGGATGAATCAAAAATGGATATTAATGAATACATCCCGAAAATAAGACTCAAAAACTTCAACATATTCACAGTTGCATCATTGCTTTTACTGATAGCAGGTCTTGCACATTATATCTACTGGGGAACCCGATATGATGTATGGTATGATATAGGTATTTACTCAATAACAATAGTTCTTGTATTAGGTGGAATCCTTGGTTTTATAATATCTTTGATGGATTCAAAAAAATAAAAAAACTTTTTTTACCATTTATTATAATGAACAAATTCTTTTAGTTGTTTTCTTTTTTTACTACCCGCTATGGTTTTAAGAATTTTTCCAGTGAGTTTTTCTTTATCAGCTGGATAACCAAGAGGTGTAAGAGCAACAATTTTTACTTTATCAGGTATTTCTAAAATTTGTTTGATTTTGTTTTCTTTAAAAGCACCAATCCAACAGGTTCCAAGACCCAAATCAGCAGCAGCTAAAACAAGATGTTCCATAGCTATTGCCACATCTACTTTGTAGTATTCTGTGTTGTTTAGTTTTCCACTGGTTTTAGGTGATCCACATGCAACAATTATTACTGGCGTGGTTTTCAACCAGCGGTTTATAGTACTAGCTTTTGTAATATTTTTGATTTTTTCTTTATCATTTATTACTATAAAATCCCAGCATTGACTATTCCGCCAGGAGGGTGCAGATCTTGCACATTCCAATATATAGTTTATTTTTTCTTGTTCAACAGTTTTATCTTTGTAGTTTCTAACACTTTTTCTTTTTTTTATTACGTCTTTAAATTCCATAACAAAAAATTTTTTTCCTATTTTTTGATCATATTCCAATTCAAAACAGGGTTTTTGGTAGCGTTGACTTCATCTATCCTTTTAACAGGTGTATTTTGAGGAGCATTTTTTAATAACTCTGGTTTTTCATCAGCGATTTTGATAAGTGTTTCAATATAGTTATCCAGATCTTTTTTTGATTCGGTCTCAGTTGGTTCAATCATTAAAGCTTCTTTAACGATTAGTGGAAAATATACTGTTGGGGGGTGTATTCCATAGTCTAGTAGTCTTTTTGCTATATCCATTGCTCTAATGTCTTTATCTTTTTTGAGTTGTTCGCAGCTTAAAACAAATTCGTGTTTTCGTAGTTTTTTGTATGGCATTTCGTATTTACCAGATTTTAGGATTTTTTCTTTCATGTAGTTACTGTTGAGTACAGCGTTTTCTGATACTTCCCTTAGGCCATCTCCACCCATCATAGATATATAAACATATGCCTTTAGAATACTTGAGAAATTACCATAAAAATTACTAATCTTGCCAATAGAATCAGGAGCATCATAATCTAAAACATATTCATCATCAGATGTTTTACCAACACGCGGAACCGGCAGGAATTTTTCAAGTTTTATATTAACACCCACCGGGCCACTACCTGGACCGCCACCACCATGAGGCGTACTGAAAGTCTTATGAAGATTCAAATGAACTATATCAAAACCCATATCACCCGGGCGAACCTTTCCCATGATAGCATTCATATTAGCTCCATCATAATACAATAGAGCACCAGCATCATGAACCATCTCCGCAATCTTTTGTATATCTGATTCGAAAATACCTAAAGTATTTGGATTAGTAAGCATAAAACAAGCAGTTTTACTAGAAAGAGCTTTTTTTAATGCTTTTAAATTCACCATACCATCCTTGTTAGATGGAATCTCAGTAATCTTATAACCAGCCATACTAGCAGATGCTGGATTAGTGCCATGAGCGGTATCAGGAATAATAACTTCATCACGCCAACTTTCACCATTATCTTCATGATAAGCTCGAGCAAGAAGCATACCAAGAAACTCTCCATGCGCACCCGCAAGAGGCTGCAAGGAAAAATAATCCATACCAGTGATCTCGCAAAGCATACGCTCAAGTTCAAACAAAACCTGAAGATTACCCTGAACAGTCAACGGTTCCTGTAAAGGAGAAGTACAACAAAAACGCTCCCAACCTGCAACATTTTCACAAAGTTTAGGATTATACTTCATAGTACAAGATCCCAAGGGATACAAACCATTCTCAACACCAAAATTCATCTGACTCAAACGAAAAAAATGACGAACCATCTGAGTCTCATCGATATCAGGAAGATTAACACCACTATTTCTTCTTAGATTCTTTGGAACTCCTTTAACATTTTCAAAAGAATCTTTTTTTCCGTTTTCTTCTAAATCTTTAAGAAGAGGTTCATCAAACCTGGCAAATCGAAACATAAAAAACTAAGCCACCTCCCTGAGTAGATCAACAAAACCTTTGATTTCTTCATCACTAAAACACTCAGTTACACCAAAAAGCATACAGTCCTTCAAACCTGGATAATTATCATTAAGAATTAATCCACCCTGATATTTTTTAGTAAGAAGTTTCTTATTCAAACGAACAGGGTCACCCATATATTCAAAAACCATTTCATTAAAACAACTACCAGTGAAACGTTTCTTAAAAACATCCAACTCAGAAAGCATTTCTGAAAGCTTCTGACCATTCAAAAAATTATTTTCAGATACTTCTTCAAAACCTTTACCACCAAGCAAAGATAGATAACAACAAGCAGTCAAAGCACACAATCCCTGGTTTGTACAAATATTACTAGTAGCCCGACCACGTCGAATATGCTGCTCACGAGTCTGCAAAGTCATACAAAAACTCATGTTTCCATCTTCATCCTCTGTTAAACCAATAAGACGACCTGGCATACGACGAATAAAATCCTGTTTACAAGCAAAAACACCAAGACTAGAACCACCGAAATCCATACCATTACCCAAACCTCGACCTTCCCCAATAACAATATCAGCACCATAAGAACCAGGATCAGAAACCACACCCAATGAAAAAAAATCTACTCCAACAACAAAAAGACCACCAGCATTTTTTACAAGTTCACCGACTTCTCTTGCATCATCCTCAAAAACACCAAAAAAATTAGGATTCTCCAAATAAACACCACAGACATCATCATCCAACTTTTTTTCAAGTTCATCAAGATTTATCCTGCCAGTTTTATCATCAAAACCAACCTCTTCAATTAAAAGATCTGCACCACACGTATAATTTCTAAGAACAGATTTTTTCCCCCAAGAAATACTACTCGGAACAATAAACTTGTTTCTCTTCCGTTTCAGACGAGCACACATCAAAGCAGCTTCACCGAGACCAGTTGCTGCATCATACAAAGAAGCATTAGCAACATCCATACCAGTAAGATCAGATATCATACTCTGATACTCAAACATAGCCTGCAGAAAACCCTGACTAGCTTCAGATTGATAAGGAGTATAAGCACTATAAAACTCAGAACGAGAAACCACAGATTTCACAGCAGCAGGAACATAATGAGGTTTAACACCACCACCACGAAAACTCTTAAGTTCATAACAAGACTTGTTTTTAGAGGCAATACACCTAAGTTTTTTTTCAACTTCTTGTTGAGATAAACCATCCTGTAAATCCAAATGTTCAACTCTCAGTTGTTTCGGAATATCAGAAAAAAGTTCATCAACAGATTTAAGATCAATCTCCTGCAGCATTTCATTTTTAATCGGTGAGTTAGGAATAAACTTCAAATTTTTTTAAACCCCCAAAACCCGGTAATCAAGAAACACTTAAAAATCTTTATCTTTAAAAAAAACATAGTTTTTTTAGAAAAACAAGTATTACACTAACAGAAAATGACTAAAAAATACTACAGATTCAAAGATAAAAAATTCAACAAAAAAATACCAATAGGAAAAATCATATGTCTAGCCAGAACCTATAAAAAACATGCAAAAGAAATGAAAACCAATGTCACAAAAGAACCATTACTTTTTTTGAAACCACCAAGCTCAGTAATATTTAACAAAGAATCAATAATCAAACCAAAAACTTCAGAATGTTTACATCATGAAATAGAACTTGGAATAGTTATAAGTAAAAAATGTTCAAAAATCTCAGAAAACGAAGCCATGAATTATATCCTTGGATATGCTGTGTGTTTAGACATAACCGCTCGGGACATCCAAACAGTTGCAAAAAAAAATGGTTGGCCATGGAGTATATCAAAAGGATTTGATACCTTCGCACCAATAAGTGATATAGTTCTAAAAAACAAAAATATAAACCCTAACAATCTTGAATTAACATTAAAGGTAAACAATGAAATAAGACAAAAAGACAACACAAAAAACATGGTTTTCACTATTGAAAAAATAATCTCATATATATCAAACATAATGACACTTGAGAAAGGAGATCTAATAATGACTGGGACTCCTGAAGGAGTCAACGAGATCAAAACTGAGGATAAAATTGAAGCAAAAATTGAGGACATCTGTTCTCTAAAAACACAAATGAAACAAATGTAACTATTATAACAAATCAACAGTTTTTTGTTATAATATATATAATATTTTTCTACTATTAACAATAGAAACAAAGATAGTTATTATTGAAACATCAGTTTAATAAATTTGAAAATAGATAATAAATACCCGGTGAAGATGATTTGTACAAAACAGTTGCAATAATTGTTTTTTTAATGCTATTAACACCCTCAGTAATTCCCATGGAACAACAATTATCAAAATCAGATATAACCACAAAAAAAATAGAAACAGAAAAACAAAATCTAGAAAAGGTAGAAAAATCAGAGAACATTTTTGAAAATTTTATTTTTAATCTAAAAGCAAAACTGTACATGCATCTTTTAAAAGCACCATCTGTTACCGCAGCAGTAATAAAAAACGATAGTATCGTATGGTCGAATGCTTATGGTTTCTCAAATTTTTATCTGAGAAGAAGAGCTAACATCAACACAATCTATGTGGCGGGATCTATATCTAAATCTATTACAGCTACAGCAGTTATGAAAATAATTGAAAATAAAAGCTATAATGTAAGCCTTGATGACAATGTTAACAACTGGCTTCCTTTTGATCTTAAAAACCCAAAATATCCAGATATAAACATTTCTTTTCGTATGCTTCTTGCTCATCAATCAAGTCTAACAGATTCAATAAATGACATCCTTTATTATTTACCCTTAATCGAAGATAAAGTTGAATGGTTAAAAAAACGTATAATCCCGGGTGGAGAATTTTACGATGGAAGTTGTTGGAAAGATTACCCACCAGGAAAAGAACACAATTATTCCAACATGGGTTTTGTTATTTTATCATATCTTGTTGAAAATATCACAAATATGACTTTTGAAAATTTTTGTCAACAAAATATTTTCAAGCCTCTAGAAATGTATAACACAAGTTTTCATAACGAAGGATTAAACAAAAAACAGTTTGCTCGTCCTTATTTCCCAGTTTTAAATTGGTTTCACATACCTTTACATCATTATGACACCGAATGCGTTTGCGGTTGCGCTGGATTAAGAACTACCGCTGTTGATCTTGCTAAATTTCTTATAATTCATATGAACAATGGAACATGTAACGGAGTTAGAATACTAAAAAATTCAACAATCAAAGAAATGCATAGAGTTCAATATCCAACTGAAGAACCAAAACAATGGTTTTTTGGAGGGACAACAAGCGCAGGTTTAGGATGGGCTCATATAAACCGAAGTGGAATACATTGGCAGGGAACAAATGGAGGAGCAGTAGGCTTCAGCTGCAACATGTTAATGGATACAGAAAACAACACAGGAATAGTAGTTTTAACCAACAAACACACCTACAGATCTGCAGGACCTTACTCTCAAATCAGATTCGAATGGTACCAAAATTTAGCAAAACACTTTTTGACTAAAGCAGAAAATAACTAAAAAAAAAGATTTAAAATTCAAATCCTTCACGAGGTTTCATACCCTCTTTAAAAGGATGTTTTATCTCTTTCATCTCTGTTACTATATCCCCAATCTCAATCAGTTTTTTTGATGCATAACGACCTGTAAAAATAATTTCTAGTTTTTTAGGTTTATTTTTAATAATATTGATGATTTTATCCTCTTCTAAGAGTTTAAAATCTACTGCCACAATGATTTCATCTAATATAATCAAATCATAATCAGTTGAGTTAATAATTTGCTCTGCCTTGTTTAACCCATTTTCTGCAAGTTTAATATCTTCCTCTGTAATATTATTTTTATCTACAAAATTTTTACTTCCAAATCTAAAAATATCAAAATTTTTCAATTTGTCTATAGTTTCTATTTCACTAGTTTTCTGACCTTTCATAAACTGAATCATACAAACTTTTTTATTTGCACCTAAAGCTCGTATCCCTGCACCTATAGCCGCTGTGGTTTTTCCTTTTCCATCACCAGTGTAAACATGAACATATCCAGGTTTCAAAACAAAAATCACAATTTCTTAATAATCTAATATAGTTAAATTTTTTTCCTTATAAACCCTTATCTAATCCTTCATCCGAATATGCAGATGAACAAAATTATTAAATAAAAAGAATAATTTGAGAAGAGGATATAAGAGGATGCGCTATGAAAAAAGGAATTTTAGTAATATGCATAATCAGCTTACTTCTTATAGTAAGTACAATAGGCTGTTTTGAAGAAGAAGAGAAAAAAGGT
>CAYLLH010000101.1:0-20234 GCA_964384785.1 uncultured Thermoplasmatales archaeon | reverse complement strand
GCAACCTATTTTGAGTTGTTTGAGAATGGAACTTTTGTTTATACTCATGATGGATCAGAGTATTCTACAGATATTTTCAGTTATACTGTTTTTGATGGACATGGCGGCAATGACACAGCAACTGTGACAGTAACTATAGAACATGAAGAAGATGAAGAAGAAGACGATGATGAAGATCAAGACAACAACGGCGGCGGAGGAAACAGCAGACCAAAAAGACCAAGCTCATATAATAACAAACCTAACGCAGTGATAACACCAAGTGAAACAATACATGTACTAATCAATGAAGAAATAGAACTAAATGGTTCTCAAAGCTCAGATGACGGATCAATAAAAAACTACACATGGAATCTAGATGAAACAACCAAAAAATACGGAGAAACTATAACTCATTCATATGATACAGCCAACATATACACTGTTACATTAACAGTAAAAGACAACCTAGGTAAAACAGACAGCGCATCAGTTAAAATAGTAGTATCCGAACCAAACCATCCACCAGCCATGCCAACAGTAAAAGTCAACGGTTTACCCGCTCAAAATAAAATAGAAACAATAGAAGGACGAGACATACACTTTGAACTAGTAAGCACAGATGAAGACGGCGATCAAATAAAATACCTAATTAACTGGGGTGATGAAAACACAGAAAACTCTGAACTAATGAACTCAGGAGACGCTTTAGCTGTTATTCATAACTGGTCAGAACCGGGAGATTACAAAATAAAAATCCAAGCAATGGATGACCAAAACGCACCCTCAGAAATACATACCATTGACTTAACAGTAAAAGAAAACAAAAATCAAATCGGAGAACAACCAGATGATGTAGATAAGGATGAACAAACATCAGATGATGACAAAAAAGACAAAGAAACAGGAACATTCCCATGGTGGATATTAATACTAATAATAATCATAGCAATAATCATCGGTTTAATTATCTACTTCTGGTGGAAAAAACCAAATTACATACCTCAAGTGATACAGCCAACATAAAAAAATAAAAATTTTTTTTATTTTTTCTTTTTCTCTTTTAGATATTTATCTATATGTTTTAAACCTGCTCGAGCAGAAGTTTCTGATTCACCCCGCATAATACGTTTTTTATAAATAGCATATTCTTCTTCAGGTGTTTTTTCCATATATTTTTTAAGTTTTCTTTTTTTCAACCATTTTTTTAAAAAACCCAATTCTAATTCCTCAAATAACAAATAATACATTTAATTAAAAAAAAGTTTTGCAAAAAAAATTTAGAAAAAAAATGGAAAAAAACAATTTTTTTCCAATTTTATTTTATTTCGTTTATGTCACATTTTGTTTCTGGTGGTGTTGTATCTTTCTGTTCAGGCTCTATTTCAAACTCTAGTTTATTTATTTGTTCTAGGTTGCCTGCTTTATCTACGGAGTAGTAGAATATTACATGTTTTCCTTCTTCTTTTACATCTATTGGTGCTGTGTATTCGGTCCATATATCTGCATCATGTGATGGAACCACTTCGGGGTCTAACACATAATATGTATGGTTTACACCAGTTGCGTTGGGGTCTACTCCTTCATGATCTGATGCAGTTAATGTTATCTCTACTGCACCAGTATATGTGTTTTCTGCTGGGACTGGATCTGCTATAAGCCCTGGTCCCATAGATACAACAAACAGAGTGACTATTGCAACACAGATTACTGTTGCTGCTTTTATTTTTTTATTTTTTGTTTCTTTTTTCATCTTTTTTTATCACTCCTTTTATATTTCTTGTATTAGACAAGAAGTCTCAGGTGGAAGAGTATCAGATTTGACCTCGTTTCCATAAATAAAATCTAATTCTGTTGTTTTAAAATCAAAAAATGGTTCTTGGTTTTTGTAGAATAAACCTGGTGAACCTGCTGTTAGAATTATTAAAATTATTTTTTCTTGTTGATTTTTTGTTCTGTAATTTAATGTTAGTTCTATTGTTGAATTTCTTTTTTCTATTATGTTTACTCTATGATATGTCCATATTATTTTGTTTAAAAAGTCAGGGTTGAATATGTTTATTGCATTTTCATTTTCTTTTAGTCTTATTAATAGTATTATTGAGGTGAGGTATCTGCCTAGTGGATATGTTTTGTTGTTGTTACTTGTATTTATTTTTAGTTTTATTGTTTCGTTTATATTGTAGCTTCCGTTTTGGTCTTTTGTTAGGTTGAAAAAGATGGTTTGGTTTTCTGTAATGTTTATTTTTGGTGTTACACTGCCTAGTGTTTCGTCATTTATTTTTACTTTGATTTGACCTATATTGGTTTTTTGGTTGTCTAGGGCTATACTGGAAGTGTTTGATAGTATTGTTATTAAAAGTATTGATATTGCAATTATTTTTGAGGTGTTTTTTTTGTTGAATGCCATATTTCTCATTCTTCCCTTCATTAGATGAGTTTATTTTTTTGGCCCCTTCTACCGACAGATATTATATCTGTTACTCATTATATATAAACTTTATTATAAAATAGGGCCATAATATAGGAAAAATCTTTAAAACCCATCAGATATAAACTCAAAAAAATGGAGGTTGTTTAATATTTCAAATTTAAAAAAAGCAACATTTGCAGCTGGATGTTTCTGGGGGGTAGAAGCAGAGTTTAAAAAAATAAGTGGTGTATTGGAAACCAGAGTGGGATATACTGGAGGCCACACAGAAAAACCCAGCTATAAAGAGGTTTGTTTAGATAAAACAGGTCATGCTGAAGCTGTAGAGGTAATCTATGATCCAGAAAAAGTCAGCTATGAAACTCTTCTTGAAAAATTTTGGAATATACACAATCCAACAACTCTGAACCGACAAGGTCCTGATAGAGGAAGTCAATATAGATCTGTAATTTTTTATCATGACGAAGAACAAAAAAAAGCAGCAGAACAATCAAAAGAAAGCCTTCAAAAATCCGGAAGATATAACAAAGAAATAGTAACTTTTATTAAACCTGCTCAAAAATTTTGGGAAGCTGAAGAATATCATCAAGACTATTTTGATAAAAATCCTAATGTAGCTTGTAATATTCATTAAATCTTTTTCTTAATTGTTTCGGGTCTGTAGTCTAGCCTGGATAGGACAGAGGCTTCCGGAGCCTCCAACCCGGGTTCGAATCCCGGCAGATCCGTTTTTTTAATTTTTTTATTATAATTTCGTAATTCTATATTTTAATAACAATATTTATATATAAAGAACATTAATATAAATGATACCTTTATAAAAATATAAAAAAGGGGCGAAAAAATAAGATGCATAAAAAAATCATCTCCTTAGTAATAATAGCATGTCTGATAATACCAATAGCATTATTTTCAAACACTGCAAGTGCTGAATCAGTCATAGAAGTAAAAAATCAAATCAAAACAGAACAAAACGAATGGGTAAACCAAATACAAGCCAACGTAGGTGACACCATCCGATTAAAAATAACAGTAACATACCATGACCTCGACGGAGACGGAATAGGAATCAAACTAGAACAAATAATAATAAAAAACCACATACCAGAAGGACTAACATACCTAGGAAACGCAACACAGGAAGAAGAATCACACAGTACTGAGGACACAATAATATGGGATTTAGGAAAACTAATACTAATAGACGGCCAAAGCTACGAACTAGAATTTGATGCAATAGTAAACCAAGAAGGCACAATACTAAACTATGTAGTAGTCGACGCCATCGAAAGCTGCTACGGAGACCCCCGAAGAGGAATCTGTACATCCACAATAATCTCCTCATATGAACATGATTTCAAACAAAAAGATGTAGACAATGACTGCGAATACGAAAAAGCAATAGATCAAAACGATGACCCCAGCGACGGTTACGAAATCTTCGAAGATCCAAACGGTCCATCAGTAGCAAAAAAATCAAAAGACGGAGACAATGACGGAAAAATAGATCATCTACTAGACACAAACGAAAATAACATCCCTGACAAATACTGGGATCCAGATGATGACATACTAACAGATATAATAATAAAAGATGTCGATTACGATGAAACAGATGAATATGTTTTCGACTCAGATGACGATGGAGAACTAGACAAATATTATGATCCCGATGATGACCAAATACATGACTACATAATATATACTTTACAAATAAATACTGAAGGAAATGGTTCAGTAAACGTTGAACCAAACCATGAAGAATTCTTAAAAGACACAGAAATAACCATAACAGCTATAGCTGCAACCAACTGGAGTTTCAACTACTGGACTGGTAACGATGAAATAGATGGAAGTAAAAACCTTTCAGAAACCATCATAATAGATGAAGATAAAACAATAACAGCACATTTCAAAGAAGAACAACCAGAAAAATACACACTCACAGTAAACAAAGAAGGACAAGGAACAGTTAATATAAACCCTGATCAAGAAAACTACACCGAGGGAACAACTGTAACATTAAACGCCATCCCTGAAACAAACTGGGTTTTCGACCACTGGAGCGGAGATGCAACCGGTGAAGAAACCAGTATAGAAATACTTATGGATTCAAACAAAAACATAACCGCATATTTCAAAGAAGATGTTATCAAAGATGATGAAAAACCTTATGTTAATATAACAAAACCAAAAGAGAAAAAACTTTACAAAAACAATGAAGAAAAAAGAAAAACCCTGTTTTTAACAAGAATCATCGGCGAGATAGATATCGAAGTAGAAGCCTATGATGAACAATCAGGAATAGAAAAAGTAGAGTTTTTAATTGGAAATGAATCAAAATACAATGATTCCGAGGCACCATACATCTGGACTTGGAATGATTCAAACATTTTTTTCAAAATAAAAACAATCAAAGTAATAGCATATGATAAAGCAGGAAACACAAACACTAGCGAAATCAAAATATTAAAACTCGGTAATTTTTATAAACTCGGTAGAGCAGCAGGAGCAGCAGGAATAGCAGGTGGAGTGCTTTTACTAGTTTCACGTTTAAGTAACAAACCCACAGAGGAAGAAAATGACTCTGAAGATGGTACAACAACAAACAAACCTCCAGTTGCAGAAGCTGAAGGTCCATCTTCAAGTCAAACAAACAAAAAATTAACCTTTGATGCTTCAGAAAGCCATGATCCTGAACAAGAACCCCTAACATACACATGGGATTTCGGAGATGGAAACACGGCCACAGGAAAACAAGTAAATCATGAGTATAAACAAAAAGGAACATACAAAGTTACATTAACCGTAACCGACAGCCAGGGATTAACAGATACAATAACTTTAACAATAAAAATAAGTAAACCAGATGAATCAAAAACAGACAACACCTTCTGGATTATAGCAGGAACCTTAGGAGCAGTTCTTACTTCAATTGTAGCAGCAGTTTTTGTAAGGAGGAAAATCTATGTTTAAACAAAAAAATATGCCGGTAGACATAACTCTATTCTTGATACTATTACTTGTTATACAGATCTATTATTTCTTTATTGATTTCTTTATATCAGGAATATACACACATTATGGACACAGCATAGAAACACTTGGTATACCATCAGGAATACTACTAATATTCATATTTACAATATTAGCAATAGCACTCTATCTAATAACCAAAGGATTCCTTGATAAAACCAGATGGACACGAAAATTCACCATAGCTTTTCTCATATGGACATCACTATGGACTATATGGGGAATAATAATAGCAGCCAGCCTAATATTCCACCTTGTACTACTAATCGTCTACCTACTAATGATCTATTATCTAACCACACTACCTGTCAAAGACTACTTCAAAAAAACAAAAATATTTACTTATGGACCATACACCCTTTACAAAAGAGTAGTCGAACTTAAAAGTGGAAAAACAGTAACTATATATTTCTTCAGTAAACATAAACCACATAGTGGAACACCAACAAGTAAACCTGAGGGATATGAAGTAGGAATAAACCCACGATCAAGCCTTCCATATCTTTACAAAACAAAAAACCATAAACCCAAAACACAAAAAATATTCACCTACAAAGACTATACACTCTACAAAAGAGTAGTCGAACTTAAAAGTGGAAAAACAGTAACTATTCATTTCTTCAGTAAACATAAACCACATAGTGGAACACCAACATCAATGCCAGAAGGCTACGACGTTGGAGTTAACTCACGATCAAATCTACCATATCTTTACAAAACCAAAAAACAAGAAACACAAAAAAAAGAAACAGAAGAGCAAAAAAACAACAATAACAGAAAACCATCAAATGTAATCTATGTAGTCAGTAAACCACAACCCGGACAAGTCAAAGGCGACTGGGCAGTAAGAGGACACGGAAAAATATACAGCCATCACAGAACCAAAGTAAACGCAGTGAAACAAGCAAGAAAAATAGCTAAAGAAAAAAAATCAACAGTACTTGTACAAAACACAGATGGAACATTCAGACAAAGCTTCAAACCCCGACCAAGCAAAGCATAAAAAAACAATTCTTTTCTTTTTTTTTACATTACATGCTTCCCAATCTTTTTTCTACTAACTAATGTAAAAAATCCATACCAGATAAGTGGAAAAACAATCAAAACAAAACTATAAAAAACACCTATCACTGAAACAAGCAAAACTGGTACAAGACACTGACGAAGAACACCTTGTACTCCAAAAATTTTAATTGATTCTTCAATACTTTCAAAAGTTTTAATGTTCAACAATTTAAAAGTCAAAAACAAAATCACAACAGCAAAAAAAGCTAACAAAATAAGATGCCAAACATGATAATCAACATTATAAAAAACAAAAGGAACAAACACTAACAATCCATCAAAAAAACGAATACTTAAACCCAAAAATTTAAAAGAAAAAGGAATAACAATTCTCTTATCATTTGCAACTTTCACACCAGATCTAAAAGCAATATTTTTAACACCTTTTTTGTAATCATGATCTACATCTTTGATACCACCAACAACTGCATTCATAAAAAAGAACTGATTAAAAACCAGAATAAAAATAACCCATGTAAAAACACTAAGAATGACGCCATCTGAAACCATAAACGCTGCAAATAAAACAAGTAAACCTTCTGAAAGCCCTACAAAAATATCAGATGCAAAAATTTTTTTACCAAAAACATTGTAAACTGTTCCAAAAAATGTAGCAAGAATCATACAAATAAGGCCATAATA
The DNA here is from genome assembly GCA_964384785.1 of uncultured Thermoplasmatales archaeon. Lineage (GTDB taxonomy): Archaea > Thermoplasmatota > E2 > DHVEG-1 > DHVEG-1 > JAZKSG01. The sequence goes on along the minus strand of CAYLLH010000101.1, from coordinate 13,081 downwards.
AAAAGACATTTCTTGTTTATAGAAAAAAACAAAAATAATACTAAACCATAAAACAACACAAAGCACACTAATAAACAACGCAGTTTTCTTTGAAATAGCACCAGTTACAAGAGGTCTTTTTTTCGAATCCATAGATAAACTATCTACTTCAACATCAACATAATCATTTAAAACAAAACCATAAATAGATGTTAAAATACCTACTAAAAAAAGCAAAAAAATTGTTAACATGTCAATACTCACACCTGTCCCTGTTAAACTTAGAGCACCAAAAACAGGAACAAGTGATAAACCACCAAGACCCGGTAGTCTAAACAAATGAGAATATTCTACAAATTTTGACATTTTTCAATTAAACAAAAAAAATTTCGTATTATATGAATGTTTCTTAATAATCTAAAATTTTTAAGAAACATTAAATAAAAAGGACAAGATTTCAAAAAAATTATAGGAAATAAAAAGACGTATGAAAGAAATAATACTAATTGCTCTTCTACTAATCAGTTTACTACTTTGGATAATATATCTTATTAGAACACTTTCCAGCTACCGGCTTATACCTAATCTTTCAAAAACCATTGAAAACAAAGAAACAAAAGATTTCGTGTCAATAATCATTCCATCTAGAAACGAGGAACATAGAATAAAAAAATGTATTCAAACAATAAAAAAACAGACTTATCCCTATTTAGAGGTAATAATCGTTGATGATTCAACAGATGATACTGTAAATGTGATAAAAGAAATCATAAAAGATGATGAAAGATTCAAAATTGTTAAACAAAAAAAACTACCAAATGGCTGGGTTGGTAAATCACATGCGATGCAACAAGGAAGTAAAATAGCAAAAGGAGATTGGTTGCTTTTTATTGATGCTGATACAGAACACTCAAAGGATGCTGTCGCCAGAGCAGTTCAACATGCAATAAACAAAAAATATGATATGCTTAGTGTTATACCAAATATTATCTGCAAAAAAATTTGGGAAAAAATAATTCAACCAATACCAATAGGATTTTTGATTTTTATAACACCTGTTGGAAAAACAAATGACCCAAAAAGTAAGACTACTTTTGCACTGGGTCCATTTATTATGATAAAAAAAACGGTTTTTGAAAAAATAGGTGGATATGAAACCATCAAAAACCGTATAGGTGACGATGTAGAAATCGCTAAATTACTCAAAGATTCAGGTTATCATATAGGATTAGCTCATGCTAAAGATCAGGTAAATCTGAGGATGTACACAAGTTTTGGTGAACTCTGGGAAGGTTGGAGTAAAAACATTTTTTTAGGTCTTGTTCAACGAAGAAAAATACAATCTAAAATTGTACAGTTACTTATTGTTCTAATAGGTGTTTTTGTTGTTTTCCAGATGATGATACTACCAATAACAGCTATTGTGTTTTCAGCATTTTTTTATTTAGAAAACAATCAGGTTTTATGGTTTAACATTCTAGTTTTTTCATCTATTGTATGGTTGTTATCAAACATAATTCAAACAATGGTTCATTACAAATATTCCATAGGTCGACCATTTTATTCTCCATTTTATTTCCTTGGAGGAATTGTAACCATTGGAATTTTTTTAAACTCTGCTGTTAAAACATTTTCAAAAAAAGGTGTAACATGGAAAGGAAGAAAATACAACTAAAATTTTAACCAAATCTCATAAACTCCATAATCTGTATTTCATCAACAATGTCTTTTTCTCCATTAACGGAGATGTATCCTTCTGATGTTACATGGTAACGCCAATAAGGTGCGATAATAACTGTATCATATTGTAGTTCTTTTATTTTCATTTTAACATCTGCTTTAATTGTTGTGTTATCTGTTTTTTCATCGATTTTTAGATGAAAAACAGTTGGAATTTTTTTACCATGATTTTTTATTATTTCACTTGTTTCAAAAACAATGTTCTCTGGTTTTATACTAAAATACTGGTTTTTATCTTTGTTTAAAACAGCGATTTTATCATAGAAATCTTTTGTTTTTAGAATATTAGCCCATACAATGTTAAATTTTTTACTTTTTACTCTACCCCAGTACCATGCCCGTCCGAAATTCATAGCAGTTAGTAGACTAAAATTCCAGTTATGATCATGATAACCCCAGCCTTTCACATCAATTTTTTTATCCTTAATTTTGAGATATCCTCTGACCTTTGCTTTAGGAAGAGCTACTGCCCAACGTTCATACTCTGTTTCGATTTTCCATCCTTTACCAATTCTTTTAAACTCTAGATTTGCTTCGTACTCTTTTATTTTCATAGTAATATTGTATACCCATTCACCAGTTTTTTTGTATCTTTCTTCATCAAAAACAATAACTGGTTTATGTAAGATTTTTAACATGGGTTTATTTTTTGATGTTTGAAAATTACAAAAAAGATTAAAATCTTTGACTTCTTCTATTAATTTACCATTTTTGTATATTTCAATCATAGGTGAAACAAGACCATGATCTCTTATTGAAAAGGTTTTAAAACCAATATGGGTGCTGTAATTATTATCAAAAACAGCATCAAAATACCACCATTCAGCAGCAAAATGTTTTTTTGATCCATGAAAGGCATCATCTTTGGGCGTGATATCCATTGCTTTTTTACTAAGAATCCTATTCTCCATTATAAAAACAGAAAAAAAATTGGTTCTATTTGAGTTTTTCTAAAGTTTTTTTACAAAAAAATTGTTAAAATATGTTTTTTTTATGTTCAAAATTGTTTATTTATATAAAAAAATATAAGAAATCGAACTTTATACATACTGTTTGAGGTTGGAAAAATTGATGAGAGATACCAATGAATATTTTGGTCGTAATGCAGGAAAAGTATGGGTCGCACTCAACGTTCACGGTCCACTTAAAGAAGATGAATTGCTTAAAAAGACTAGATTGAATGAAAAAGATTTTTATGCGGCTGTAGGTTGGCTTGCTCGAGAGAACAAAATCTATAGAACATCTGGGAAGAAATATCAACTAAAAGAAACAAATCTTACTAGTAGTATTGGAAGAAATGCTGGAAAAATCTGGAAGACACTTTGTAATAAGAATGATATAGATGTTTCAACAATAGCTAAGTCTACTAAAATTAAGAAACAAGATGCTTATTCTGCTCTTGGTTGGCTTGCTAGGGAAGACAAGATTGAGACTAAAACTAAAAAGAAAGGTAAAGCTAAAAAACAGGTTTTTTCCGTAAAATAAAAAAATTTTAATTAAAGTTTTTAAGTTATTGCGGGGTCTATATAGTCTTCGTCTTCTTCATATTCTTCTTCATTTTTTTCGTCTTTTTGGTTTTTACAATCTTCGCAGATTCCGTTTTCTTCTTCATCTGGATCAAGTTTACATCCACATATTTCACAATATTCTGTCATTAATTTCTCTCCGGTTAACTAAAAATTATTTAGTTAAACATTGTTAGAATCATTTAATGGTTTTTAAAGATATATTATAAAAATAGTTATTTTTTCCAAAGTGGTGACATTTCTCTTAGTTTTTTTACTATTTTTGTAAGTTCTTTTGTTACATATTCGACTTCTTCTTTGGTGTTGTGTCTTCCGATGCTTAATCTTAATGATCCATGTGCTTCTTCTGGTTTTAGACCTAGTGCGAGTAGTACATGTGAGGCTTGTAGTTTTTTTGAGGAGCATGCTGAACCGGTGGATGCTGCTATTCCTTTTTCATTTAGTTTTAATAGTAGTGATTCTCCTTCTATTGCTGAAAAACGAAAATGTGCGTTATTTGCTAGTCTTTTTTCAGGGTGCCCGTTTAGATTTGTTTCTTCTATTTGTAATATGTTTTTTATGAGTTTGTCACGTAGTTTCTGGAAATATTTTATGTCTTTGTTCATTTGTTTTTGTAGTATCTGACATGCTTTTCCTAGTCCTACTATTCCTGGTGTGTTTAATGTGCTGCTTCTTAGTCCTTTTTCGTGTCCTCCTCCATGAGCTAGTGGTTGTATTTTTGTTCCTTTTTTAATGTATAGTGCTCCAACTCCTTTGGGTCCATAGATTTTATGTGATGATAAAGCTAGAAGATCTATGTTTTGTTTTTTTACATCAACTGTGGTTTTTCCTATTGCTTGTACTGCATCTGTGTGTAATAGTATGTTGTTTTCTTTTGCTATTTTTCCTATTTCTTGTATTGGTTCTATTGTTCCTATTTCGTTGTTTGCAAACATTATTGATATTAGAAATGTGTTTTTTGAGATTGATTTTTTTAACTCATTTATCTTTACTATGCCGTATTTGTCTGTTGGAAGATATTTTATTTTAAATCCTTGTTCTTCAAGGTGTTTACATGTTGATAGTACTGCTGGATGTTCGATTTCTGTTGTTATTATGTTGTATTCTTTGTTGTTTCTTTTGTTTTTATTTAGGTATGCTGTTCCTTTTATTGCAAGGTTATCTGATTCTGTTCCTCCTGATGTAAATATTATTTCTTCTGGTTTAGCATTTATTATTTTGGCTGTGTTTGCTCTTGCTTTTTCTATTGCTTGGTTTGCTTCATTTCCATATTGGTGTATTGATGCGGGGTTTCCAAATTTTTTGTCAAAAAATGGTAGCATTTCTTCTATTACTTTTTTATCGACGGGTGTTGTTGCTGCGTAGTCCATGTAGATTTTTTTCATGATTTTTTTCCTCTATTTGTGGTTTTTTGTTGGTTATGGGGTATATTTTTTTCTTATTTTTATGTTTGGATAAGATTTATGGCAAAAAGTATTTATATTATCAAACTAAATTATATATAAAACTAATAATAAAAATACTTTATCGATAAAAAGGGGATAAGATAGATGACAAAAAAAGGCTTATTTGCAATATTTCTCATAATAGCACTATTATTCTTAGTAGTATCCGCAAACGCATTACCAAAACTGTTTCCAAATGTACAATTCCCAATAGGTGGAAACCAAGGAAACATGTTTGGAGACTATGAAGACCTACTCTCAAAACCAGGTCCAAGGATAAGTTTTCTAAAACAAAGTGGCAACCAAATACTAATCTGTAAAGCACCACCAGGTTATGACTGGTCAGAATTCGACAAAGGAAAAAGCCAATGTACACTACCTGAAGGAACAGTAATGGCTGGAGATGTAATAAAAAACTGTGAAGGAACCGTAACTATAATACATAAAGCAACAAACGAAATAGCAATAACTGAAACATTCACAGAACCACTAAGTGAAGAAGAAAAACAAAAACAAGACACAAAGCCTGATACAAACGATCAAACCAACGATGAACAAAAAAACCAAGACACACAAGAAAAAACAGAATTTGAAATAAAAATCACAAAACCTGCAGAAAAAAAATCCTACATAAGAGACATACAACTAAAAGAAAGAGATAACACTCTAGTAATAGGAAACATAGACATAGAAACAGATATAACAAACCCAGAAAACATCGAAATACAAAAAGTAGTATTCAGTATTGATAACAAAGAAAAATACACAGATGAAGAAGGACCAACATATTCATGGAGCTGGGATGAAAAAATATTCGGGAAACACACAATAACAACTTCAGCATATGACATGAAAGGAAACCTTTTAGACTCCGATGAAATAAGAATAACCATACTAAACTTTGACATCCTCTAAAAAAATTCTTTTTTTTAAAAAACTTGAGCAACAAAATATCCAATATAATTAGTTAAAATTATTACTAAAACAGTAATAAAAACATGTTCCCCTATAACTTTTAAAGGATTAGCATTACGTTCTTTTGCGATATAATAACTGATAGCAGTAATTAATGATATACCAACAATTATTCCTATGGTTACACCGGTCTGTAATTCTAAAAAAAGAACTGGTATAATAAAAAATGAGGAGAATAAAAACTTGAAAATAAATGTTGAAATAGTAGACTCCCAGATTTCTTTATGTTTATGATGATTTTCGTACTCTTGACTTATATGAATACTTATAGAATCTGAGAGTGAATCAGCAATAGCAATCGTTATAATGCCTCCAATAACAACAATTCGGGATCCTGTTCCAGAGTTTAAACCAACCATTAAACCAAGGGTTGTTATTATCCCGGAAGTGAGACCAAAACTGAAACCAACTCTCCATGATCTTTTCATAAATAATCCTTTAATAAAAAAACATAATTCCAAATCCTTTTAAAAAGTATTTGAAACATTATTGTTTTTTTCCTTTAGAAATTTTTTTAGTTATTTCGACTAACTCTTCAGGGCAATCAATAAGTTTTCCAGTTTCTACAAATTTTTGAAAACGTTTTAACCAAAAAGGAGTAACTTCACATGTTTCGATAGCTTCAATAAATTTTGTTATCATCTCCATGGTTTCATTATGAAGTATATGTTCCATCTCACAGGCGTCTTCTTCAGCGATTTCTTCATCAACTCCTAAAAGTAGTAAAAAATTTTTTAATGAATCATGTTTGTTTTGAGTTAAAATTGCAAGTTTTTTTCCTTTATTAGTAAGAGTTACACCACTGTATTTTTTGTAATTTATGTATCCTTCTTCATCAAGTTTTTGAAAAACCTCTGTAACACTAGCTGGATTTATTCCCAATGCCTGTGCTATATCATTTGTATGAACTCTTTCTTTCTTCTTTTGAAGATTATATACAAGTTCTACATAATCTTCAATTGTTTTTCTTCTCAAGTGTTTTTTTCACACTCCTAAAAGTATAATTCTTAAAACTATTCCAACGAAGGTTGCAGCTCCGATCATTATTAATGATGCTTTTATCAAATCCTTTATTCCTAGTTCTTTCATCATCACAGCAAAAGTTGCTACACATGGGAAGAAAACAGTTAGCATAGTTGCGACAATCACTAGTTGCATTGAGTTGAAGGTTCCTGCTTCAAAGCTTAGAAGTGTTCCCACAGCTAAGTCTTTTCTTAGAAAACCCGTTAGTAGTACTACAGATGTTTCACCCGGTAGTCCAAATACTCCTGCCATAAGTGGTTGAAATGCTTCTGCTACAGCTTTAATAAAACCTATCGTATAAAGTATGTTTACAAAAAACACTCCAAAGAAAAGCCAGGGTAATGCATCTTTTATAAACCAACGGATTCGCATCCATGTTTTTTTTATTGTTGTTTTGAAATGCGGCATTCTGTAACTTGGTATTTCTAGAAATATTTCAGGGCTGTCTCCTTTGACGAATTTGTTTAGAATAATCCCTGTAATAAAATATAGAAAAATTAGTGTTGTAAAAACTATTAGAATGTAAACTATCGGCGGATATTGCATGCTGCTTGATAGTTCTTTACTTGAAAATATGGCAAATATTAGTGAAGTTTGTGCCATACATGGAACTGAGATACTTAGTAGTGTTGCTGCTATGAAACGTTGTTTTCGTGTTTCAAATGATCTAATTGATAGCATTCCTGGAACGTTACAACCTAATCCTAAAAATACTGGTACGACACCGTAACCATGCATTCCAATTTTGTGAAATATGTTATCTAAAAGAGTGGAAAGTCTTGGTATGTAACCTGTGTCTTCTAGGATTGATAACATAAAATAAAAAGCTATTATGTATGGTAAGACCATGACTAGGGGTACATATATTCCAGTGGTTAGCATTCCCAGTGATTCTACTGGATCAATTGTACCATACTCTTGGCTTATAAGAAACTTGTAGAACCATCCAGGTCCTAATATCTCTCCTAATTTTTCAACAAGAGGTTGGTATAGATTTGTAAAAAGAGGGTCGAAAACAAAATTAATCAGATTTTCTCCTATTAGTCTAACTATCCAAAAAGAAAAAAATATGATCCCTAATGCTATTGGGAAACCTGTTAATGGTCTGATTGTTAGATCTTCTAATCTATCTTTCCAGGTGTGATGACGGTGTTCTATTTTTTCGATTTTTTTTATTATCTGACCTATTTCAACCCATCTTCCTTCATCGCTTGTGGGTTTGATTTTTTCAGGTGATTTTGCATCTTTAATCCTTGATACTAGTTCTTTGATTCCTTCACCGGTGAGTGCAGTTATTGGTTCAACAGGTACCTCTATTATTTCTTCTAGTTTTTCTGAGTCTATATGTATTCCAAGGTGTTTGGTCTCATCCCATAGGTTCAAAGCTATTACTACGGGTATGTTTTTTTCAAGAAGTTCAAGTGTTAAATATAGGTTTCTTTCAAGATTAGTAGAATCGATTACGTTTATTACTACATCGGCTTCTTCCATTAGTTCGGCTGCTACTTCTTCGGTTTTGTTTGATGGTTCTAGTGAGTAGGTTCCTGGTGCATCTATTATCTCTACTTTTTTTTGGTCTATATGCATTTTTCCTTTGGAGAAGTCTACGGTTGTTCCTGGGTAGTTGGATGATATAACGTTGGCTCCTGTGAGTCTTGTGAATACGACGCTTTTTCCCACGTTGGGGTTTCCCATTAATACAATTTTTTTGGTCATATTTCTTCAACTGTAATTTTATGTGCCATTCCTCTTCCGATGGTGAAGTTTGAGTTTCCATATTTTATGGTTAGTGGTCCCATTAGTGGTTGTTTGGATTTGATTTCGATTATTTTTCCTTCGCGTAGGCCCATGCAGTTCATTTTTCTTTGAAAGTTTCTTCCTCCATTTATGGATATTATTTTTGCTTTGCTTCCTGATTTTAGTTGAGATAGTTGTTTGTGTTTCATTTGTTGTTTTTTTGTCCCCTCAAATAATTTTTAGGTTTACCTAAATTATATATTGTTAAAACAAGTATAAAAATATTTTGGTATCCCTAAATTTTTGTATATAAAAAAAGAAAAAAAATGAAAAATTATGCTATAGTAACCTCTTTACTAAGATAGACATCCTGAATATTATTCAAAAGTTTAATACCTTCTTCCATAGGCCGCTGAAATGCTTTACGACCAGAAATCATACCCATTCCACCAGCACGTTTATTAATGACTGCTGTACGAACAGCTTGAGCAAAATCATTCTCACCGGATGCACCACCAGAATTAATCAAACCAACCCGCCCCATATAACAATTGGCAACCTGCCAACGAACCATGTCAATAGGGTGATCAGAACAAAGTTCTGTGTAAGCATCCTTATCAAACTTACCAAACTTAGTACCCTTATCATTCATAGCAATATATCCACCGTTAATTGTCGCCTGTTTCTGCTTAACAATATCAGCTTCGATAGTGACACCCAAATGATTTGCTTGACCTGTCAAATCCGCGGAGCTATGATAATCCTTATCTTTTTTAAACTCAGAATTACGAAGATAACACCATAAAACCGTTGCCATACCCAGTTCATGAGCACGTTTAAAAGCCTTACTAACCTCCTCGATTTGACGGTTACAAAGTTCTTTATCAGAACCAAAATAAATAGTGGCACCAACAGCCGCTGCACCAAGATCCCATGCTTGTTCAACATCAGCAAACAAACGCTGATCAAAATCATTAGGATAGCTAAGAAGCTCATTATGATTAAATTTGACCAAAAACGGTATACGATGAGCATACTTACGAGAAACCGCTCCAAGAACACCAAGGGTTGAAGCAACTGCGTTACAACCACCTTTTATTGCCAGTTCAACAATTTTATCTGGATCAAAATAAATAGGGTTTGGCGTAAAAGACGCCATAGCGCTATGTTCAATTCCCTGATCAACAGGAAGCACAGAAACATAACCCGTACCAGCCAAACGTCCATGATTAAAAATAGATCTAAGATTCTTCAAAACCCTTGTTGGCCGGTCAGTATCACGAAAAACCCGGTCAACAAAATCAGGACCTGGTAAATACAAATCATCCTTTTTTATTTTTGGATCATCAAAATCCAGTAAATAATCAGCTTCCTCTCCTAAAAAATTACGAATGCCTTCAATTCCCTTCATCTCATTACCTCTTAAATCCTTTAATTCTTGCATAATTAAGAAATCAACTCCACAAATCGGAATGTAAATATATCATAATAAAAAAAGCTTTGGTAAGAACAACTCAAAAAAAGATTAAAAAAGGGTTTACAACCCTTCTTCTTCATGTCTTTTACCGAGTTTCTCAAGCATATCTTTGGTCATATCCGAAAGATGATACTTAGGTTTCCAACCCCATTCCTCCTGGGCAGCAGTATCATCGATACTACTCGGCCATGAATCAGCTATATCCTGACGATAATCAGGTTTAAACTTACATTCAAACTCAGGTATATGTTTTTTGATTTCATCAGCAAGTTCTCCAGCTGAAAAACTCATAGCTGTAACATTGAAATCACAGTGATGTTTCAAATTTTCAACTGGTGCCTGCATAAAATCCATAGTTGCTTTGATACAATCAGGCATATACATCATTGGAAGCCGAGTATCCTCTTTTACAAAACAAGTATATTTTTTGTTTTTAATAGCTTCATAAAAAATCTCAACAGCATAATCCGTAGTTCCTCCTCCGGGAAGAGTTTCACTACTAATAATGCCGGGATAACGAAGACCTCGAACATCAAGATCAAATTTTTTAAAATAATAATCCCCGAGAAGTTCTCCAGCTACTTTTGTAACACCATACATTGTTTTTGGTTTCAAAATTGTTTCCTGCGGAGTATTCTCCTTTGGTGTCTCAGGGCCAAAAGCAGCTATGCTACTTGGAACAAAAACACGTGTCATATCATACTCTCGAGCAATTTCCATTATATTATGCATACCATTGATGTTTACATCCCAACAAAGTAGTGGTTTTTCTTCACCAACAGCAGATAGAATTGCTGCCATATTATAAACAGTGTCTATATCGTATTTTTTAACTAGTTTTTCAACTGATTCCCTGTTGGTTATATCTATACCTATCTCAAAAGGACCAGATTCCTCTAGTTTTTTACTAGGTTTTGTTTTACGGCCACAGGCTATAACATTGTCATTTCCATATTTGTCACGTAAATCCATAGTGAGCTCTGATCCGATTTGCCCAACTGCACCAGTTACAAGTATTTTTTTCATTTCTTTTTTTGCCATATTAAACTTGAAAACCCCCAAATGTAGTTCTCGATGCGTTATATGAATATGGTATACATATTTTACTGTTTTATTCTTTATGAAGATAAGTGTATCCAAATTGTTCCGCTGTGAAGTCCTAAACTATCAGCTGCTTCTGGAATGCTTACACCAATCTGCATCCATACAAAATCAGATTCTCCACATACAGCATTATGATTATCTCTTGAATATCTGACATGTGCGGTTTCATCCCATGGCGTTGGTACTGTTGAACTCGCTCGGTCTGAAACATTATAACACATGGTGCTTGTGTCACTATCTCCTGCTGCTAGAGTCCAAGCTGTAGTATTTGTCCCATTAACAAGTGTATCATTATCCCACATGAAAACACTACTTGGGTCGGTTGAAGTGGAGTTTGCATTTGCATCTCTGTCTCCATGTAACCATATTTTAAGATATGTGTGCTGGTTTGAAGAAATATTTATATGGGTAATATTTAGAGGATTTTTTTCTTCGTTTACAATTCCAATAGCTGCTGAATAATAGTTATCCCGATTTAAAGAAAAATTATTCCCTAAGAAAAGTTTTATTCTAACATTAGTTACATTGTCTCCTTCAACTCTTAGCATTCTGATATTATCTGATGCATTGTCTGAGCCTATATATCTTATATCACTTTCACAAGGATGAAGGATGTAATATTCATAACTGATTTTTGTAACAGCATACTGAGTACCTATTACCATGTTTAAAAGAAGAATCAGTACTCCTATCACAATCAGTTTCTTATATTTCGTTTCCCTTCACCTTCCTTTCCTTTGAAAGAATCCTAATCATGCTAAAGTTTAGCAAGTATATTTTTCTTAGAATAACAATATAAAAAGATTATCTGTCAAAACTCCAAAACGAAAAAAATACAGAATTGTATGAAAATATCTAAATATCCTATATACAATACAACAAAAAAAAACAAAAAGTGGAGGATTTTTAGTGTTAGATGATCCAAAATCATTATCAGAGATAGATAAATCGAATATGTTTGAGGATATAGAAAAATTTCCAGAACAAATAAAAGAAACACAGGAACTTATCAAAAACACAAAACTAGAAAAACTATACAAAATCGACAACATAATAATTACAGGGATGGGCGGATCAGCAATATCTGGCGATATCCTAAAAACATATCTAAGAACTAAACTTAACATACCAATATATGTAAACAGAGAATATGATCTACCAAAATGGGCTAACAAAAATACATTACTATTTGTACAAAGTTACTCAGGTAACACAGACGAAACACTAAGTGCATTCAAACACGGATTCCAAAAAAGATGTCAAATTATAACTATTTCATCAGATGGAAAACTAGAAAAATTTTCAAAAAAACGTAAACTCCAACACATAAAAATCCCTTCAGGATATCAACCAAGAGCAGCTACAGCTTATCTTTTATTTTCCTCGTTATTCGCTCTTGGTAAAGTTGGAGTATATGAGGGTTTAGTAGAATCAGAGATAGATGAAACAATAAAAATAACTGAAGAAATACTTGAAGAAAATAAAAGAAATGTGCCCGAGAAAGAAAATGAATCAAAAAAAATTGCCAAAAGAATACATGGTAAATTACCCATAATCTATGGCTGGGGAATTTACAGTCCAATGTCTCTTAGATGGCGTCAGCAATTCAACGAGAACAGTAAAATCATAGCTATGTCAGATGAAGTTTCAGAAAGTAACCATAATAACATAGTTGGGTGGTCTTCAGATCCAGATATATCAAAAAAATGTGTATGTATAATGTTCCGAGATCCCAAAGAAGAATCAATATATCTTTCAAAAAGACTTGATTTTATGAAAAAACTCTACAGTGATGTAGCAAGTGATGTCATAGAAATAGAAATAAATGCTGAGAAACGTCTTGCTAAAATGATGCAGGCTATGTATCTTGGAGATTTTATTAGTGCATATCTAGCTATTCTAAGAAAAGTTGATCCTGCTGCTGTGGATATAATCCATGAGTTAAAAGATGAATTGTCTAAACTTTAAATAAAAACTTTTTATTCGACGGCTGGGAATACTGCGCGGTCTGATAAGACCCGCAGATGAAAAGCCGTTCTATTTTTAACTCAGCTTAACATTTATTCTCTTGTCGC
>CAYLLH010000100.1:0-12401 GCA_964384785.1 uncultured Thermoplasmatales archaeon | reverse complement strand
AATAATTTTTTTTTCAATAGTATCATTAATCAAGATGAGTAAAGTCCAAACAATAAAATAGTGCCAGATGATATGAAATTATTTCTCAGACAGGCTCTTGAACTACATTTATTATATCTGATATTACAAAGGGTAAGTAAAATATTGTTCCCAGTATAAATGCATATGTTGTAAGAGTTATTGTATCAAACTTATTTAGCATGTTTTTTCCTGCTACAGAAAAAACAGCCCAGCAGACTGCTGAAAGAAGAATAAGTATGCAACCAAAAAGAAAAGTATTATCAAAAACTATTGTTTCATTAGTCATTTGACCTAACACAACAATTATAACTCCTGAAAAAGAAAGGATTATGCCACTAGTTTTTTTAAAAGTAAATTTTTCTTTTAAAAAAAATGCTGAAAAAACTGCTATTAAAACAACATTAGTATTTATCAAAACAGCACTAGTAGAAGCATTAGTATAATGAACTCCTGTGAATTGAAAAATGTAGAGAAATGTTACCCCGGTTAAACCAAGTAAAGAAAGTGGTAAAATATCTTTTTTAGATGGTAGTTTAATTTGTTTTTTTGTTAAAAAAAGAACCATTATCATTAAAGGTGTTGCTACAGCGAAACGAAGAAAACCTATATCTATAGAGGATATCTGGTTTTTTGTTACTCTTACTGCTATAAATGATCCTGCAAAAGCAAGACTTGCAAACGTGAGTAAAAGATAGTTTTTTATGTTGTTTTTGTCCATAATTCTAAAAAAATAAATTAGTTTTTTTTGTAGGCGTTAAAACCGTTTTCATATGCTTTTTTGTTGATCTCTTTGAATTTTTCTGGAACATTATCAAGAATGGTATTTTTTAGTATTTCTGGATCAAACGGTAAAACATCTGATGCAGCAAGAGCTCCTAGCATTACAACGTTTTTTGTGATAAGTGCTCCAGCGTTTTTAGCTAATTTTACTGCATCTATTTTGTAAAGATTTGCTTTATCTTCTATTTCTTTGAAAACTTTTTCGATATCGGGATATTTTTCAGATCCTATTGAGACTGTGAAAGGTACTACTGGTGTGATATCAGTTATGATTTCTGTTTCATTGTTGCAGAATTTTATGTAACGAAGTGCTTCAATTGGTTCAGTACTGACTAGTGCATCTGCTGTTCCATTCGCAACTAATGGCCCTGAAATATTTCCTATTCGGATTGTGCAGTTTACGGACCCGCCTCTTTGTGCCATTCCATGTACTTCTGAAACAAAAACATTAACTCCAGCATTAACAGCGGCTTTTCCAAGGATGTTAGCCGCGGTTATTACTCCTTGGCCGCCGACTCCTGATAAAACTATATTTGTTTTTTCTTTCATAGTTTGTATCACTGCTCCCCCTTACGTATTTTTATAGCATTAAATGGACAAATCTGAACGCAGTTTCCACAGCCGTTGCATTGTTGTTCATCTATCATTATTTTACCATTTTTATCTTTATAAAACGCTGGACAAGCAAATTTTTCTATACATTTATTGCATTGTTTACATTTTTCCTGGTCCACTTCAAAAGTTGGAACTGGTTTTCCACCCTTACGTCGATCTCGATTCTTTAAAAGGATACATGGTGATTTACTAACTACAACACTTGGTCCCTTAAACTCAAGTGCTTTTTTAAAAGCCTCAGCAGTTTTCTTGATATTATTAGGATTTACAATGTGAATATCTTCTACTCCACAGCCTTTTATCACATCTTCAACTAGTAGTTGTTTAGCTGGTTTTCCCATACCATCTGTTTCTGTTCCTGGATGTGGTTGATGACCGGTCATAGCCGTTGTACGGTTATCCAGAACTGTGATTACTAGATCATGTTTATGATGTACGGCATCTATTATAGCAGGTATCCCGCTATGGAAAAATGTACTATCTCCCATAAAACTAATGATTTTTTGTTTAGTGGATGCTGCAAAACCACAAGCTGTACCGGCATTACTTCCCATACAAAGTAGTACATCTGCTACTTCATAAGGTGGTGCTTTTCCAAGTGTGTAACAACCTATATCTGTTGGAAAAATAGTGTCTTTTGTAGCAACTTGTTTAACCGCGTAATAAGTAGCCCTGTGAGGACAACCAGGGCATAACGCTGGTGGACGACTGGGTAGTTTTATTTTATGTTCAGTATGCTCTGGATATGGTTTTTCTTTATCAAAAATTTTACAAAATGCATCCATTACAATATCAGGGTTGTATTCAAAAAGCCGTGAGAAATGACCTGTTTTTTTACCAAAGATTTCAACATCGCAATCATCTATTTCTTTTGCCATTGACTCAAATTCTTTTTCAAGAATTGGCTCTAGTTCTTCTACTATTATAATTTTTTTACAATTTTTTATAAAATTTTTACAGGTTTTAGATGGAAGAGGATGCGTCATTCCTAGTTTTAAAATTTTTACATCAAGATCCAAGTCTTCTGCTACTTCTTTAACATAGTTAAAAGCTACACCTGATGTTACAATTCCTACATCTTTTGGATTACCTATTTTTATTATTTCATTAAAAGGTGATTTTTCACTTATTTTTTCTGCTTTTTTAATTTTTTCAAGGAGAATAGGGTGTTGTTTACGGGCAACTGCGGGAACTGTTACAAGCATAGGATCTTTTTCAAAATATCCTTCTTTTTTAGATTTGATTATTTTTCTAGTTGTTATAGCTCCTCGGACATGGTTAAGACGAGTAGTTGTTCTTAATAGAACTGGTGATTTAAGTTTCTCACTTATTTCAAAACCAAGCCGGGTCATTTCTTTTGCTTCTTCAGGTGTGGTTGGTTCAAACATGGGACAACCACTAAACCAGGCATAAAAACGATTGTCTTGTTCATTCTGAGATGAGTGACATGATGGATCATCTGCTGAGATGATTACATGACCGCCCTTGCATCCAACATACATATAGGTCATAAAGGCATCACTAGCAACATTAAGCCCAACATGTTTCATACACGTTAGAGCTCGAAGACCTGAAAATGATGCCGCTGCTGCAACTTCTAAAGCTACTTTTTCATTTGTACTGTACTCAAAATAAAAACCAGGATCTTTATCTTGTCTGGTATAATATTTAGCTATATGTGAAAAAGTATCAGCAATTTCAGAAGAAGGAGTACCGGGATAAGTCGTTGCAACATCTATACCTGCTTCTAAAGCACCACGAGTTATGGCTTCATTTCCAAGTAAAAGGATTTGTTTACCAGGTTTATCCTCTAATATATCCATTTTTTTATACACCTTAAATAAAAGCTTAATTAGGACTACTTCCCCGAGAAAGTGTAAAAGAGGCGAGAATATAAATCTAACTAATATTATATGAAGTAGCATTATGCAATTAAATAAAAAAAATGTGTTGACTATTGCGGGTTCTGATCCGTCAGGCGGGGCGGGTATACAAACAGATTTAAAAATTTTTAATTCACTTGGAATTCATGGTTCAGCTGTTATAACATGTTTAACAGCGCAAAACACGCAGGGTGTAAAAAAAACACAAGTTATTGATTCAGGTTTTGTTGAAGAACAGATAGATTTTCTTCTAAAGGATTTGAATTTTTCTACTGTAAAAACAGGTATGCTTTATAATTCAGATATTGCTAAAGTTGTAGCAGAAAAAATTGATGAATATAAATTAAACGCAGTGGTTGATCCTGTTATGGTTGCAACTAGTGGCGATTCTTTATCTAATAAAACTTTTGTTGATGTTTTAAAAAAAGAGCTTGTTTCTAAGGCATTCGTTTTAACACCTAATATTGATGAAGCAGAGGTCCTTACAGGGAATAAAATCAAGAAGTTAGATGACGTAAAAGATAGTTGTAAAAAACTTTTTAAGATGGGTTCAAAAAATGTTTTTTTAAAGGGCGGTCATCTAAAAGGTAATGATGCTTTAGATGTTTTTTATGATGGAAAAAAGTTTTCTGTTTTTACATTGCCGAAGGTTTCTGTAGAAACTCATGGATCTGGTTGTAATCTATCATCATTGATAGCTGGTTTTCTTGCTTTAGGAAAAACGCCTTTGGATGCTGTCGGTGAATCTAAACATGTTCTTTGGAATATGATAAAAAATAGTTATAAGCCAGGGAAAGGTTTTAATGTTTTGAATGTTAACAAGGAATTGATTGATGGAATCCCTGGTGTTTTTGAATCATCTGTTCATTTTGATGTTTGGAATGAGTTGAATGAATCTTCAAGAGAATTAATTGATTTACTTCCTGAATCTTTGATTCCGGAAGTGGGGATAAACATTGGATATGCAGTACCCGATGCTAAAAATTTTGATGATGTTGTTGGGTTAGATGGAAGGATTATTAAAAAGAATGGAAGAGCAAGTAGATGTGGTGTTTTTTGTTTTGGTGGGTCTAAACATGTTGCAACTATTGTTTTAACAGTCATGTGTTTTGATTCAAGTTATCGTTGCGCTATGAATATTAAATATTCCAAGGATAATCTTAAAAGGTGTGAAAAAGCTGGTTTTAAAATTGGTTATTTTGATAGGAAAAATGAACCTAAGAGTGTTGACTCTACTATGGAATGGGGAACAAAAAAAGTATTAGATGAATTAGGATTTGTGCCTGATATGATCTATGATGAGGGTGCAGTGTGTAAAGAGCCAATGATTAGACTTTTGGCTAAAAGCCCTACTCATTTAGTTGATAAAGTTAAATTAATTTGCTAAATTTTTTTGGCATGTTTTTTTAACTTTCAATTCTGTTTCTTTGATTGGTTGTCCACAGAATATGCAAAATTTTGAATCAGGGCGGATTTTAGCTCCGCAGTTTTTGCATTTCATTATATAACTTCCAAAACCAGGGTTTTTATCTACCCTTTTTATAATTAATTGTATTTTATATAATTTTCCATAATTAATTAAAACATATGTTATAAAAGAAGAAAAACCTAAAATATTAGACAATAAAAAAAGAATTATTTGCGAAAGGTTTATAAATAAAAAGTTTGTTGATAGGAAAAAACCTAGTATAATACAGGGAGGAAATAGTAAATGATAGAAAATCCAGAAGAAAACACTATTTATGTAGGAAACAAACCACCAATGAGCTACGTACTTGCAGTTGTAACCCAGTTCAACGGTGGATCAGACGAAGTAGTAATAAAAGCACGCGGACGTGCAATAAGCAGAGCAGTAGATACAGCTGAAATCACCAGAAATCGTTTTGTAACTGATGCAAAAATAAAAGACATAATAATTGGTACAGAAAGTGTTACAAACGAAGAAGGACGTACTTCAAACGTATCTTCAATAGAAATCTCTTTGACAACAAAAAAATAAACCAAAAGTAGATTTTTTTTTTTGTTTAAAAGGAAAAAATGGGAGTTTCCAAAAAAATGGGGATTCCTAAAACATTTTATTTTTTATTTCAATAAAAAATTTTTTAGGTAAACAATTTAAATCATTTAATACATACCCAAAAAATAACAATTTGGTTTGATTAGGGATGGCTAATTATATAATTATAACAGGCGGAGTACTGTCTGGTTTAGGAAAAGGAATAACCACAGCATCAATCGGAAAAATATTGCAGCTTCATGACTACAAAGTAACAGCTATGAAAATAGACCCATACATAAACTACGATGCAGGAACACTCCGGCCCACTGAACACGGAGAAGTATGGGTTACAGACGATGGCGGAGAAATAGATCAAGATTTGGGGCATTATGAACGTTTTTTAGATATAAACATACCAAAATATCACAATATCACAACAGGTCAAGTATTCAATGCAGTAATAGAAAAAGAAAGAAAAGGAAAATACCTAGGAAAAACAGTGCAACCAATACCGCATGTAACAAATGAAATCAAACGAAGAGTTAGAAGACCTGCTGAAGAAAAAAACTGGGATTTTGTACTAGTAGAAATAGGTGGAACAGTTGGAGACTACGAAAACCAGTTGTTTTTAGAAGCAGTGCGTCAGATGAAATTAGAGGGAGATAAAGTAGTTTATGTTCATGTCACTTATGTTCCTGTTTTAAATGCTCTTGGTGAAGCAAAAACTAAACCAACACAACACTCAGTAAAACAACTAAGAGAAATCGGTATACAACCAGATTTTATAGTGACTCGTTCTGAAAAACCACTAGACAATGTTAGACGTGAGAAAATAGCGCTTTTTTGTAACATACATGAAGAAGGAGTAATATCTGACTCAGATGTTGATAATATATATGCTGTAAGTCTTTTATTTGAACAACAAGGATTTTGTGAAAAAATAATACAAAATCTTAAACTCCGAAAAAAACACAAAGACATCGAAGGCTGGGAAAAATTCATAAAAAAAATAAGAAGGCTAAATAAAACCGTTAAAATCGGTATAATCGGCAAATATTTTGATATAGGAACAAGTCAACTTTCTGATTCATATATTTCAGTTATTGAAGCAGTAAAACATGCATCTTGGAATAACAGTTTGCAACCTGAAATTGAATGGATTGATTCTAAAGATTTTGAAAAAGATCCGAGTAAACTAAAAAATCTTGATCAATTAGATGGAATTATAGTCCCAGGTGGTTTTGGTACATCAGGGATACAAGGAAAAATAGATAGTATTCGTTATGCACGTGAACATGGAATCCCATATCTCGGTCTTTGTCTTGGAATGCAACTAGCTGTTGTAGAATATGCTCGAAATGTTTGCAATATGGAAAAAGCAACAAGTAGAGAATTTGATAAAGATTCAAAACTTGCAGTTATAGATTACATCCCGGATCAGGTTGAAATCCTTCGGGATTCTCGTTATGGAGCAACAATGCGTTTGGGGAGTTACCCAGCTAAACTAACAAAAGATACTAAAATCCAAAAAATGTATGATAAAATAACGGTTCATGAAAGACACCGTCATAGATATGAAGTAAACCCTGAATATGTTGAAAAACTAGAAAACTGTGGCATAATTTTTTCAGGAAGAAGTCCAGATGGAGTATTAATGGAATTTATGGAAATAGAAGATCACCCTTATTTCGTTGGAACACAAGCACATCCAGAGTTTAAGAGCAGACCTTTACATCCTGCACCATTATTTAATGGACTTATTAAAGCAGCTAAAAAAAGAAAAAAATAAACTAATTTTATTATTTTAGATATTCATCTATTGCTTTTGCTGCTTTTTTCCCTGCACCCATAGCCAAGATGACTGTTGCTGCACCTGTTGCAATATCTCCACCCGCATAAAGACCAGAAATATTTGTTTTACCGTTTTCATCTGTTTTAATATTACCCCATTTTTCTACTTCAAGTCCTTCCACAGTTTCAGGGACAAGCGGGTTAGGGCTTTGACCAATTGCAATTAAAGCTGTATCAATATCTACTTTGAATTCTGATCCATCAATAGGAATGGGTCTTCTTCGACCTGAATCATCAGGTTCACCTAGTTTCATTTCAATACATTCTACTTGTGCGACATGACCATTTTCATCTGGTATAAACTTTGTTGGATTAGTTAAAAGTTTGAAAATAACGCCTTCTTCTTTAGCATGTTCTATCTCTTCGTTTCGTGCTGGCATTTCTTTTTCACTACGTCGATAGATGATATATGATTTTTCTGCACCAAGACGAAGTGCAGTGCGTGCGCAATCCATCGCAACGTTTCCCGCTCCAAAAGTAGCTACTTTTTTACCCATCTCTATTGGGGTATCATATTCAGGGAATTTGTATGCTTTCATCATATTAACTCGTGTTAGAAACTCATTAGCAGAGTAAACACCAGCTAGGTTTTCACCAGGTAGATTTAGAAAACGTGGAAGACCCGCGCCAGTACCTATAAAAACTGCATCATATTCTTCCATGATTTCTTTGACATCTATTGTTTTTCCTACAACTACATCATAGCAGATTTCTACACCAAGTTTTTCGATGTATTCAACCTCAGATTTGACAATTTCTTTAGGTAGACGAAACTCGGGTATTCCATACATAAGAACACCGCCGGGTGCATGAAATGCCTCAAAAACTACAACATTGTGACCCATCTTGGCAAGATCCCCTGCACAGGTTAGACCCGCAGGCCCAGCTCCAACAACTGCTACTTTTTTACCAGTAGATTTTGGTTTTTTAGGTAGATTTTCTCCTTTTTCACGGGCATGATCTGCAAGAAAACGCTCCAAACGACCTATCGCAACAGGTTCACCCATTTTTAGAAGAGTGCATTTACCTTCACATTGTTCCTCATACGGACAAACACGACCGCAGACTGCCGGAAGATTTGATTTATTTTTAAGAACTTCAACAGCTTTATCAAAATCACCTTTAGCTATTTCTTTTATAAAATCAGGAATATCAATATTTACAGGACATCCCTCTACACATGGAGGGTTTTTACATTGAAGACAACGCTGGGCTTCCGCTATAGCTGTTTCTTCATCATAACCTAATGGCACCTCGTTAAAATTTTTTATTCGTTTTTTTGGATCCTGTTCAGGCATAGGGTGTTTTTCTTTTTTAACAGCCATCTTTAGACATCAACCCCTGCAAGTTTACAAGCATGTTTTTCCTCTTTGACAAAACGCTTGTTTCTCAGCATCAAATTATCAAAATCAACCAAATGTCCATCAAACTCTGGACCATCCACACAAGCAAATTTAGTTTCATCACCCACCGTAACACGACATCCCCCACACATACCCGTTCCATCAACCATAATCGGATTTAGACTCACCATTGTTTTAAGATCATATTTACGAGTAAAATCGGAAACCACCTTCATCATGATAACTGGGCCGATAGCCCAGGCAATATCCAGTTTTGTACCTTCATCGATAATATCTTTTAAAACATCACTAACAAATCCTTTATGGCCCTTGGATCCGTCATCAGTTGCTATTAATAATTCATCACTATATTTTCCGATCTCATCTTCAAGCATTAACAAATCCTTATTTTTCGCACCAAGAATGCTGATGACCTTGTTTCCTGCGTCCTTTAATGCTCTAACGATAGGGTATAATGGTGCAATACCAACACCGCCCCCAATACAAACCACAGTCCCGTATTTTTCAATTTCCGATGGAACACCAAGAGGTCCAGCAAAATTCAAAAGACTCTCTCCTTCTTTCATCGCACCAAGTTGCTTTGTTGTCTTTCCAACCTCCATAAAAATAATAGTAATAGTTCCTTTTTTTCTATTAAAATCAGCAATAGTTAAAGGAATTCGTTCACCTGTTTCATCAATTCTTAAAATAATAAACTGACCAGGTTTAGCCTTTTTAGCAACCATTGGAGCTTTTATTTTCATGAGTTTAACGTTTTTAGATATAACTTGTTTTATTAATATCTCATACATAATAAAGCACTGCTCGGCAAAATTGTTGTTTAATAAAAACTTGTAAATAAGGACTTTTTTTAAAACTTTGCCAATAAATCAAAAAATTTTATTATAATGTTAAAATGAAATGAAAAATATTGTCATTTTACTATTTTTTTCATCTATAGATCAATAAAAGGAAAAATACATCCTATGTAATTTTTTTAAAAAAACTACACTCAACCAACAAAATCATTTTCTAATTTCTAACAACTATAGCCTTTCCATTTTTGCCATCAAGTTTTATTGTCAAAGGTTTTTTTAATTTTACATATTTCACAAATTCTAGCTCTTTTATGGATTCCTTAGAGTTCAAAAAATTCCAATCAATAAAATCTTTTTTAGACAACGAAACACTAACATAACCGATATCTCTTGATATTAAATTTTGTAGGAAATGAGTTCCTTGAGTCGGACTTATGTTGAAATCTTCTAAGGCAACCTCAACTAGAACCTTAACATTTGAAATCTGAGACCAAGATACCGGAATCCCAAGAAACCTATCTTGTGTACCCCACCGGCCGGGGCCAATTAAAACATACTTTCTGCCTTCTTCTGTCATAAGTTTATTGATCTGCTCAATTTCTCTTGAGATTTCATAAGTTTTTAAAGAAGAAAAATTTTCTTTTTTAACAAAAACAATATCAGATATTCTATCTATAATGCCATTGCCAAGAGAGTTATTTGATAAAACCAACACATCATCTGATTTTTCTTCATCTTTGGACCACTCAACTTTAGAAGTTTCCTTATTTATGACCATGGGTCTAATTTGAAGTAACGCAAAAGTTGGAGGTTTTGATTGCATATCAACAGCGAATTCATATTCCACATGAATCCCCATACCTTGTTTACCAATTTTCAATAGATCCTCTAAAAGTTTTGAAAATGAAAAAGTATCATATTTAATAACATTTGAAAACGTTATCAACTGTGGACCTTTTTTTGAAAAATCATCAATTATCTTATCATCGTTCATATCATAGCTACTGGCAACATATTCCAACTCACCATCTTCCAAAATATCTGATGTTTTTATTTTTTCCAGATTTTCTGAATCTGATTCAGTAAGTGTAAATTTCTGAGCGTCATTTAAATCTAAGACATACAGAGTATTTTGCGTGTTTTCAAAAGCGGAATTTGGCACATTCATTTCTGAAATATCAGGATATTTCGGACAAAAACGAAATGTTTTTTCTCCACCAACAACAGAATAACCCAGCCCTACAGCAAGATTCGCCACACCCTCTTCTCTTTTTTGATAAGGCATTGGATAATAATTATAGGATTGCGCGACACCTGAAAAAGTAGGATAATACCACCCATTGTGATTTTGTCCAACTACTTCTTGTATGATGATTGCCATCTTTTCTTCTTCTATCCTTGAGGAAGTGGATTTAATGTATTCTCCTGCCTTTTTATAAAAAACTGAGGCGTAAACCAATTTGATCGCTTGAATTAATTGATCCTCTCTCTCAGATAACGTCTTAAGATTATTTGGTATAAGGTATGTAGAATAAATACCCGCAAAAGGATGATGTTGTGAATCCTCTAAAAGACTTGATGACCGTACAGCAAGTGGTTTTTTAAATTTTCTTAGAATCTTTCTTAATTTTTTGGTTAACTCTTCAGAAAGTTTCCCATCCAAAAAAATTTTGGATATTCTACTATCGGAAAAATCACCAATTTTTTTAATTTTTTCACGAATTTTATTTTGTTTTAAGAAATCGTCAAATTCTTCAGTACCAATCACCGCGGTACTAGGAACAATAATATTCAGATCTTTATATTTGTCATTTAAATTATACATTGCAATCAAAGATCGGATAAATGCTATACCTCTTGCCTTTCCACCTAAAGAATCACCACTGATTTTTGTGAAAGAATTGTCAAATTCAAATGTTTGTTGTGAGAAATCAGTCATTGCTTTAAGTTGTTTCTTCCTTCTTGTTTCTTTGAAAATTTCTATCAAGAATTTTCTGTTCTCATCCAAATTAGTAAAATCATCTGCTGTCTTTGGACGTAATAGCAAGGCTAGATTAAATTCACCTCTTGCCATCAACCAATTTGAGAAATCATCACGATCTGCATGATATCTAATTGATTCAGCTGGTATTTTCTTCATAATTTTCTCAAATTCTTCCATGTTCGACGCGCGGTCAATTTCAGTAACTTTTTTTTCACCATTTACAGGTTTTAAAAAAATAAAATCACCGAAACCAAGATGATTCATTAAAAAATCATCAAAATCTTGAAGCAAAGTAGAAGAATTCTTGTAAATAAAATAGGAATTTATTTTTTCTGCTCTTCGCCTGTTCTTTGGATCAGATGACTGAAGCATTGTAGGTAGGTTTTCGTTATCACTTTTTACATACTCTATAAAATCATGACCTGCATTTTTATCTAATTTTCCCTCTTTATAAAATTTAACATCAGAAATAATTCCAAGGATATTTTTTTTATATTTTGAATATAAATCTAAGCCTTTTTCATATGTTGTTGCGAGAAGTATTTTTGGCCTTGCCCTTCTGCGCAATAGTCTTTGCATCTCATTCAAATCTTCTGAAAGACATCTTTGTATTTGTTTTACAATTTCAGTATAGATTATTGGCAAAAACATAGAGTAATATCTTATAGAATCCTCTAAAACAATAATTGTTCTAACATCTCCTGATACAATATCATAATCAATGTTTTTTTTATCTTCAACGTATTTTATAATTGCAAGAAAAAGCCTGGTGTCACCATTCCAAAAAAATGCCCTATCTATTCCTTCCTCATGAATTCTATCCTGGCATATATGAAGATCAGCAGAATCCGTTGCTAGAATTATTATCGGGAGTTCTGGACATGTTTTCTTAATTTTTTGTCCAAAACTAAATGGATCTGTTCCTATGTTTTTTGACATTGTAATAACAAGGTCATAGTTTTCGGTCTTTATTTTTTCAAGAGCTTTTTTACCAGAAGAAACTCTTGTTACTCTTGGTGGCGAGGAAAGCAAAAGATCTTGATATTCTCCTACAACCATCTCAGAAATCAAGCCTTCTTCTTCTATTATAAAAGCATCGTAAAGACT
>CAYLLH010000099.1:0-7552 GCA_964384785.1 uncultured Thermoplasmatales archaeon | reverse complement strand
ACAGCTTTAAAAGCTGGAACAGAGGGATCAGGCTCAATAGGGTTTTTGTAAGAAGTTAAAATAATAGTAAAACTACAAGCGATAAACAAAGCCATAAGGAAAAAAACTGTTCCAAAATTTACAGGAGCAAAAAGAAAAGTTATACTAAGAGGAACAATAAAAGCACCAGTATTTATAATCCAATAATAAACATTAAAGGCAAAAACACGGTTATCTTCATCAGAAGAATGAGAAATCGAAGCAGCAATCAATGCTTTTTCAAAACCAGACCCAAAACCCATAACAACATAAGCTAGACCCACAAGAATAATCGTATTACCAAGACCTAAAAAAATATAACCAATAAAAAGAGTGGTATATGAAGCTAAAAGAATCTTTTTAAATCCATATTTGCTTGCAAGAGCAGTAGAAATCAATGGCAAAAAATTAATCATAACCATCGAAATAGTTAGATATATCCCTACAATCCAACTAGGAATACCAAGATTAGTGTTAAAATGATAAGCAGCAACAGCAGTCATACCATAATATGCACCTCGTTCAAAAAGATTTGAAAAATTAACAGACCAGAATTCTCTTGGAAGTTTCTTCTTTTTCTCTTTTTTTGGTTTATCTTTAGCCATAAATCCCACATTTTTTTATTTTTTCAAATATAGAAATAAACGATCTCTATACATTAATAATATATTACTAATTATATAAGTTTTACAGTATTAATATAAAAAAAATAAAAAAAATTGGAAAAATTTTTACATAATATCTTTACATATCAACATAATCAAAAGGCCTCAAATCAACATTAAACCATGGAATAACTATTCTCTCAAATTCTTTAAAACCAAAAATAAGCTTAGGAAGAATTCTATGTCTCCCCCAATCATTAAAATCCCAAATATTTGTACTGCATCTAAAAAAGAAAGCCTTCACGAAGTTTTTAAAGAAAACATTACCAACTATTTTGTTATAATCAGAAGATTGTTGTAGATAGATACCAATTAGATTTTTGAATAACTGATTTTTATAAACACTATTATTAACACAATCTCCACTGAAATGAATGCCAATCGGATTATCATAAATTATGTTTTCAGAAATATTATTAAATTTATGACATCCACCAATATATGATACAACTTCAACACCAGCAGCCATAGGCCCAGAGTTACCATAAATTTTATTTTTATAAATAGTGTTGTTAACCCCTTCAGAATAAAGAGAAACACCGACATAATTGTTCGAAAGTTCATTATTCTTAACAATATTGTTCTTTGAACCCAATTCCAAACAAATACCTTTAAAAGTATTTCTTATCAGGTTATTACTAACAGTACTGTTTTCACATTTAAATAAAAGAATTTCACCATTAGTATCCTCAACAGTATTATTTCTAATAACTGAATTATAACAATAAGCCAAAATTATCGAAAAATCATTATTACTCAAAAATAAATCTTCAATAGTAAAATTAGAACAATTCACACAAGTAATTTGACCAGCATCAGAAGGAACACTAAAATCTTTTTTATTTTCAAAATAATAAACAGGTTTACCATTTACTGTATTATTTTCTATATTATGTAAAAAAGATTTCTTAGTTATATTAGGAAAACCTTCCATATCAAGATAATTACCTATCAAAAAACCATCATTTATCATAAAATTATTTTTAATAGTAGCATTAAAAGCCTTAGAAAAAAGCTCAACTCCAACACCATTATCAATAAATCTATTGTTTAAAATTGTTACATTAGGTTTTTTAACCTCAACACCTGCTTGATTCCAACTAAAAATATCATCTCTAGACGCATCCTTATAATACCTAATTGTAAAATTTTTAACTACAACATCTGAAGCATCAATAATTATTCCTTGACTGGATCCATATCCTCCATCAATAATAGTGTTATATTTATTTTCACCAATTAAAGATAAACCTGTTTTATTAATCCTAATATTTTCCTCATAAATCCCTTTTTTTACAAAAACTGTATAACCTGGCTGGGAGTTATCGATTCCTTCTTGTATAGTTGTAAAATCATCAGGGATTACAATATCTGCCTCTTTTAAAACAGTTGATCTTGAATTAAAAGATGATAAATCAGTTGATTCTAAATCAATTTTTACAGCGGATACACCTAAACCAATTAATAAAAAGACAGTTAATATTCCTAAAAATTTTTTATAAACCTTCATCATATATATCAAAAACAAAATATTATAAAATATATATTTAAAATTTTGTAAAAAAAATAACAAAATTAACTAAAAAAACTATTTCTTTTTATCTTGAAAAAAAAACTTATACACAAATAATTCATAAAAAAAACAAAACACACCTGCAACTAAAACACTAACTAACTTAGGAATGTTAAATAATAAATGAACCCAAACAAAAATTACAACAGCAAAAGCAAAACCACTAGAAACTAATGCCAAACGTGGATAACGTCTTACAAGGAAATAACTCATTTAACAATCGCCAATCTTAAAATATTTTGTCATCTATTAATTGTTTCGATATTACCAAAAATCTCCTATAGCATTAAAGATTTAACAAAAAAAATAATGGGCCCCCTGAGATTTGAACTCAGGTCTATACCACCCCAAGGTACAAGGATGCCAAGCTACCCTAAGGGCCCAAAAAAACTATATCTTGAATTCAATTTTTAATACAAAAAACTATCCTAAAAAAACATATTATTATTGAAGAGTAGCATGACGCTTACGCATATCCTCTTCAGTCTCATTTTTTTGTTCTAAAATATCAGCAACAAAACCATCCAATAGAATCCAGACACTAGCCTCAAACAGAGTACCTAAAGGAGCAAGATTACAACGTTTTTTTTCATCATCACAATCAAGAGAAATAAAAAGAGTTACATCAGCAAAACGAGCTATCTCAGAATCTTGTTTAGCAGTAATAGAAACAACACGAGCACCAAGATTATCAGCAATCTCAGCAGTCATAACCGCAGGAATCGTTTCCCCTGAACCAGAGACAATAATCACAAGATCATCCCTTTGAACAGGGCTAGTAATAGTTTCACCAATAACAAAAGTCTGAAAACCCAGATGAACAAGTCGTATAGCAAAAGCTTTAGCTACAAGACCAGAACGACCTGCTCCATAAACAAAAACACGGTTAGATTTAAAAAACAATTCTTCAACTTTTTTTATATCCTCTCGATCGACACTTGAAAGAATTTTTTTAATTTCTTTTTGGATAAAACCAATAGAGCGATCGAAACACATAAAACAAGTCAAACTCCGACTTTAAAAAAACTATTTTTCTTTCTCCTCTTCTTCTTTTTCGTTTTTTTCCTCTTCTTCTCTACCAATAATCTCAGAAAGATCACGGTAATCAGCTGCTTCCTTCTCAGTACGTTTCATAATAGCTTTTTCTACCTGTAAACGAAGATAAATAGCATCATGTTCTACAAGAGGGGACTCAGAAATAAAAGTCACATCATAATCATTATCCAAAATAAGATTAATCAAAGGATTCAAAGGCATATCGCCTTTTTTGATAGGTATATGATAAAACTCGTTACCATCCTCATATAATACACCAGTTATGTGAATCAAAATACTATCAAGATCAAAATCTGAAACCTTGTTAAAAATCTCCTCAAAATCTTCACGTTCAGTTAACCCACCATCGCTGCGGGCATGCATATGACCCAATCCCACCAAAGGAATAACTCCAGCAACATTTTTACTTATCTCAATTATTTCATCAAAACTTCCAAAGACTTTTCGTTTACCCATAGGTTCAAGACCAATCTTAACATCTAATCCTTTGTCATTAATTGAATCCATAAGTTTACTACAGTTTTTACTAATTTTATCAATAGTTTCTTTAGGATGTTCATCACCGTAATAACCTGGATGAACCACAACAGTTTTAGCACCCATCTTATCAGCTAGTTCAGCAGAAAACAAAATCTTTTCACTACTAAGAGCTACTTCTTGTTTATCACCTGCTAGATTGATATAGTACGGTGCATGAACACTAAGTGTTATATCAAAATCATCAGCATAATTTTTAATAAACTCGGCTTCTTCATCCTCCATAACATAAAGACCACGAACAAACTGAATCTCCATAGCATTCAAATCAAGAACTTCTTTTGTGTAAACAATACCATCTTTGTTTGTTCGTCCTTTACAAGAAAGAGGTATACCAGCCGGACCAATTCTAATCATAAAAAAACATCAACTCCATTTTTTCCCTTTTTAATTGTAGACTTCTACATAATAAAACTTTCTATTTTTTTGGAAAAAGAAAAAAAATATAAAATTTAAAAAAAATATTATTCTAAGCCAACTCCTCAAGACGACTCATAATATTCCAAATTAAAGTACGACCATGAAGAGGTATATTAGGATCATTAGCTAACTCATCCAGTCTTGAAGTAGCATTTGAAACTCTGACATCTAAAGGATCAGAATCTTTCAAAAGAGTCTGTTTAACATTTAAAGCCCCTTCACGAATGTTACGAGGGATACTATTATCCTCATGTAACATGTCTAAACCATCACAAACTTGTTCAATTTTCTCATCAACTGCCATTGTAGATCACCTTATTATTAAAATAAATAATATTTTATTCTTATTTTCAACCCTGTAATAAAGAATAGGATAAAAATATTTGGGATAAAAAAACAAAAAAATATTATTTTAATCATCAGAATACTCTGCATCAAGAGTTTTCACAATATCAGAAGCGATACCTTTACCCACACCATGAACTTCCATTAAATCCTTCTCAGAAGCATTAACTATAGCTTTAACACTACCAAAATGATCAAGAAGACGACGAGCTATAACACCTGAAACATTAGGAAGACCTTCAATAAGAAACTGTTGACGTTCACGCATATTCATCATACTTTTCTCACCGCGTACTGCTATACCTTTACCATGTTTTTTTTGCTCCCTACGAGCTATAACACGTAAAAGATCAGCTGTTTCAATAGCATCATTAGTACTCATAATAGAGACACCATAGTCAACAGAGATACAAGCTAGACTTCCAAAAATTGCGTTATGATTAATATTACGTTTCTCATACAGGTTTTTACCCTCAAGAACTAGAATAGGTCGAGGGTATACTTCTTTCAAACGACGAATCTGTTTAAACAATTTGCCATCCATCAAAGAAGACAAAAAATCATCAACTTCTTTACGTTCAACACCGATACGACTTGAAAGAATATAATCACCGACATCAAGTTGACGAGGTTCAACAAAAACATTCTTCAACGCAAGATTTTTTACAACATTAGAACGATACTCGCGATGATCCACAACAATTTTTAACTCATTCTTAGAATCACGATTTTTAAACTCGCCAAGAGTCTTCTGATCAGCCTTATTTTCTGATTCTGTTTCTTCAAGAATTTCACGAGATGATTTAAATTCATTATCCAATTTAGATCTAAGAAGTTCAAGCTGACGACGCATAGTTTTTTCTTTACGTTTAGCAGACCAATAATACCCTTCATCAGATGTTCCTTTGGTAATCAAAATAATAACTCTACCAGGCATTTTACGAGCTGTACGACCTTTACGTTGAATAAAACGTATCTCAGAAGGAATGGGTTCATAAAAAACCACAAGATCCGTAGAAGGAATATCTAAACCCTCTTCAGCTACTGATGTTGCAATTAAAACATTATAATTGCCTTTCTTAAATTTTTTAACTACTTCAGCCTGTTGCTTCTGAGTCAAACCCTTATCATCCTCTTTACCAGCCTGACCAATAAAACGAACAGGTTTAGCATTCTTAACCTTTTCAAGTTTCTCTAAAACAAAAGAAGAAGTATCACGATAGTGAGTAAAAACAATAATTTTAGAATCACGATTATTCTTAAACTGCGCCTCAACGATAGACTGTATTTTATCAATCTTAGGATGCTCTATATCTAAAGATTTAGCATAAGCAACAGCTTCCAAAAACTCTTCATCAGACATTACAGAACGGGAAGCACGACTACCACCCTTCGAAGAAGACTCTTTACTAATACGACTAACATACTTTTTAAGCGCATTAACACCCTGAGTCTGTAATAAATCCAAAGCATAATGAATCTTCATAGCTTCACTCTGAACAGAAGCAGCTTTAAACAAAACCTTAGGAGGATTAACACGATTCTTAATCTCAGTTTGAATACGACGCTGAGCCTCTAAAAGATTACTCTTATTAACCCTAGAAAGAGAAGCAGAATCTAAAACACCAACTTTTTTCAAAAAATCAAGACGCCTACGCAATGACTTCTTCAAAAGCTGAGCAGCTACACCAAAATCCTTAGGAAGAACAATATCCTGCCAAGAAATCTTCAAATCATGAACATATGGACTAACATCAGGATCATACTTAGTCCTAATTTCAATATTACTAATATCAAGATTACGACAAACCTCACGAATCTTATCGATATCTCCACCAGGTGATGCGGTAATACCTAAAACTAAACGATTTTTACGCTGACGTTGATACATTTCAGAGACAAAAACATAAGAATAATCACCAACCGCATGATGAGCTTCATCAAAAATCAAAAAACATACATCAGACAAGCTAAATCTAGCTGAAAGTAAATCATTTTTAATAACCTGCGGAGTTGAAACAACAATACGAGATTCTTTCCATTTATTAGTACGATCCTTAGGTGAAACCTCGCCTGTGAAAACCAGAATATCTTCTTCATCAACAGTAAGAAATTTTTTCAAAAATTCAGCATGTTGATTAACCAAAGGCTTAGTAGGAGCCAAAAAAAGAATCTTACCACTATCTTTTTTAAGTTTACGAGAGATCAAAATCAAAGCAATAATAGTCTTACCCATACCTGTTGGTAGAACAACTAAACTATTCCCCTCAGCTGCTGAATCAGCAATATTAACCTGATAATCTCTACGTTCAACAGAGTTTTTCTTTACAAAATCCTCGTTTATATACACAAAAATAAGAATACAACAAAACCTATTTAGAACTTTTTTCTAAAAAACAAAAAGCTTTATCTTATATCAGAATCATACATTCTACAAATCTTTGGTGAAAAAAATGGAAGTTTTTGGATTTATTTTACCACTTTGGGCGATTTTCCTGGTTGCAATAATAGTTATTTTTCTTGCTTGGAAAATCATAAAATTTGCAATAAAATTTTTTATAATACTTGTAATCATCTTCCTCATCCTTATGGGACTTGATGCCTTACAAGTATTTGATATGATACAGGATTTATTCTCAATAATACCGCTTTTTTAATTATCTCTTGTATTAAACGATATAAAGAAAATTTCCTTATCAACTAGTTCTAATTTTCCAAAATTTTTACTAACCGGATTATATTTTTCTTTCGTATCAAACATAGTTTTTTTGCCTCTCCCCAAATTTAAACTCCGAAAACAAAAGAATAATATTTAAAATCTTCTGTTTTTCAGAAACTTTGTGATATCCTGAATTAAGTTTCTCCTGGGATTTAATCTTCATAATTTCACACCGATTTAAAACTTTTTACATATCTACTTTTATCAAGAAAAGCCTGA
>CAYLLH010000098.1:0-19943 GCA_964384785.1 uncultured Thermoplasmatales archaeon | reverse complement strand
CTTTCTTTGCAGATTTTTCCAATCGTTTTTATAGGTTGGATTGTCCCGATTTCATTGTTGGCGTGAATGATTGATACTAAAATCGTGTCTTTTTGAATTGCCTTCTTTATCTTGTTAGGAGAAATAAGACCGTTTTCGTCAACTGGTATTCTTGTTACTTTGAATCCTTGTTTCTCCAGCCATTTAGAGCTTTCTAATATACACGGATGTTCTATCTGAGAAATAACGATATGTTTCCCTTTGTTTTTATTTGCAAAAGCAACGCCCTTTATAGCTAAATTATTGCTTTCTGTGGCTGAGCTTGTAAAGATTATTTCATTTGGTTCTGCTCCGATTAAACCTGCTACTCTTTCCCGGC
Source organism: uncultured Thermoplasmatales archaeon (assembly GCA_964384785.1). GTDB lineage: Archaea > Thermoplasmatota > E2 > DHVEG-1 > DHVEG-1 > JAZKSG01. The sequence goes on along the minus strand of CAYLLH010000098.1, from coordinate 19,585 downwards.
TTTTTTCGAGAGTTACTTTAACTTTCTGACCGAAAGAATGTAACGACATTGTATTACCAAAATCATCCTTTAAATAAGGAAGCATTGCCTTTAAAGATCGGGGGTCAATGGGAGTGGTAGCGGCATAATCAAGATATACCTTTTTCTTTGTCTGCTTCATAATATTTTAGTTGATTTTGTTCTTTAAAAACTGCTGTTGGAACAGATGCTAAATATGCATAGTCGTCTAAATAGCTGTTTTCATCAAAGTTTACTAGTGTTGTCTTTTTTAAAGGAACCACTGGTAAAGAGGATGGTCCTTTGTCAAATCCTTTGTGTTTATAATTTTCATTATCTGCTATTGTTATTGGTATGTATGTTCCTATCAATAGCATAGATATTATCGTTATTGCTATTAAAAAATTTTTTTTATTTTTATTCATGTTTATTTTTTCCCTCTTCATAAGCCTTTCTTAAGGTTATTTTTTTGACTTTTGCAATATTGTATTTGTTTTACAGATATTTATAATTTATTATTTAATTTTAGTTTATTATTAATTATTTCATATAATTGGTTTTTTTACATATATTTGTTGTATTAACAATCGTTATTTTTATAAGGTTTAAATTAATATAACAGTTATTGTTTACAAATGACTAATAAGAAGGCGGAAGGATAGAAAATGAATTCAGAGTTAAAAAAAATCTTAGAAAAGCAAAGATATGGAATAGTCGGAGAACACTCAGGAGTAAAACTTTGTCATTGGATGCGTCAAAGCCTTCTATTTAACAGAGAATGCTACAAACAATCCTTTTATGGAATAAAATCACACAGATGCCTTCAAATGACGCCAACAATAAACCATTGCACTCATCTGTGTCTATTCTGTTGGAGGCATCAAGATTTCAATGAAACAGAGTTAAAAAAATATGATGAACCCTCTTTTATTTTAGAAAAATCGATAGAGGAACAAAGAAGACTTATCACAGGTTTTAAAGGCGATGAACGTTGCGATCAAAAAAAATGGAAAGAAGCAAATAATCCAAATATGGTAGCTTGTTCTCTATCTGGTGAACCAACTCTATACCCTAAATTAGGAGATTTTTTTGAGGAATGCCATAAAAAAAATATGACTACTTTTCTAGTTACCAATGGAACAAATCCTGAGGCATTAAAAAATCTTGAAACTCTTCCTAAACAACTTTATGTATCTGTTATAGCTCCAAATAAAAATGTTTATAAAAAAATTTGTTCACCTTTAATTAGTGACGGTTGGGAGAAAATCAAACAAACTTTAGAAATATTGCCTTCTCTAGATACTCGTACTGTTATTAGACATACTCTTATCGATGGTTGGAATATGGATAATAAATACATTGATGAATTTGCTTCTTTGGATAAAATTGCTGATCCTATGTTTATTGAACCCAAGGGTTATGTTTTTGTTGGTTACTCACGGAAACGTATGAAACTTTCAAATATGCCTTCTCATGAAAAAGTTAAAAATTTTGGTTTGAAACTTGGTGAAAAAATTGGTTATGGCCTTCCATTGGAACAAAAACCATCCCGGGTGGTTTTACTTAGTAAAAATAAAAAAGTTAAAAGATTTGATGACTAATTTTTTTTTAGTCTTTCATTAGGTCTTCTCCACCATGAAACTGCATCTGTATAGTTGTATAGAAGTCTTCTAGTTGATATAGTTCTCCTTTTCCTACGAAAAAAGTTGGTATCTGATTACCAAGATTGTTCATCATTTTGATTATTTCTTCGTTTAACTCACGATGCATAGATGCCTCTTCTTGGTATAATGATTGCTCTAGATCGTATATGTCTTCTGACCATTTTTCTACTTGTTTTATTTCTTCATCAGAAAGCATATCTGTTTTACTTAGTAGATTAACATGTGGTTGTTGAAGTCTAAAATTTGTGTTTAATGATAAAAGATTCTGTGATACGAAACTAGATGCTGTTTTTGCTAGAGCATGATCTATAAGATAAGCTATCATTGTTTTAGTTGGATTTAAAAATTTTATTATTTGTCTTGCAGATTCTCTAAAAACAAAAAGTTCTAGTTGCCCTGGTGTATCAACTAATACATAATCTGTTTTGAAGGACTCTATGGTTTCTTTTATTTCTGCTATGTTTAATGCTACTAAATCTGCACAAGCTATTTGAGCGCCATTTGGTCCAAGATTATATGAATCCATTATTTCCTCTAGTGATATCCAGTCTCGTACATCAACATCAGGTTCATATGGTAAGTTATCTGCTCCAGGGTCAAGATTAACTATTATTGAATCTAATCCGTTTACATCCATCCATTTTTTGAAACTTTGTGTAAAAGTTGATTTACCTGATCCAGCGGTTCCAATAAAATAGATTAGTATTTCTTCTTTCATATTCCAAGTATTTTGTTCATATGAGTAATTTTTTTGTTCAGTAGATTCTCTGTTCCTATGTCATGTCTTATAAAAATATGATCTCCTTTGATATGTTTTAGTGATTCTTCACATAGTTTTTCAGCTTCAGATAACTGGTTTGATATTCCAACAACTGCTAATGATCGTGATGTTGTTGTGGTAATAAAATCATTCATTTTGTTTACAGATGCATAGAATAGTTTTGAACCCGTTTTTTCGATGTTGTTTTCATCAACATAGATTTTTTCTCCCGCCATGCTTTTTTTACCATATCCTTCTGGTACAACATATTTACAGACTGTTGATTGATGATTTATTTTTATTTTCATCTGATCCAATTCTTTTTCTGTCATCGCATGGCATATTTCTACAAAATCTGTTTCTAAAAGTGGTAGAACATTCATTGCCTCGGGATCCCCGAATCTTGCATTGATTTCTATTATTTTTGGTCCATTTGTTGTAAGCATAAATTGTCCGTATATTGGTCCTACATAAGGGCATCCTTCTTTGCCGAGTGCTTCAATTATTTTTTGTAAAATATTGGCTCCTTCCTCATAATCACTTTTGTTTAAAAAAGGTAGTAATCCATTGGCACACGAATATGCACCCATTCCACCAGTGTTTGGTCCTTCATCACCTGGAAGTAGTCTTTTATGATCTTGAACTGCTGGTAATGGCATCACTGTTTTTCCATCAGAAAATGCTTGAAGAGTGAATTCTTCTCCTTCTGCTTTTTCTTCTATTAAAACCTTTGATTTTCCACCAATTTTTTGTTTTATCACTTTTTCAACGTATTTTATTGCTTCATCTGTTCCATTGAAATGATCGTCAGCTACTCTAACTCCTTTACCACCTGTTAACCCAATTGGTTTTATTGCAACTTCGGCGTTAAGGCTTTCAATATAGTTTTTTGCTTTTTTCGCATCAGTAAATGTTTGATGTTTAAGTTGACCTGTGATTTTGTATTTATCTAAAATACCACGCATCCATTCTTTATCTGTTTCAATTCTGGCTGCTTCCTTTGAAGGTGAACAGGTTTTAATACCATTTTTTTCAAGTTCATTTACTATACCCTGCTGTAACGGTGCCTCCGGACCAATTATTGCTATGTCAACATTTTCTTTCTTTGCAAAATCTACTACTTTTCCTATATCTGTCTCCGGTGTTTGTAAAAATTTTACAGCAATTTTTTTTATACCTGGATTAAGGTTTTTCATTATAGATAACAGTTTAGCATTTTTTGAACGTTTAACTGCTTCACAAATTGCATGTTCTCTAGCTCCTCCGCCTACTACAAGAATATTCAAACTTTTTCAAGCCTCCCTACATTTTTTTTTAAAAATATATTTTTTTAATTCTCAATATATGTTTTTTTTTGTTGAAATACAGCTTTTATTATTTATATCTAACATCTATTTTTACTATTCATCCAGTATGTCACTTACTGATATTAGAGGTATTAGGTTTGCATCTAGATCGTGTACTTTTTTTTCTGCTCCACTTTCACGATCCACTACTACAACTACTTCATCAACCTTGGCATGGTTTTGACGAAGTATCTTTAGTGTTTTTACAACTGACCCGCCGCTAGTTGTTACATCTTCTATAACTAATACTTTTTTGTTTGTTACCTTCTCGCCTTCTATTTGTGATTCTGTACCATGTTCTCTTTTTTCTTTTCTTATTATTGAATAGGGTATACCTGTTTTTAGACTTGTTGCCACCAAAAGCGGTACTGCGCCTAGTTCCATTCCTGCAAGAACATCATAACCTTCAGCATATTCAGAAATTGTTTCAGCTATTTTTTTAAGAACTTTAGGCTTGGTGCTAGCTTTTTTTATATCTATGTAATAGTTACTAACAGCACCTGATGTTAAAACAAATTTTCCAAATTTTATTGCATCACATTCTTTAAGCAATGTGATAAGTTCTTCTTTTTCCATATTTTTCTACAGTTCCATATAATGTTTCTATTTTTTTTAATATTTTTGATACGAGTTATGATCCTCCCAGTTTCCATATCTTTGTGATTGTCTAACACCTATCAGATGATCGATTCTTTGAAGATATTTTTTTGTTGTAGACATCAAGACATAACAAATGATAACCATCATCACCATGATACCTAAGACTATTGCTACAGCAACCCATAGCAGAGTCATAACCATGTTCAGACTGTCTTTTGCATCATTCATAAATTGTATTTCTTCTTCTGTCAATTGACCGTTAGCTGCTGATGCAGCCCCTGTTGTAATTATAGTAGTTGCTATTAAAAATAAAATTATAAGGTAACCTATTTTTGTTTTTTTTGATTGTATCATTTTTTAAATCAATCCTCAACTTCCATTTGTTTTTTTTTTAAATCCTAGATGTTTCGATATGTTAAAAAATTAATCATAAAAAAACAATTTTATTTTTGTTTGGTAAATACCAAACGAAAACAGATAGTTTTTAAATAATGCTTAACTAATATAAGATATAGTATGGCTAAGGTTACACTGGATATGAGTACTTTCAAGGCTCTTGCTTCTGATTCTAGACTCTCTATTTTAAAGATTCTTGATGGTAAGAAGATGAGTCTTAAAGATATTTCTGCTGAAACTGATCTTAACAAGGCTACTCTTCATGAGCATTTAAATAAACTAAATGAAGCAGGTTTAGTGAAGAGAAGAGAACGAGATGGCCATAAATGGGTTTATTATTGTTTAACTTGGAAGGGTGAATGTTTGCTTCATCCTGAGAATACTCGTATAGTTGTTATGTTTTCAGCTGCGTTTTTTTCTTTACTAGTAAGCATTGTTAGTGTTGTTCAATATGTTAAAGGCAGAGTAATTGGTTGGACGTCTACTCAGATGGGATCTTCTGATACGATTGTTTATTCTTCTGGTTCTTCTGATGGTTTTACTACTGTTAATGAAACTGGTACTCGTGCTGTTGCTGATTCGTTAGGTGTTAGTGGTGGCGATATTGAGATGAAAAGAACCGCTTCAGATACAGTTAATAATTTAATGAATACTTCAGGGTACAGTGATGGTACTGATACTGCTTGTGAGGCAGCTTCCGATAGTGCTTCAGGTGGTGTTAATTCATTTGTGTCTTCAAATATGGTTATATGGCATGATCCATTGTTTCAAACAATCGCGGTTATATGTTTTGTTGCTTTTGTTTTACTTATTGGTTTTGCTGTGTGGAGATATTTTAAAAACAAAGATTCTAGTCTATAGTATTAATTCGCTTTTTTTCCTCCCCAGCTTTGGAAAAAATATTTTTTTAATTTTTCTGGGTTTTTTAATGTATATTATTTTTTGAGTTTTCTATATTGTTTTCTTCTATAAAATCAAATAATGTTTTCTGCATCCGCATCACCTTAAAAAATAGTATGTAACTATGTAGTTATATTTCTTTCGCTTGAAATTTTTTTTTAAGTTTTGTTTCATAAATGTTTAAGTATTTGAAGATATTTATTTGGTTTTGTTTATATGTGGTTTCTTAGTGTTTTTGATAACGCGGTTGAAGGGTTCCTTTCGGAATATTCTGATCTTATAGGTTTGATTCTAATTGTTGTTATTACTTTTGTTGTTTTTAGTATAATCTTTAGATTAATTAGGAGATTTCTAATTAAAAAAGTTAAATCTAAAAAACAGATGCATAATGTTGCTGTTTTTTTTAGTTTAATTAAATATCTTTTTGCTCTTTTTTTGTTTTTGTTTATTTTTGCATATTATTATGGTAGTTGGGCAGAATTTGGTTTTATCGCTGGTTTATTAACTGTTGCTCTTGGTTGGGCTTTACAGAAACCGATTACTGGTGTTCTTGCCTGGCTGATTATAGTTATGCGTAGACCTATTCGTATTGATGATCGTGTGGTTATATCTGGTGTTACCGGCGATATAACTGATATTACTATGACCCATATTTATCTAGATGAAGTTGGTGGTACTATTGAAGGTGAGGAGAGATCTAATCGTACGGTTATGTTGCCAACTTCTATTATTTTTGATCAAGAAATTATAAATTACACGGGTTCTGATGATTACATACTTGATGAAATCAAAGTTTCTGTAACTTATGAAAGTGATATAGAGTCTGCTGAGAAAATTTTGATTTCAGCGGTTAAAGAAGCTATGAATGATCTTTGGAAAAGATATCCTAAAAAAGTTGAAAAAAAACCTCATACTAGGTTGAATTTTTTAGCATCAGGTATCGAGGCAACGGTTAGATATGTTACTATTGCTAAGATGCGTAATAAGATTTCAACCGATATTAGACGTTTGATTCATAAAAAAATTATTTCTTCTGAAAATGTAGAGTTTGCTTACCCTCATAGTGAGGTTTTATTCAGAAAGAAAAACAAAAAATAATTGTTTTTTTAGATTGGTGTTTCTTCTTCGCAGGGTGTTCTTACATCTATAAATTGTATTAGGAATATGGTTATTATTATTGATGCAGCTATAAACATGTAGGGTCCCATAAACCAAAATAAAAGTATTATTGAATAGAATACGGCTCGTATTCCATAGGTGAATCGGTTCATTGCTTTTATAAAGACCTCTTGTTGTAAAGCACGGGCGTCTAGATAACAGTGTATGTTTTGTGTTTCCTCTATCTCTTTTGATCCTTTTTTTTCTATGTCTTTGTAGGGGATTCCGATGAGTATAGTGAATCTTACCATCTGTCTCAGTGATAAGAGAAAGGCTAAAAGGGAAAATACTAATGTGATGGATAGGATCATTATTTTGAAATAGGACATGTTTGATGCGGTTAAGTTTGTTAGGGATGTGAATTCCATGAATCCTGTATCATTGAATCTAACTAATACTCCGAGCATGACAAGTATTGATGATGATAGAAATGTTACACTCATTATTAGATTTCTCATGGTTTGTATTGGTATTATCTTGTCTTTTTGTGTAGCCATTATTTTTACCCATTCGCCATAAAAAATGTTTAAAAGTCCTCTTTTTGCAGTACCGGGTTTTCTCATAGCTAGTTTTAACTGTATTCCATATACTGAGATGCATAATATAAAAATTGCAAATGCTAACAGGTTTAGTTGAATGATGTCTAACATGTTTTTTTTCCTATATTACTCTGATTGTAAGTTTTTTTGAATTGTTTTATTTGTTTATAAATCTTGGTTTTTTTATGTTAGTATTTCTTGTGAAGGTATTAGATCTGTTATGAGTTCTATTAGATATTGAACTAGGCTGATTAGTACTTGTAATGCGTTGATTAGTCGTTCTACAAGGTTTACTATTCTTATTAGATCGTAGACGATTTCTATTAGTCTGAATACTAGTTGTATTAATGTTTTTATTAGTTCTATTAACCAGTCGAATATTCCATTGAGTTCTATATTTAATAGTTTTGTTTCTTCTATTTTTTCTTTTAGATCTATTTTTATTTGTTGCAGATTAATTGTTTTTGTTGGAGTGGTTTTTGATTTTGTGTTTGGTACAGCGGTTGCTGAGGAGATCATTAGTACAGCTACAGCTATTGCTGTTAGGGTTAAAATATATTTTTTCACATATCTTCACCATGTGGTAGATATTTTGTTGCATTATTTATATTTATTTTAAAAATTGACTTAAAAATTGTTTAAAAACAATTTGTTTTTGTTTTTTGTTAAGCAAGAATTTAAATATTAATAAACACATGTTAATTTTATTGTAGTGGTAAAGAAATAAAAATGGGGGTTTTTATAGAGATATGATCCAAAAAATTATTGTTTTTTTAATGGTTTTTTTATTTTTTACATGTAACATTGCTGGCTTTAGTATTGCAAATAAAATAAATAAAAATGTTGAAGACGTGTCTACAGACTCAGCAGATATAGATATAAATTTTGAGGTTAGAAAACCTGGTTCAAGTTGGGAGGACAGTAGTTTAACAGCTGATGTAGATTCAATGTTAGAATTTCGAATAAATGTTCAAGCGCATAGAAGCTATGAGGGTGTAGGAATCTATGTTGAACTCCCCTCTATCTCTGGAGTTAATATGTTTGAATATGTTACTGATAGTTCCTCTCCTAAACCTGTTTTGCCTTTCGGAGTCTGGGATGCAGATGATACAAATGTTATGTGGTTTTGGTTTCTAACTGGTTCTTCTTGGTCAAAAGAAGCAAGTTTCAAAGCCTATATCCGTGAAGAAGGTACAAGAACTGTTAATGTAAGAGTAACTGGTGTTATAAGTTTTGATCCGGATGATCCTTTATTTGATGAGTCGACTGATTCAGTGGAGGTTACAGGTGAAGATGATGGACCATGTTGTTTTCCAGCTGGAACTTTGATTACTATGGCTGATGGTAGTCATAAAAAAATTGAGGATATATATGCTGGTGATTGGGTTTTAGGATTTAATATTGAAAAAAATAGGAATACAATCTGGTGTGTTAGTATGCTTGGCAACCCGGTTCATAAAGTTATCTCTATTAATAATGGTTTGATAAAGGCGACTGTGGATCATGCGTTTTATGTGAAAAAAGCTGATGGAGACGTTGGTTGGGCAGTTTATGATATAGAACGTGGAAAGAGAAGTAACCTCGTTAAAGAAGATTTGCTTAAACTTGAGATGGGTGATAGGTTGTTAAATTCTAAAAAAGAATGGATTGATATAACAAATATAACACTTTCAAAGGAAAGAATTCAGACCTATAATATTTTGTCTTTTTCAGGCCGGCATAATTATTTTGCTAATGATCTGTTAGTGCATGAGGAATATCCTAATGATTTGTTATTGAGTTCAAAATTACATAGTTTTTTTGAAAAAATTTTTTTATTTTTACAACCTATTTTTTTAGAGTTTTTTAATAAAATATCAACGCTTATTTATTAGTAATTTGTTTAGGATTTCTTAATGATTGAGCTGCCTTTCTCTGATTTTAATATTATTCTTCTTTTGGGTTTAGCACTTGGTCTTGGTTTTCTTGTTGGGAAAGGCACTCATCTGATGAGAATCACGGGTATAGTTGGTTATATTATAACAGGTGTTTTGATCGGTCCGCATGTTTTGGGTTTAGTTCAAACTTATCAGCTTGAAACTGAGCTTGTTACTAATTTTGCTCTTGGTTTTGTAGCTTTTATTATTGGTGGTAATCTTACTCGTTCTCTTGTTAAGAAGATGGGTCGTAGTGTTTTTGTTATAATCATTGGCGAGTGTGCTGCAGCATTTTTTATAGTGCTTTTGGGTGTTTATTTTTTAACTAATAATATGTCTCTTGCTTTGATTCTTGCGGCTTTAGCTCCGGCTAGTGCTCCTGCTGGTGCAGTTGCTGTTATCCATGAGTATCACGCTAAGGGCAAATTAACTGATACAATTCTTGCCGTGGTTGGTTTTGATGATGGTTTAGCTGTTTTAATCTATGCTTTTTCTATTGCTATTGTTGGCGTTTTGATATCTAATCACATAGTACTCTCTGATATGCTATTTACCCCTCTTTTAGAAGTCGGTGGTGCTATTGTTTTAGGTTTGATTTCTGGTTTATTTTTTTCTTTTGTTTTACGTCGTCTTAATGAACGTGAGGAGATTATTACAGTGGGTTTAACAGCGATTCTTGTTACTTCGGGTTTAGCTGTTTTTTGGGGTTTTTCTTTGATTCTTTCAGGTTTAACCTTAGGCATGGTTGTTATTAATCGCCATCCTCAGGAGAACCGTCCTGTTTTTGATCATATTGGATCTATTAGTCTTCCAATTTATGTTTTATTTTTTATTACTGCAGGTATACATCTTGATATAACAATGTTGACTGGTATTGGTTTTTTAGGAGCTGTTTATATAATTTGCAGGATTGTAGCAAAGTTATTTGGTAGTTATTTTGGAGCGTTGGTGTCTAAAGCAGATTCTGTTATTCGAGATAATATTGGTTTTGCTATTTTATCTCAAGCAGGTGTTGCTATTGGTTTATCTTTATTGGCGGCTAATAAACTTGAAAGTATGGGTATGTATGATATGGCTGCGACAGTCGTTACTGTTATAGCGGCAACTACTGTTGTTTTTGAAATAGTTGGGCCGGTAGCTGCTCGTTTTGCTATTATTAGAGCAGGGGAGTCAAATGTGGAGTAAATTTTATAGTTTAGAAAGATTTGTTTGGTTGTGGTAAAGTTATGGTAAAAAAACCTAAGGGAAGGCTTATAAAGGATTTTTATGAGCTAAAAGTAAGTCAAATTGCTGATAAAAAAATGTGGGATATTCCATTGATTAAAAAAGATGAACCTATTTCTCATGTTTTATCTATCCTAGATGGTAAATCGCATGTATGGGTGATTAATAATATGGAGGATAAAAAAGTTGAAGGTGTTATCACTCGTCATGATGTTTTAAAGATTCTTGCCCCTCCTAAAAAGGTTAACTATAGTGTTTTTGGTGTTCCTAAGAAATATCATCATGGTACTAAGGGTCGGGCTGAGGAGGTTATGTCTCATGATCCTGTTATTTGTAAGTGGGATGAAAAAATTGAGGATATTCTTCTTCGTATGATTCGTCATCGTGTTAGGCGTCTTGCTGTTATTGAAGATGATAAAATTGTTGGTGAGATTACATTATCTCAACTGATTCATAAGTATTATATGGCTTCTCAGTATCATCCTATTGATGATGAATGATTTTTATTTTTTTTATTCTTTTTTTATCATAGTTCTATATGTTGGATAAAAGTTTTCTATGGTTTCTAGTTTTTGTAACATTAATCCCATTTGTTCTTCTTCTGAGAGATTTTTTATTTTTTCAGGATTAAATTTTTTTTCTTCTATTTTTTAAGACCCCCTAATTATATTGATAACTGTTACCATGATACAATAAGTCACAACTTGTATTTATATTTTTCTAAATAATATTATATATACAAAACATTATGGAGAAAATAAGAAAAACTTCTTAAAAAAAATAAAACAAGAAACAAAAGTTATGAATATTATCATATAACGGCAAAATATAAAAATGAGGTTGTCATAACTACAAATGGATCTAGTTTGGATAAAGAAGTTTTTCATCTATATCACCTCTTTCTACCAAACTAGATCCAACATTATAATAACCTTTTTTTAAAAAAATAAACCCGAATCTTATAAACCCCAAAAACTATAAAAGTTTGAAAAAAAATGATTGAGATACTAATACTTGTTTTAATCTCATTAGGAATTGGAATATTTGTAAGTACTGCCTCAGGCACAGCTGCAACTCTACTGATTCCAATTTTAACAATAGTATTAGGATACAAAACACATAACGCTATAGGAACCACTCTTGCAATAGATAGTATGATGGGTCTAACTGCAGGGTTAATATATCTAAAAAACAAAAACGTTGATCTAAAATCATCAGCTTTTTTAATACTATTCGGAGTAACTGGTTCAATAATTGGAAGTCAATTTACATCCAAAGCTCCCGAAGTTGGTTTAAAACTCTTTATAGGAATTTTTATCCTATTTGTAGGTTTCAATTTCGCAAGAAACGGCGTAAAAAAAAATGTAGAGTATATAAATAAAAAACTAAAATTTAATTTTTTTAAGGAACATAAATTTTTATCATTTTTATTCATGGGGATACTTGTTGGATTCATCAGCGGGTTTTCAGGATTAGGTGGAGGAAGAATTATTGCTGTAATCCTGATTTTTGTAATTGGTTACAGTTTTCATAAAGCCGTTGGAACCAGTCTTTTTATGATGTTTTTTATAGCTGGTACAGGAGCTGTCTCTCATGGCATCCAAGGCGAGATTTTACTTGATAAACTTCCTTTTTTAGTTATACCGGCAATAATTGGTGCACTTATCGGATCAAAATATGCAAATAAAATAGATGAGGATAAACTAGCTAGAATTGCTGGAGTTATAATATTCTCATTTGGAATTATCATAATAGTTAACAGTTTACTCTAAATAATATCCTTTTCATAACCTAAAAAATTACAATACGTTTTAAGTCTCTTATAGATATAACCTTTCATATGTTTTACATCATCAGAAATTTTTAGATTACGTGGTTTTATAAATTTTTCAAAACGTTTAAGGTTGTTTTCTTTTAGATTTAAAAGAGTCACAATCTTTCCTATTGTATCAGAAGGGTTTGCACATAGTTCTTCATATGTTACATTAACATACTCAGATTTTTTTAACTTGTTTATATTTTTTGTGAAATAATCTGCGTGTTTTTTATGATGTTCAACAATTAATGGCAAGGCTAAGGGTAGTTTAGGCCATAGTACTGTTTCAGCAAAGGCTTTCAAAGCAGGATTTTCAGATAGTTTTCTAGCAGTAGGTGAGACCACTTCTGAATACACTGTTTTTTGTTCTGTAAGAGTTCTAAGTGCTTTTAAGGATGAATTTATCACAGGATAAGGATGACGGTGGATAAAAACAAATTTTGCTTCAGGGATTTTCTCTTTTATAAACAAAAAATTTGCAAAATCCCAAGGGTTTTTAAGTAAAAGTTTTTTTTCTATTCCTTCAACAAACTGAATTTTTTTACATACTTCTTTAATTTTTTCAATATTTTTATCATCAAGTTTGTTGAAAAGATAACCCTGATCAATAAGAAAAGCATATTCTAATGGAAGATCTGATTCCATCTTTAAACGGTCAATACCACGATCTTTTGTATCGTTTTCAATAAAAAAATTATTTAATTTTTCTTTAGCTTTTTTTTGAATATTATTTATTTTATTATAAACCAATCTATCATATTGCATAACATGATAAGTTGTAACACTGTTAAATTCTCCAGTGGATTGTATCATTTTATAAAGAATACTTGTTCCTGATCTATGAAAACCTAATATAAACACAGGTGTATACTCAATATTATTTATTAAATCGAGATGAGACTTATCAAGATTAAGTTTTTTTGAAAAATCTTTGTGAATTTCTACAGGTTGAACTTTATTTATTTTTCTTAAGCCCTCCTTTTATTCTTTTTTTTTCTTCTGCAGGATTCCCTGAATATATCCTATTTTTTTTCAGTATCTGATCTGTTTTCACAACACTGTTAGGTTCTAGAATGACATTATCTTCTATAATACTTCCCGGCATAACTACCGACTTATTTCCAATAAAACAATTGTTTCCAATGACAACTGGTTTATGTATCATTTTTTTAAAAGAATAATGAGTAAAAATGATGCTCATACCACCGATTACTGTGTTTTCACCAATAGATACTGAAAAAGGTTCATCTATAAGTTCAGTTCCCGCTATTATACTGTTTTTCCCTATTTTCAAACCAATTATTTTTAAAAATTTAAGTCGAAGTGGAACCAAAGGTATAATACTTATTAGTTTAAGTGAGGGTCTGTAAAGGGTGAAAAATAAAAGATGTTTAAAAAATTCTTTGTTTTTAATTGATAATTCATACTCCCCTGGTTTAACTTTTATTCTTAATATTCTGATTATTAATGCTGTTAGAAATGTTTCAAGTACTATGAAAATAAGAACTTCGATTATTAACAATATAGTGAAAAAAAAGATATTAGTTATAAGATTAAAATTTAGTTTTTTAATAAAAAATATAGTTGAATATATTATCGGAAATAGAGTAATTGTATAGATGCAGAATGGTAGAATAAATAAGGTTAATCCTCTTGTTATTGATTTTATTGAGAAATCAATTATTTTTGTTTCTACCCTTTATTCCTCTCCCATTAAAAATTTTTTATTATTTTTTAGAAAACCATCCTAAATCTTCAAGGTGTTTTTTAAGATAATTAAATCCTTCAAATTTCATCCATTTGCCATTAATTGAGTCTTTTTTATTTTTAGTAAATCTTATGGAGCTGTTCATGGGTGCTTTACTCATAGGTATTGTAAAAAAACGGTTTTTATCTTTATCAAGTAAATATAATATTATAAAATCTGATTTTTTGTATTGTTTGTTGGTTATTTTTTCTGCTGTTAAATATTTTCCTTCTCCGTTTATTGATTTTAGAAGTAATCTTATAAATCTTCCTTCAACAGATACCACAAAATCGTAACTATCTTCTTCAGGGCTTTGATATGCTTTGATTCCTTCTTTTTTTAAGTATAGCGGTAATAGTGCTGTTCCAGCTTGTTCGATTAATCTTGATGATTTCATTATAAAAAACATCCATTTATTTTTGTTTTTTTTAAAGTATTAAATGTTTAATGTTATAAAAAACCCGTCTAGATATTCAATAAATTTTTTTCAGATTGAATTTTTTTTTACTTAATTTATTAAAGTATATAAACTATAATTCTTATTAAATCTCTTAAATATAGTGTTTAATTAAATTTTTTTCTGGGGGAACACAAAAAAAATGTTTAAAAAATTTAGTACAGTAATAGTTTTTTTATCTTTAGTTTTTATTTTGTTTTCTTTTAGTGTTTGTGCTTTAGATTCCCAGCCTTTTGTTGGAGAGGATGATGATTACAGTAAAAAGATTAGCATTAATTCTGAGGGTAGTTTTTTTTGGACTGTTTATAGGAATACTAGTAGAAATTTTTCAGTATCAGTAAGTGTTTATGGTTTTGATGATTGGTCTACTCAGGTGACACCTAAACATTTTGTTTTATCTGAAGAAGAATCTTATCATGTTGTCACTTTAGATATTAAGGTTCCTAAGTATCCAGATGAGGGAAGTCATAGTGGTAATGTCAAATTTGAATTTAGGCCTTTGAATGGTACTAGTAAAACTGTTGTTGAAAAAGAGGTTTTTGTTGATATTACTGGTGTTTATTCTGGTGAGGAGAATACTGTTTTTGGTGGTTTTAAAAATCCTTTGCCTAAGCCTTTAGATAATCCTTATGGTGCTTTGCTTTTGAATATTCTTCTGTGGTTGTTTATTGCTTTTGTTGTTTATATTATAATTAGAAATGTTTTGGTGGTTGTTGCTAAAAAAACTAAAACTGAGTTAGATGATGCTATTATAGAAATCATAAGAATACCTATTTTGTTGCTGATTTTGCTGTATGGTATCATCATTTCTATTATTCGTTTAGGTGTAAATATTGGGTATCAAGCTAGTTTGTATCAAATTTATTCGATTGTATCTGTTATTGTTACTGTTTTTGTTGTTTGGCGTATTTTTGATGAAGTACTTGATGAAATCACTAAGCATCGTGGTGGTGAAAAAGGTACTTTTGGTAATGTTCTAAGACCTGTTTTTAAAAAACTTGGAATCGTTGTTATTGTCATTGGTGGTTTGATTTTTGGTCTGGGTTTAATCGGTATTGAAGTTACTGCTTTATTAGCAGGTGCTGGTGTTATGGGTTTAGTTTTAGCTTTTGCAGCTCAGGATACCTTATCTAATTATTTTAGTGGAATGCATCTACTTTTGGATCGTCCTTTTAGAATAGGTGATATGATTAAGTTAGAAACTGGTGAGTATTGTCGTGTTGAAAATGTTGGTATGCGTTCTACCAAGCTTTA
This sequence comes from uncultured Thermoplasmatales archaeon, assembly GCA_964384785.1. Taxonomy (GTDB): domain Archaea; phylum Thermoplasmatota; class E2; order DHVEG-1; family DHVEG-1; genus JAZKSG01. Next base: position 3,811 of record CAYLLH010000098.1, on the reverse strand, counting down.
TAGTATTTTTGATCATGAAATAATTGTTCTACCTAATAACATGGTTGCTAATCAGAAAATTGTAAACATTGTTGAACCAGATACTAAGATTCGTAACAGGGTGGAGGTTAGTGTAGCGTATGGTTCTGATATTGACAAAGTTATGAATATTATTTATGATGCAGCTATGCATCATCCAGCAGTTATTCATGATAAAGGATTTGAACCAATTGTGCGTTTTATTGAATTTGGTGATAATGGTTTAAAGTTTATGTGTATCTTCTGGGTGGATGAGGTTATGAATCAATGGAAGGCTATGAGTGATATACGTTCAGAGATTGATTCAGAATTTAGAAAAGAAGGTATAACTATACCATTTCCACAACGTACAGTATGGTTTAAAAATCTTGATAAAACACCTGTTAAAATTGATTTGGATCAAGGAACAGATAAAAAGAATTTTGATAAATCCAAATGAAATTATTAGGTTTTTTTAACTGCAGATGGTGTAACAACCATTTTTTTTTATTTTAATATAGTAAAAGATTCATCTTCTCTTTATTTCATATCATTTATTAGTTGAGATCTAAGAGTGTTTATTTTTCCAAGGATAGTCATTCTTTCCAATTTAGTCATCTTATTTGTTAGTTTTATATCGTTTTCTTTTAAAACAAGTAATAGTTCTTCAAAGTTTTTAGTAAGATCCTCAACAGTTATTTCTCCAAAGATTTCCTCCTCCATGAAATATCCTATCTCTGTTATTATTTTACCTTTTTTTTTGATTATTTTTTTATACTCCGTCTTGTTTTAAAAATTTGTTTATAAATATGATTGGAACTTTGGTTAACGCTGCAGCAGTGGTGGTTGGTGGAGTTATTGGTTTAGTTGTTCATAGGAATCTACCTGAACGTGTGAAAACCACTGCGTTTCAAGCTATTGGTTTGTTTACAGTTTTTCTTGGTGTTTCTATGGCTTTTGAAACAAATAATTTTCTAATTATGATTTTTAGTATTGTTTTCGGATCGGTTATCGGTGCCTGGGTTGATATTGATAAATATGTTATTCGTTTCGGGGATTATTTAAAAAAAAGAATTGGTTCAAAAAATGATAAATTTTCTGAAGGTTTTATTACCGCTTTTATGCTTTATTGTATGGGTTCTATGACTATCCTTGGTGCTTTTGAGGAAGGTCTTGGAGGTGCTCCTAACATTTTATTGTCTAAATCTGTTCTTGATGGTTTTTCTTCTATTGCACTAGCTGCATCACTTGGAGCAGGTGTGGTTTTATCAGCTATACCATTGCTTCTTTTTCAGGGTGGTCTAACGTTTTTAGCTGTTTTTTTAGGGGATTTTTTAACAAATATTATAATTTCTGAGTTGACAGCTGTTGGTGGATTGATATTGATTGGTCTTGCTATTAATATTTTAGAGATTAAAAAAATAAAAATTCTAAATATGCTACCTAGTCTTTTGATAGTGGTTATTCTGAGTTATTATTTCCTTTAGTATTCTGTTATGTTATTGTTTATTTTTTCTTCAAACATACCAGTTAGTTTGTTTTTTATTACTCGATCATATTGGAAGTATTTACCATTCATAACGATATACACTCCTTTAGGAAGCGATTGAACAAATGCTAGAGCGCTACCTAAATTAAAAAGACCATCACTGCTTCCAAAAGCATAAGGAACAAGCGCTCCAGTTAACACTATGGTTTTATCTTTGAGTTGTTTACCAAGGTATTGAGCAGTTTTTGTCATAGTGTCGGTTCCATGGGTTATCACTATTTTATCTTCTTTTGAGTTTTTACATTTTTCAAGAATTATGTTTCTATGGTAATCTGTCATCTCAAGGCTATCTATCATCATAAGGGTACGTATTTTTAAATCTAGTTTACACCTGGCTAGTTTCAGCATTTCATGAACATGAGTATTTTTAAAAATGAGTTCTCCGGAAAGCTCCATGTATTCTTTATCAAATGTTCCACCAGTTATAAGGATTTTAATTGTCATAATAAGTTTTTTCAACTCCGTGATATCTTGTTTTATTAATCTTGATAAAAATCTACTACTTAAGTTTATAGAGTAATTTTTTTATTCATAATTTAGTTTTAATAGTGCTGAGTGAGATATGCCTTACAATGTTTATGTTATAAAACTGGATAAAGACGTGTTAAATTCTAAAAAATTTTGTAAAAAAAATCCTAATCTAAAAAAAAGGAAAGCTTGTTTTTATGTTGGGCAGACATCACATGACCCAAGGGTTCGTTTTAAACAACATAAAAAAGGTTATAAATCAAATAGTTTTGTTAAAAAATATGGAGTTAGGCTTGTTCCAAGGAAGTTTAAGAAATATAATCCGATTAAAACACGTGATGAGGCTGAAAGAATTGAGGAATGGGTTGCTAATAAATTAAGAAAAAAAGGATATGGGGTTTGGTCTAATTAAACATTTATTTTGATTTCTAATTTGTTTACAAGTTCTTTGTAACGGTTACGGATGGTGACTTCTGTTACTCCGGCTACTTCAGCGATTTCTCTTTGTGTTATTCTTTCCTCACAGACTACTGATGCTATATATATTGCTGCTGCTGCCATCCCTGTTGGACCTCGACCACTTGTGAGTTCTCTCTGTTGAGCTTGTTTTAGAAGTTGTAAGGCTTTTATTTGTACATCTGCAGGTAGACTTAATCTTCCGCAGAATCTTGAGATATAATCCTGTGGAGTTGTAGGAAGAAGTTTTAGTTCGAGTTCTCTTGACAGATGTCTGTAGTTCCGACCTATTTCTTTTTTTGGTAGATCAGTAACCCTGCTCATTTCTTCTAGTGTTCTTGGCACATTACATTGTCTGCATGCAGCATATAATACTGCTGCTGCTATTCCTTCGATGCTTCTTCCGCGTATTAGTTTTTTTCTTACTGCTTTCCGATATATCATCGATGCTGTTTCACGTACGTTTCTAGGAAGGTTCAGTGTTGATGACATTCTACTTAGATTTGATAAGGCTACAGCTAGATTTCTTTCTGTTCCGTCACTTATACGAGTTCTTCGCTGCCATTTACGTAGTCGGTATATTTGAGCGCGGTTTCTAGTAGGAATAACATTACCATATGCATCACGGTTCTGCCAGCTTATCCGAGTGCTGAGTCCTTTATCATGTATAGAATAGTTTTCAGGAGCTCCAACTCTAGAACGTTTATCCCGTTGTTCACTATCAAAAGCACGCCATTCAGGTCCTTGGTCTATTATGTCTTCTGCTATTACAAGACCACAACTTTGACAAACTTTTTCACCTCGAGAGTAATCTTCAGCGAGTTCTTTACTGCCGCAAGATGGACATTTAGACTTTTCTTCGATTAGTTCTGTGTTATGTTTTTTTACCAAAAATGATCAACTCAAAAAAAATTTTTTATGGTGCTTTAGTAATATTTTTTATATGTTTTTCTTCAGCTTTGAGCTCAATATCGTATTCTACGGTTTCACCTTCGTAAAGAGTTATATTTTCATCTAAATCTGAACTGCGGACAATAATGTCTTCTCCGTCTTCGTTTTGTATATATCCAAAACCTTTTTGGTTGTTATACCATCGGATAGTTCCTTTCATAAAACTTTTTTTAATCCTCCCCTTTTGTTAAGAAAAAAATAAATAATTCCTAAATAAAAATTATTATTTTTTTAAAGAGTATTATTCTTGTTATTTATATAGGCTCTTGTTTAAGTACCTTTGCATTAATCGGCTTCATCCCGAAATAAATAATTAGGGGATAAATCATTTTTTTTAATCATGGATGGGATGTGCTAAAAAAAGAATTGAACCTAAGATATTGAACTATG
>CAYLLH010000097.1:0-35854 GCA_964384785.1 uncultured Thermoplasmatales archaeon | reverse complement strand
GGTCTTTCTGAGACTTACCCTCCTCTGTTTTTTCATTTATTGCATCCCGCTTTAAATGAAAAGCAGGAGGGTTAATTTAATTTTTCAACAGCCTAAATTTATACGTTAAGAATTTCATTTAATTAAATAAGAGAAAAAAGGTGGGTTGTTTTAGTCGCAATAGTCATCATTTATTTCATCAGTTTGTTTTTCACTGTTTTTTACCCATTGTCCATTAATTTTTTTCATACCCTTAGTGGTAACAATATATCCTTTTCGTTTTTTTCTTGCTTTAGCCCAATAAACAAGAACAGATGGAAGAATTAAAATCGCGGTTAATAATGAGAAGACTATTGTTATTGATAATATCACCCCGAATTGTTGCTGCGGCGGCATAGGTGCAAGAGCAAGTATTCCAAATCCACAGGCAGTTGTTAATGCAGCTATTAAAAGCGCTCCGCCAGTATGAGAAATGGTTTCACACATTGCTTTTTTGATATCACCTGTTTTATCTGCAACGAGTCTAAATCGTTCAGTTGCATGAATCGAGTAATCGATTCCTATTCCTATAGTAATACTTGTAATTGTTATAGTTAGTGCGTTTAAAGAATAACCAATGAAGTACATTGTTCCAAGGATCCAAATCATTGTTATACCCACGGGTATTAAGACGATTAAACCAAGCAATGGATTCCGGTATGCAATTATTAAAACAATAGCTGCAAGTAACATTGATATAGCTGTGGATAAAATCTGACTTTCTGTTAAGGAATTTGTAATTGTCAGAGTAATAATGTTTTGACCTGTAACTGTGGCTTTTGCCGTTCCATAATCTGTAACATCTTCGGTTAATTCATCTTTAATTCTTCCAAGTAAATCATCGATTTTTCCAGTATCTCCGTTATTTGTTCCACCTATGTAAATACGTATAACTGTTGCATCGTAAACTGTTTCTTCTTTATGTAAAACATTTTTTATCTGTGCTCCAGAACTATCCATCTTAAAATTCTGGTTTTGCAAAGTCTGCATGTCCATGTTTTCCATGTCTATTTCCTGAAAACTAATGCTTTCTTTGCTGTAAATATAATCAAAAAGATTTTTTACATCCTCATCAGTTTTTGGTATTCCTGTTGTTCTGTCGATGTTAAATTTTTCTATCAGTGAATTATTTGTTTTAATGGTTTCTTGGATAACTGTATAAGCACTCTGAGTTTTTAAACTACCATCTGAGTTATCAGCTATAAATGTGTTATCTTCAAAGTTTTCATGAGTTTCTTTTATGCCTTTTAAAGCATCAACTGTTGCCACGTTTCCTTCTATTAAAATGTATTCCTGTGATTGACTTGATGAAGGAAAATTCGATCCGATTTTTTCATATAGTTCTATAGATGGAGTGTCTTCTGGTGCAAATTCATTCATATCAAAACCAGTTTCAAGTTGGGATCCTCCTACTGCTAAAACAACAGAAAATATTAACATTACAACAATAATGAATTTATTATAACGTAAAACAAAACGTGATACTTTTTTCATAAAAAAACTTACATCAAAAACATTTTGTTTTTTAGGTTTAAGATCTTCTTTTTTCCTATCAAGTATATATCTTAATGCTGGAAGAAATGTAACCGCTGTAATAAAAGTATATAAAACTCCAAGACCTAAAAGAAGCCCAAAATCCTTAAGAGCTGGAACCGAGGATGCTAAAAACGACATAAAAGCAATAACGGTGGTAAGCATAGCTAAAAACATCGCGCTCCCTATTTCTAAAACAGATTTCTTTATTGCTTCAGCAGGTGTTTTCCCTTCATCTAATTCCACTTTGTAATTATGGAATAAATGAATAGAGTAATCTACTCCTAAACCTAAAACAAGTGGTATCAATGCTACCTGCATCACACTAAAACTCATACCCATTAAAACAAGTGACCCGAAAAGCCATATAGTTGATATAACCAGGGCTAACATGGGTAGAGCAACATATGAAAATTTTCTAAAATTCAAAAACAGGATGATCACAATTATTAAAAATATAGCAGGTCCAATGAACTGATTTGATTCAGATGTAATTTTATTTATATCTTTAGAGACAACACCGTCTCCTGTGGCTTCAACCGAAATATATGAATCTTTTTTATCAAAATCTTCTAGATAACTTAGTATTTTTTCAGTTTTTTCAAGGTTTGCTTCAAAACCTGAGGTTCTGTTTAACTGTAAAATAATAAGACTTGCATGAGGCTGAGTTGTATCTGTAGCTTCTGTTGATATAAAACCCTCTGAAGACACTCTTAAATCATCAAAAAATTTTGGTCTAATAAAAAGAATATTTTCTTCAATGTTTTCTTCATTCATGGCAATATCAGCGTTTATCCATGATGATTCTATATCCTTTAACGCAAGCCTGTCAGAAATTGGGATGCTTTGTTCAATGTTTGGTAAAAAATCCATGAATTCTTCATAGTCCATGTCTGCATATCTTTGAAATAATCTATCAGCTATGTTTTTTAACAAAGGTCTTTTTTGAAGGTTTTCTATTTTTTCAAAAATAAAGCTTGTATTAGCTGAGATTCTGTTCCATGGTAGATCTACCGGGTTTTTATAATATCTTGTTCCTATTCTGAAATTGTTTAGTTTTGTTGGGAGTTCAAAACCGCCTATATTTGTTGCAACACCATATTTTCCAATTTCTTCTCTATTAGTTGTTATTTCAATTAAGTTGTTTTCTCTGTTAAAATTTATTTCTCCGGTTTTTAGTTGTATAGGAAAATACATTTCTTGTCCAGGTGGTTTAATCCATAAATATACTGTTTTTTCATATGTATTTAAAAATTCTCTTTGTTTTATGTTTTGAAAAATGTTTTTAAAATTTGGGATAAATCCATCGCCTGCAACCCAAATGGGATGTTTTGGTTCTATATGTGCTGAGATTTTATAGTCTATATCTAGGCTGTCATGTAGTGTTATTAGGTTTTCAAAATCAATATACCATTCGAGGGTGTTTACTAAAAATAATGGTGGTTTCAGGTTTTTTTCAAGTTTTGATAAATCATATACTTCTATTGAAAAAGTAATTGTCTTGTCATCATATTTTGCGTATCCGTTTTTTATATCTATGCTGTCTTTTGATTGCCCTTTGGATATTTTTGGAAATAAGGCATAGTCTTTTTCTTCGTTTTTATCATCATTATTTAAGATTTTTATTTGTTCTGAATCCTGTTTGTTTAATAAGTCTTCTATTACAATATTTAGTTGTTCATCTGTGCATTGATCGATTGTTTTTCCGTATTCTAGTAAACATATTTGATCGATAAATGTAGTTATACTTATTGATCCATCGATTTCTGGTTTACTAATAAGGTTTTGTTCAATGTAATATTGTTCTTTTATGGATTCAATAGATAGAGTGCTTTCTGCGTTTTGTGTTTCTACAAAAAGAAACATGGTTTGTGTTTGTTTTCCAAAGTATTCTGTGATTCTATTGTTTGCTTCTATGACTTCTTCTTTGGGCATGAAGTCTTCGAATTCTGTTTTCATTTCTATTTGTGGTAGTAGGGTTGATAGACCTATTGTTATGAGTAGTATGATTAGGATTATTGCTGCTGGTTTTTTTTCAATGAGTCTTCCGAGTTTGTCTAGCATTTTTTATTTTTTTCCTCTAAGGTTGTTTTTTTTTAAAAAACCCCATTTTTATTTGGCTGTAATAATAAGTTCTTTATTATTTTAATGTATTTAGTATATTACTTTTATTGTACAGGTATGATTAAGTTTTCTTGTATGGAGGCATTCTATATAAATATATCGATACCGCACTGTTCGATTCCAAAATGTTTATATGTTAGAAAATAATAAACTAAAAAACATGACAAACATCTTCACATTCGAAACAAAACGCGGAAAACAAAAAGGAATACTATCAATGTACATACTAAACTCATTAAAAAAACAATCAAAATCCGGATATGACCTGCTAGAAGAAATAAAAGAAAAAACACACGGTGAATGGATACCAAGCAAAGGAACAATATACCCTCTTTTAAAAAAACTCCAAAATGAAAAACTAATCGAGATTAAAACCCAAGGCAAACGATCAAAAAATATTTTCCAACTTACAGAAGAAGGAAAAAAAACACTACAACATGTAAAAAAACATGGACAACAAATGGAAGAAAAAATAAATCAATTCCGAAACCTAATTGGTGATTTACTTTCAGAAGAAAAAGCAAATGTAATTAGCTTAATAATAGAAATTAGAAAAAAATCTTTAAAACTATCCAACAAACACAAAAAAGATGTTACAAAAATACTTAAAAACTGCACCAAAGAACTCGATAAACTATCAATTTAAAAAAAACACTTTTTTGCCTTTTTTAAAGCATAATTATTAAATAAGAATTACAAATACCACAGAGGTAGGGTGAGAGGCAAATTATGGAATTATCAATAATAGCACCAATAGGCGGATTAGTAGCATTGCTTTTTGCAATATATTTATACTATAATGTAAAAAAACAAGATCCTGGCAATAAAAAAATGATGGAGATACATGATGCAATCCGTAAAGGAGCAATGGCTTTTCTGAATAGTGAATATAAAGTATTAATAGTGTTTGTAGCAGTAATAACCATATTATTGTATGCAGCATCATTTGTTGAAGGAAGTGGAATGCATTGGGGGTTGTCTGTTGCATTTCTTGTAGGAGCTCTTTTTTCAGCATCAGCTGGAAACATAGGTATGCGTGTAGCAACACTTGCCAATGTTCGCACAGCAGAGGGTTCAAAAAAATCAGTAAGTAAAGGCCTCTCAATTGCGTTTTCAAGCGGAGCAGTTATGGGTATGACTGTTGTAGGTCTAGGTGTTCTTGGAGTCTTTGGATTATACTATATTTTTAACAATTTATTAGAGTACAGCTTTGGTGTTACTACAAATATACTGTTCGGTTTTGGTTTCGGAGCATCATCAATAGCGCTTTTTGCTCGTGTTGGTGGAGGAATATATACCAAATCAGCAGATGTTGGAGCAGATCTAGTAGGAAAAGTAGAATCAGGGATACCTGAAGATGACCCACGTAACCCAGCAGCGATAGCTGATCAAGTAGGAGACAATGTTGGTGATGTCGCTGGTATGGGTGCTGATTTATTTGAGTCATATGTTGATGCAATAATAGCTACAATGGCTCTTGCAGCAATTGCAGCAGCTGGAGTTGGAAGTGATTTTTTCACACCCACAGATTATGGTGAAGATGCACTTATGCTTCCTCTTATTGTAGCAGGAATGGGTATTTTTGCATCCATCATTGGAACCTTAGTTGTTTTCGCTGGAAAAGGAAAAAATATCTATGGAGCGCTTAGAAGTTCACTTTTCGTTAGTGCAATATTAACAGCGGTTTTTTCTGGAGGAGCAACATGGTACCTTTTAGATGGAGAACTTAGTCCATTTTATGCAATAGTAGCTGGGTTAGTATCAGGTATCGTTATTGGTCTTAGTACCGAGTATTTCACATCAGAAAAACAAAAACCTGCACAAGGAATAAGTAAAGCATCAGAAACTGGCCCGGCAACAGTCATAATAGAAGGTATGAGGGTGGGAATGATAAGTACCATCATACCAATTTTAGCAGTAGTAGCTGCTATGTTAACTGCTCATTATGTAGCAGGATTCTATGGAGTAGCACTTTCCGCTGTTGGAATGCTCTCAATACTTGGAGTAAGTCTTGCAACAGACTGTTATGGACCTGTAGCAGATAATGCTCAGGGGATCTCAGAGATGGCTGGAATGGGTTCAGAAGTACGAGAACGCACAGAAGAACTAGATGCAGTTGGAAATACAACAGCTGCTATGGGTAAAGGTTTTGCAATTGGTTCAGCAGCAATTACAGCATTAGCATTGATTTTTACTTATATTATGTCAGCTAATGCAATGCTTCCAACTGGGGAAACCCTTGAATTATCTCTTGGTGACCCATATGTTGTTTCAGGTATTTTCATTGGAGCTATGCTTCCATTTGTATTCACAGCTTTTACTATGGGTGCGGTTGGTAAAGCAGCATATTCCATGGTTGAAGAAGTACGTTATCAGTTTAAAAAATTCAAACTGCTTGAAAGCGATGAAAACAAACCAGATTACGAGCGATGTGTAAAAATCAGTACCAACCAAGCACTTAAAGAAATGATTCTACCGAGTCTAATGGCTGTGATTTCTCCAATAGTAGTTGGAATAGTTTTAAAACCCAAAGGACTCGGAGGATTATTAATCGGGTCCATCTCAACGGGTTTTCTACTAGCTGTATACTTAGCTAATGCTGGTGGAGCATGGGATAATGCAAAAAAATACATTGAATCAGGTAATCTTGGCGGAAAAGGATCAGAAGCACACAAAGCAACAATCATTGGTGATACTGTCGGAGATCCATGTAAAGATACATCAGGACCCTCACTTAATATTTTAATCAAGTTGATGTCGATAGTCTCTCTTGTGTTTTTACCATTGATAATATATCTAACCTGATTAAAAACAAAAAATCTTTTTTTTCTTTTTATCAAAAAACATTTTAATTTGATGTACTATTCTCTTTTTATAAAATAATTTGAGGGTTGCACATAGAATTATGAGAGAATATAAAATAAAAAGAGGATATCATCCAGATATAGAAGCTTTAGTGAAAGAATACTTTGGAGCAACTGGTGACATTGAAAAAGGCATAAACTTTGAGATACAACCAATTGGAAAAATTGATATGAGACGAGAAGGGAAATCTTTTTATGTTCACATTGATCCGCCTGAGAAACCAAAAGGTGACTATAGTATAATAAAAAAATGGAACAAGTTTCTATATGAAGCAACCGGAAAAAATGTTAAAGAAAGAAAAAAAGATTTTGGTAAAATAAAGAAAAAATAATTTTTTTTATTTTTTTACGTGTTTCCAATCATCAAGGAAACTTTTGATTCCTTTGTCAGTTAAAGTATGTCCTACCATTTTATGCAAGACTTTGGGTGGAATCGTTGCTATATCTGCACCAAGTCTAGCTGAATCAATCACATGTATTGGATGACGTATACTAGCTACAATGATTTCTGTTTCAATATCATAGTTGAAGAAAATATCTACTATTTCTGCTATTATCTGCATTCCTTCTTGTCCTTGATCATCAAGTCTTCCAATGAAAGGACTTACAAATGTTGCTCCAGCTTTTGCAGCAAGAAGTGCTTGATTTGCTGAAAAAACAAGTGTTACATTGGTCTGAATGCCTTCTTTGCTAAGTTTGGATACTGCTTTAAGCCCTTCTTTTGTCATAGGGATTTTTATCGCTACATTTTTCTGATATTTTTTATCAACTTTTTTTACTATTTCTTTTGCTTCTTTTACCATGTCCTCAGCTTTTTCACTTACTACTTCAAGGCTGATTGGTCCATCAACGATTTCAAAGATTTCTTCGATTATTTCAGAAAAGCTTCTTCCGCTTCGTTTTACAAGTGTTGGATTTGTGGTTACTCCGTCTACTATTCCCCATGATGCAAATTCTCTTATTTCGTCTAAATCTGCTGTGTCAACAAATATTTTCATAATTTTTTTACCTCTGTTTTTTCCCCATAAAATTGTTTTATCTTGTTTTTTTGGTTATATACTTTTTATTCATAACTTTTTGGTTTTTAAAAATATTTTTTTATTCATGGTTTTTTATAGTTTTATTTTTCCAAGAGATTCGTTTATAGATACTTATGGATATATTTGAAAAAATCAAAACATATATATATCCAGGCATACATAACAAGTTTTGCTGGTGAGGGATGGGAGATGCCTCTAACAAGGAAAGCCCGAATAGTTGGTAGTAGTCTTGTATTGACTATACCTAGTCAACTTGCAAAAGCCCATGATATTAATGATGGCGATGATATAGAAATAATACCTACCGGAATGGCGGAATTCAAAATCAGAAAAGCAAAAAAATGATTTTGAAATATTATTCTATTTTCATCAAAATCAAATAAATATCTATTATTATTCATGCTATATTATTTTTTAAAAGAACCATTTATTTTTATAAAGTAAAAAACATTACCAAGCCTGTTAGAAAATTATAATAATTTGGAGAAAAAAAATTATGGTTTTAGTAGCACCATCAATACTTTCAGCAGATTTTTCAAAATTAGGAGAAGAAATAAAAGCAGTAGAAAAAGCTGGAGCTGACTGGATACACATCGATGTAATGGATGGACATTTCGTACCCAATATAACTATTGGTCCTGTGGTTGTTTCAAAAATACGTAATCTTACAGATCTTTTTTTTGATACACATCTAATGATAGAAAAACCAGAGAACTACGTGAAAGCATTTGCAGAAGCTGGATCAGAAATAATAACAGTTCATGTTGAAGCTTGTGATAATCTTTCTGAAGTCGTTGATCTTATTCATAAGCATGGTTGTAAAGCAGGAGTTTCTGTTAATCCTAAAACATCTATCGATAAGGTTAAACCTGTTCTTGATAAAATAGATATGATCCTAGTGATGACCGTGGATCCTGGTTTTGGAGGACAAGGATTCATCTCTGATGTTTTACCGAAAATATCTGAAGCAAAAAAACTTATTAAAGAATCGGGTAGAGATATTATTCTTCAAGTTGATGGTGGAATCAAAGATTCAAATATTTCTAAAGTTGTTGAAAATGGTGCTGATTGTGTAGTTGCTGGAAGTTTTGTGTTTAAAAATAAGGATTATAAAAAAGCAATTATGTCTCTAAAAAAATAAAATAAGGATTTATTGTTTTATATTCCTGATGCAAGATCTCTGATTACTTTTTCTTTATCATCAGCTTTTACTATACCACTTGCTAGTAGTACTCCCTCTGCTCCGAGTTCTATTGATTTAGCTACATCCTTTCCGTTTTTAACGCCGGCACCACAGAGTACTTTTACTTTTTTGTTGATTTTTTGTACTTCCTCAACACTATTTTTTACTATGTCTGGATCCGCTGTTGTGACGGATATGTCTCCACCTATTAGTTCTGGTGGTTCTACTGCTACAAAATCAGGGTTGAGTACAGCAGCTGCTTTAGAAGTTGCTACATTGTTCGTACAAACGATCTGTCCAAGGTTGAGTTCTTTAGCTCGAGTTACACAGAAATCAATATCCGCAAGTTTCAGTCGGTGTTCACTATGATTAATCAATGTTCCACAGGCTCCCGCATCTTTTACTCCTTCAGGAAGAGTCCAACCTGTATGACTCCCTGGTTTCACTGGATCAATATGTTCAGCATACACAGGTATATTTACCTCGTTGAGTAACCGTATATCTGCTGCTTGAACACTAATAGCCATGCTCACACCTGTTTCTTCACCGATTTCTTGCATATATTTTGCTATTTCAAGTGATTTATTTCCAACAGCTTCAGCATAAGTTTTAACATTCAAAACAATTACCGGTGTTTTTAACATAAGATCTCTATTCTCCTCTAAACTCTGTTTTTATTATTGGGTTTGGTGAAATCGATTACCTTTAATATAATCTTCGCCATTTCCCCGATTTGAGAATAAAAAAACTATGGATACTATACCACAAACATTACTTTTTATCGGCATGACTCCTGCCCTTATACTTTTATATATCAGTTTAAAAGGTTATGAGGGAATATACAAAGAAAGAACAATTTATGTAATGTTTATATTAGGAATCATTGCAGGAGTACTCTCAATAATATTGGAATACTCAACGTTACAAGTTGGTTTGATTGCAATAATATTATTTCCTTTGATAGAACAAATGTTCAAAACTGTAATCTTAAATATGAGGAGGTATCAGAAAAAAAAAGCAACACCAATTTATGGTCTTTCTTTAGGTGTTGGATTTGGATCAGTTTTTGCACCTTATTATATAATCATAACAAGCATGAATACAAATGATAACACAGCACTTTATTTGGCCTTAATAGCATCAGTATCAATAATAATACTCCATGGTGCTACTGGTGTACTTATTGGTTTTGGAGTATATAAAACTGAACTAATGAAATATTTTTTAATGGCAACTCTTTTTTATATACCTGTTATAATAACCGCAAATATACAATATGCATCCATAGCAGTTTTAGTATACAGTATCATAGTATACTGGTATGTTACAACCCAAATATTACCCGAAATTAAATCTAAAAAAAGAAAAAGAGCAACAAAATCATAAAAAAATGAATTTGAGAGCGGGTATCAATGGAAGAAGATGAAAAAGAGAATAATAATGTTAGAAAAACAAAAAAAATCAAGCCTTTAATCGCAGGAGTTTTATTGATAACTGCTGGTATTATTGGTATGATGATGTCTGCTCCAATTCTATTGATAAATGATGAAACAATAGATTATATAAGAGATACTAATGATTTATTTGAAGAAACTTTTCAAAATGTAACAACCTCTCAATTAAAACAAAGTTTCATGATGATTGGAGCAATTGGTGTAATTTTCTCTTTATTTGGGTTCATTGGTGGAACTCTATCAATTTTTAGAAAAAAATGGATGATCACATTAATTCTTAGCATAATAAGTATTTTTTCAATTCTATTGCTGATACTGCCTGGTATACTTTCTATAATTGCTGTGATACTAATATATTTATCAAAAAATGATTTCAAAGATACAAAAAATGTTGAAATAGAAGAATAAAATTTTTTATAGAAAATTTTTAAATTTTTTTCCACAGTATGGACATAGTTTTGCATCAAATGGTATGGGTCTTCCGCAATTTGTACAGATTCTTCTTCTATTGTCAATATAATTATTTGGATAACTATAATTGCTACTAATGTTTTGATTTCCAAAATTTGAATTACCTGTTTCAGTAATATAATCTGGTCTAATAACCAACCAGATAAATAAACCAATAAAATTTGTAAGCAATATAATAGCTAACCACAATCCGGGTTTTTCCCCTCTTTTTTTAGCATCACTAGCTGCCCAAATAGCAGCAAATAAAATAATCATAAACAAAACCAAAATTGTCAGAAACAACATGCTAAGTGAATTTTCTGATTGATCTATAGAATCTTCAACATTGAATTGATTTTGAGCTAAAGAAAAACTATCGAATAAAAAAATTAGGTTAAATTGTATCAAAAACAAACAAATAATAAGAATAATTAATTTTCGTTTAATGTTCATAATCTGAATCTTATAAAAAATTATTATCTATATAACTTTTCTCTAAATTTTTTTATTGCAATAGGGGCAGAAAGTAGCATTAAAAGGAATATTTCTTCCACAGATTGGGCAAAATCGATTTCTATTATAAGAATGATAACTACTTATTTGCGATCCGCCAATAGGTGGTCTTACAACTAACCAAACAATTAAACCTACTAACCCTCCGAATAAGGTAACTAAAAGCCAGATAATAGGGCTATCTTCGCCTCTTTTTTTAGCATCCTTATAAACCCAAATCGAGACCCCTATCCATATTAAGAAAAAAAGTAGCATTAATCCAATTATTACCCATAATATCAATAGATCGTCTTGTGAAGAGTCCTCTACAAAGTTTTCATCATAGTATGAATCCTCATAGGAATTATATGCTGTTGCAACATTTATAGAAATAAGTAAAAAAATCGATATAATTAGTACAGCTTTTTTTATAATCATTTTTTCTCCTTAATTATTGTTCTATAAATTAATTCTTTTTTTATCATACAATGGAGATAAAGTTTACCATTTATTTTGCTGCCTCGATGTTGAAAAATTATTAAACTGATATCCGCAGTATGCACAAATTATATGATCTGATTGAACAACTCTTCCACAATTCATACATCTTTTAAGATGGCTTGGTAAAGCAGGAACTAACTCTCCATTTTTAATTCTTTTATAAGCTATAAAAAAAGCAAAAAGAAACAATGTTTGTCCAAAAATTCCCAGAGAACTTACTACATTTAACTGTGTATTAAATCTCTCTATACCCTTCTGAGTTGAAGTATCGCTTTCCATTGCACCTGGTTGAGATGACGAATAATCTTCACCCCATATAACAGAATCAGGTTCATTTGTTTCATCATTGACTTCATCTATTAATTCATCTACAATAGGACCAACTATTATAGCAACTGAAAGAATAGTAATAATTGTAACAATAAAAGCTGCGTATAGAATAGTTTTACCTTTTTTATTTTCTAATTGATGAACTATAAGAAGGTGATATGTTGCATCAATTATACCTGTTATAACTGTGATAAGAATAATGTTGAAAAATAGATCTTTTATAAAATTTGTATCAATATCTCCATTTAACGTTGAAACAGATGAAGCCGCTGAGAATATCGAGAAAACAATGTAGATTACAAGAAAAACAGCGATAATGATCGATGTTAAAAATAATATAAGACTCCATGTTACAAATTTTTTATGTTTATCGCCGAATTCTTTCCTACCAATAAACAATAGGATTATTCCAATGATAAATAAAATAAAACTAATAGGTCCAAGTATTTCGCTTAGTCCATTTAAAACTAAAGAGCCTATACCTTTTAAATTATTAGCAGAGAGTGTTAGAAAACCATCAAGTATAGATAACATCAAACCAATTATTAAAACTTTTAACCCTTTCTCAGTGTTATTGTCCATAGACTCATCTTTAAGGTTTTTTTAAAAACAATGTTATAAAAACTTAATCTGTTAAAAAGTCAAAATGAAAAAAAAAGAAAAAAATAATTTTTGAAATTTTATTGAGTAAATTTTTTACCACAATAAGGACAAACTTGCACATCCATTGGAATTGCTCTTCCACAGTTAGGACACATCCTATCAGGATGGGAACTTCCGCTGCCGCCCAAACCTAATCCGTCTAGCACTGATCCACCTTGGCCTCCCGGTTGTGGTCTAATAACTAACCAAATAATCAAACCGATAATACCTGTGACTAAAACAATTAACAACCAAAGAACTGCGTTTTCTCCTCTTTGTTCTGCGTCTTTGTAAACCCATATTGCAAGTATTATCCATACAACGGTCATTATTAAAGGAATTATACAAAATGAACCAGCGAAGAATGGAAAATAACCTTGACTATACTTTAACACATTGTTTCCAGCTAATGCAAATGAAGTGGCGAACATCGATAAAAAACAGCCTGCAGATAAAAACAAAATAAACTTTTTTGTTCTATTCAATTTAAAACACCTTTTTATGTTGAATATATTATTTTTTATTGATATTTGTTTCTATTTTTTTAAAAAAAGAAAAAAAAAGAATTTTGGGTTTTTAATTTTTATTTATTGCTCAAATTTTTTTCCGCAGTATGGGCAGTTTTGAGCATCCATTGGTATAGGTCTTCCACAGTTAGGACACATTCGTCCTGAATTCGCAGCAGGTCCACCAGATTGTGGTTTTCCTCCTATAGGTGGGCGTACTACTAACCATATTATTAAACCTATTATTCCTGTGAAGATCACTATTACAAGCCATAGTACTCCGCTACTACCACGTCTTTCTGCATCTTTATAAACCCAGATAGCGATGATAACCCCTATTATCAGCATTATTATTGGAAATATGCACATTAAACCTCCAAAAAATGCTACTTCTTCACCAGTGATATCATCATTTGCTAATGCAAAACTTGCCATACTCATTGACATTACAAGTAATGCCAAAGTTATGATTCCTGCCTTACTTATCCTATTCATAATTTCTCCACACCTGGATTATTAGAATAACTTTTATGTTTTAATTAGTTTTTGTTTTTTTTATTTATTATATTCTTTAATTCATCTATTATTATAACAACTGCAAACCCTGTTATTACTCCAATAAACAAACCTGTGATTACACGTGTTAGATTTGTACTTTCCCAGAATCCTAAAAGTTGACCGACTCCATCTATACCTATTGGAATCAATCCTATCATCATAAGATAAAAGAATTTTTCATCAAGTGGTATCTTATAAAAAAGCATGAAACCGATACCTATGGTTATCCCAAGCCATATAGCTGTGCATCGTGCGCAGAAAGGCATTTGGTTTTCATTTATAAAAAAAGAGCGGCTGGCTTTTTGATGACACAACCGATCTCCTGCTGAGTAAATAAAGCTTATTGGAGAGTTCATTTTTTTTATTTGTTGTTCATTGTCTTCTAAACCTGTTAAACCAGATAGATCAGTTACAGACCCTTTTGGAAGTATTATTGGCGCTATAAACTGTATTAGAATCCAGAATAATGCTATTATAAAAAAAATAGTTATGATTTTAGAATTGTTTTCCCTTTTTTCCATTATCAAATTCATCTCGGGATAGGAATATTAATACAAATGCTATAATGCTTATAATTGATCCAATCATGAAGAATCCTACTGAGAGTATTGCTATTATTGATCCTGCTACTGCTACATCTATATGGAATCTTTTTACACAGGCTATAGCTGATAGCATTGCAAAAACCGAAAATATTACTATAATTATTGTGCAACCATTGGTGTTGTATTGTTCTTCAATATGGTTTCTTCCTTCTTTTAAGTCTATAGTATGTGCTGATTCAAAAAAAGGTGTAACAAGTATTTCCTTGGTTAAGTTACTATAATTTTTTGAGTTAATAGTAAGTTTTTTGATTCCAAGTTTCACATCTTTAAATCTAAAGGAACTATTTACTGTTCTGGTCATTCCATCTACTTTAACAGTTATATTCTCCAAGGTTTTATTTGTTTCATTGAACTCTATAAAGACTGTACCTGTTAAACCTGCAGCATTTATTGCATCTGAACTTGATTCAATAAACATTTCAGGAAAAGAAGCAGTAATTATTCCTATTGCGAAAACACAAACTAATAATATTGCAGCGATGTTGGGTTTATTGGTTTTTGGTCTTATTGATGAAAGAATGGTTTTTCTTGGTTCACCATGTTCCTCCCAGTGAAAATCTTTATCAGATTTTTCACTGGTTTTGATGATAAAGGTACTTTCACAGTTTGGACACATGACTTTATGTTTCTCATGCTCTTTGGGGATATCTATGATGAAACTATGTTTGCATCTTGGACATCTGGTTTTTCCCCTCACCATAGTTTTTTCACCGAAAATCATGATAGAATTTATGTATTAAGTACATTTCCATAAATTTTTTAAGTGATTATTTATCAAAAATTTATTTTGTTGTTGTTTGGATTATATTTAAATATTATCTCCTTATTCCGATATTCCTATAAAGGTTCAATAAAATTTATTGATTAGGTGTAATAATACTATGGCAAGATTTCCAGAGGCAGAAAACCGTATATTGGCAAAAAAAGTTTGTATGAAATGTGGTGCTTTAAATGCTCCACGTGCTAAAAGATGTCGTAGATGCAGAGCTAAAGAGTTAAGATCAAAAGCTAAAGAAGGAAGAGGAGTCTAAAAACTCTTAATCCCTTTATCTATAGTGCGTATCTGTTTTTTTCTCTAATTTAAACCGTCATCTTTTAATAGCTTTTATTTCTTTTAGCCGTAAAAAAAAAATTATTATACGTTTAAGAGTTGAGAAATGTTTTATGCCTGCAACAAAAAACAAAAAATCTGAAGATTTCAACGAATGGTATAACGAAATCGTTGAATTAGCTGATCTTTGCGATAAAAGATATCCTATAAAAGGTATGAATGTCTGGCGGCCTTATGGTTGGACTCTTATGAGTCATGTAGATCATCTTATCCGTGATGAAATGTTTAAAACCAATCATCAAGAAGTATGCTTTCCACTTTGTATACCTGAATCATCTTTTCAAAAAGAAGCAGATCATATAGAAGGATTCGGAAGTGAGGTTTACTGGATAACCCATGCAGGATTAAACCCTCTTGAGGAAAGATGGCTTTTAAGACCCACATCTGAAACAGCTATGTATCCATTGTTCTCTCTTTGGGTCCGCTCACATGCAGACCTTCCATTAAAAACATTTCAAATAGTAAACACATTCCGCTATGAAACCAAACAAACACGTGCATTCATCCGTGTACGAGAAATACATTTTTTTGAAGCACATACATGCCATGTAGATTTTGAAGACGCAGAAAAACAAATACAGGAAGATAAAGAAATCGCAACAAGTCTCTTCAAAAAACTATGTATGCCTTTTACTTTCGGAAAAAGACCAGAATGGGACAAGTTTGCAGGAGCAGACTACACAATAAGTATCGATGTACTTATGCCCTCTATGAGAACACTACAACTAGGATCTATTCATCAATATCAAGATAATTTTTCCAAACCCTATGAGATAAAATACGAGGATGAAAACGGAAATCACAAAAATGTTCATCAAACCACGTATGGTATGAGTGAAAGAATATTGGGTGCTCTAATCGGAATCCATGGTGATGACAAAGGACTTATAATGCCACCAGAAATTGCACCAAAACAAATTGTGATAGTTCCAATTATTTTCAAAGGAAAAGAACAAATCGTTAATAAAAAATGTAAAGAAATATATGAAACCTTAAAAAAAGAAAACATAAGAGTACATCTAGATGACCGAGATGTAACTCCGGGAACTAAGTTCTATGACTGGGAATTAAAAGGAGTACCAGTTAGAATAGAAATTGGACCAAGAGACATTGAAAACGATCAAATTGTTTTAGTCAGCCGAGATACAGGTGATAAAGAATTTGTAAAAACATCTGAACTTAAAGAAAAAACATTTGAAACTTTTGATAAAATATCAAACAGACTCTTTGAAAACGCAGACAAAATGTTAAAAGAAAACATGCATAGAGTTGAAACAATAGAAGAGGCAGAAAAACTTGATGGTATTATAGAGCTTCCATGGTGTGGAAACGAAGATTGTGCTATGGAAATTGAAAACATTTTAGATAAAAACACTCTTGGTGAACCAATTGAGGATAAAGAATGCGATAAAAAATGTCCATTTTGTAAACAATCTGGTGTAACCTGGATGCGTTACGCTAAAACCTATTAAAAAAATCAAAAGTCTTTTTATCATAAAGAATATATGATAATTAAAAAAAATTTAGATTAAAAAAAGAGGTGAATAAGAAAACCATGGCAAATAAAATAACTGATTTCTTAAAAGATCAGGTCTTCATACTTAGCATTATTATAACAATTATAAGTTTAGTTCTTGTTTTTATGGGAGTAATCTGGTACGGATTACGTGACATGTTAACAGCTGATGAAATACCACTTGGTGTTTACACAAAAACAATAACAGATTTAGGTGAATGGAATTTTTTTATTCTAGCTGCCGGTCTTGTTTTACTTTTAATTGGTGTATATTATATCTGGCGGTATCATAAAAACAAAAAATTCCTCCTTGAGGAACTTAAAACAAACAAACGCTCTGAACTTATAAAAAACAGGCATGAACTCGAAGTAACCGCAAGGCATCTTCCATCTAAATATGATAAAATGCTTAAGAAAAAAATGAAGGAGCTAAAAATAAAATAATATCCTTCAAAAAATAATTTTTTTTTAAAAAAGGGGGAGTAAAAACTTATTCCAGATTTCTTTGTAGTTCTTGTTGAACCAAAATATCCTGGTAATGTTGGAGCTGTAGCACGTGCTATGGCAAATTTTGATTTTAAAAAACTAATTCTTGTAAACCCTTGTGATTTAAACGATGATTGTTACGCTCGTGCTAAACATGCATCAGAAATCCTTGATAATGCTTTAATATTTGATTCTTTTAGTAAAATACCTGAAAAACTTGATTATCTTATTGCAACTTCTTCTATTGATTATGAAAGTGACAAGAAACATCTACGTCACCCTGTTTACCCTGAGGATTTAACTAAAAAAATTTTTGAGTTGGATTGTAGAGTCGGTTTGGTTTTCGGACGTGAAGATTACGGTCTTTTCAATGAAGAGATCGAGAAATGTGATATAATGGTACGAATTCCTACAAGTGAAAAATATAGTTCTATGAATCTTTCACATTCTGTAGCAGTCCTTCTTTACGATATTTTTATAAAAAAGGATTTTAAACCTGTTGAAACACGGAAGATGAATGGTTTGGAGAAAGAAAAACTATTTTCTTTTTTTGAAACACTTCTTGATGTAATAGACATTCCAGATCATAAAAAAGATAGAACAATGATTATGTTTCGTCGTGTAATCGGTCGTTCCATGCCTTCTACTTGGGAGTTTCATCGTATAATGGGTGTACTTGATAAAACACTTGATAAAATACAGAAAGAAAAATCTAAAAAATAATTTTTTATATGGTTTCTATACTAAAATAAACATTTGTTTCTTTTAATGCTGCATGGACTTTATCTGCAAACCAAACCAAATCTTCAACAGAAACATCCTCTTCATCCCATTCATAGATGAAATCATAGTTGCCTTTCGCTGCTTTAAAACCCATGTTTAAGAGTTGATCTTTTATTTCAGATGGTTTCATTCCTTCGCTGTTAAACATTATTGTTAGATATGTTTTCATAAATATCCTTGTTCCTCACGCTTTTTTATATAATGGATAAAAAAATGGGTATTAAATGCTTACGATAAATTTTTTTTTTATCTAAACAGTTCCAAATGGAAATGGTATAAAACAAAGTATAAGGATTGCTACTGCTACAAAAAACAATAGTTTTCTTTTTAAATCAAGTTCGCTGTCATCATTTAAAGGTGGCGGATGAACTACACCTATCATAAAAATAATTATTATTGCAAAGAAAAACCAACCAGTTAGTATCATTATAAAAATAGCTGCTATACCGGCATATTTTTGATATTTTCCAAGAAAAGCCCTGAAAATATGCCCTCCATCAAGTTGACCTGCAGGGAGTAGATTTATAGCTGTTATTAAAAGTCCTACCCAACCAGCAAAAGCAATAGGGCTGAAACTAATTGCATAATCTCCTGATACATTAAGAACACTTTGTGCTATTAAAGAAAAAAGTATCGAGGTGCCAAGGAATGTTTCTCCTGCTGCTAACTCAGAAACTTTTACTACTTCTGAAGTTGCTATACCAATAATTGTAACAGGTACTGCAACAATAAAACCCGCAAGAGGACCTGCGATTCCTACATCAAACAATGCTTTTTTGTCAGGCATAGGTTCATGACTAGATATAAGTGCTCCGAATGTTCCAATGTTAAACTCCGGAAGTATCGGCGGCACTGGTAAAAAAAATGGAAGCGATGTTTCTATTCCATGTTTTTTTGAAATATAATAATGCCCCATCTCATGAATAAAAAGAATGCTGAGAAGCGGAAGAGAAAAAAGCAATGCTCCAAAAAATAGATTCTCAGGTAGAAATATTTCACCAACATTAGACATTAAACCAGTTAATTCCTTGTTCCAAATATCTGATTCGCCTATATGGAGAATTGAACCAGTGATAACAGTAGTTATAATAACAGATACCATAAGAACATAGTTAACCCAAACAGGTTTACGTTTCCTATTAGGTTTCTTTACAACATAAATAAGATGTTCGCCTTTTTCATACCTAAGCATAGGAATATAACCTTTCTTTGATAGAGATCTTCGGAGTTTGTCAAAGTTTTCCTCAAGAATGTTATCATCAATGTTAACATAAAAAGCAGCAGTTTTGTAGTTATCTTTCATATCATAAAACGGAAAAAACCTACCTACCTCACTCTTAAGAAGATCTAGATCAAGAGTATTCTCTTCTTTGTTAAAAGGATTCCAAGGATCAACCATAATTTTTTTGTTACCAAAAACCGGAGAATAACTCTTTTTTTATAAAACCTTTCCTTTCTTGTTATCATTAATGTTTATTTACCAGTTTTTTTATGTAGGTGTCTATACCAGAATAAAAATATTAGTTTGATGTGATATATAAAATGCCTGTTAATGTTGTTATTGGAACCCAATGGGGCGATGAAGGAAAAGGAAAAATCGTTGACTATTTTTCTAAAAAAGCTGATTATGTTGTACGTTTCCAAGGGGGCAACAATGCCGGCCATACTATAAAAGTCGGAGAAGAAGTATACAAACTTCATGTAACTCCCTCTGGTGTAATTCAAGGTAAAACAGGAGTTATTGGGAATGGTGTGGTTTTAGATCCTGAGATTTTAGTAAAAGAAATAAAAGAATTGACAAAAAGAGGAATAAAACCTGATCTATTGATAAGTGATAGAACAAACATCATCATGCCATATCATAAAAAACTTGATGGTGCTGAAGAAAAACTACTGAAAGACAAAAAAATAGGTACCACCAAAAGAGGCATAGGTCCATGTTATAGTGATAAAATAGCTAGAAATGGAATAAGAGCAACAGATCTTACAGATAAAAAATTCCTTTCAAAAAAACTTGAAACTGTAATTCCTATAAAACAAAAAATTTACGAAGCATATGGTATAAAAGAAAAACTAAAACTTGAAGAAATCGTTGAAAAATATTACAATTTTGGAAAAAAACTAAATAAATTTATCAAACCAGTTCACATAGAATTACAAAGAGCAATAAAAGAAAATAAAAATATTTTATTTGAAGGCGCTCAAGGAACAATGTTAGATGTCGACTTCGGAACTTATCCATATACGACATCCTCACATACAATCGCTGGTGGATTAACAATAGGAACAGGTATCGGTCCAAAACATATCGATGAAATAATTGGTATAGTAAAGGCATATACAACAAGAGTAGGAGAAGGACCAATGCCTACTGAGCTTTTTGATAAAAACGGTAAACACTTGCAAAAGAAAGGTCATGAGTTCGGAACTACAACTAGTAGACCACGTCGTTGCGGATGGTTAGATCTGGTTGTTGTAAAACATTCATGTATGCTTTCAGGAGTCACGCAACTTGCTATTACTAAACTTGATGTATTGAATGATTTAGAAAAAATAAAAATCTGTACAAAATACAAATTAGGAAACAAAGAAATTGATTATTTCCCGGCTAACATTGAACAAGTAAAAAAAGTTAAACCTATTTTTGAAGAATTTATGGGTTGGAAAGAAATAAAACCTGAAACAGATGAAATAACTGATCTGCCAGAAAACGCTCAAAAATATTTGAAATATATAGAAGAATTCCTTGAAATTCCTATAAAAATAGTTTCAATCGGGCCAGGGAGAAATGAAACTATTCAAGTTGAATAAAAAAAATAAATTATTTTACTTTTTTTTCCACATTATATGCTGTATCAATCCATCGGATATATGAGTTACATGCAGCACGTAGACTACTAAGATCTTCAGCTTCTATTTTTAAAAAAAACTTGTTTTTTTCAAGCTTTGTTTCAATCTGTGTTTTAGGGATCATATGTACTACTTCTGGTTTTATAGAATCATGGATGATTTTAGCTGTTTTTTCATTATCAAAAACAAATTTGAAATTAGCTTTTTTCATATTTTACAATCTAACATAACATATTTATTAGAAAAAATTTTACATTTAAAATTTTAAGAAAAAAAAGATTTGTTTTTTTTATTTTGATTTGATTCTTTTAGCTATCGTTGGACGTTCCTTGTAAAAGATTTTACTTCCACAATACGGGCATTGCATACCAATGTTTTTTACATCAAATTTCACACTTTTTTTACAGAGTCCACATCTATAACCAGGCATAAGTTTCTTTATTCCTCCTCAGTTGTTTCTTCTTCCTCTTCAAGTTTTTCTTTTATTTCTTGAGGAACAGATGGGATGTCTACTTTTTCACCACGAAGTATTTTTTTAACATTTCTTCCTGCTTCTGTTCTTGGTATGTATGCTCCGCCAGCAAACTTAGTCTGGCATTTACGACATTGCCATATACCAGTGCTTACTCTTTTGACTTTTTTATGACCGCAGCTTGGACATATATGTTTAGCTCTTTGTATAACTTCTACGTTTCTTACTTGTGTTCTTGGTTTAACTCCGTATCTGTTGCTGTATCTTCCGGCAGGTCCAACCTTTTTTGTTCTTTTTGCCATAGTTTATTTTCCCACGCTTTTATATAATTGTTCACGGATTTTATTTCCGTTATCTATAGATGTTTTTATAGTTTTTTGTATCTCGTCAACAGTAAAACTTCCATTTAAACCTTTCTGCATAGCACGAATGTTACCATTTTCATCTGTTGCAACGGTCATTCTAGCTTCAGCTATTTCTTCTTCCTCTAGACATGGATCTGAAACAACGACACCATTAAACTTTGCAGATGTACATGAAACAGGTGGATTTTCTTTTAATGGAATGGGGTAATTTTCACCAAGGTCAAGTCTTTCAGCGGGTACTTTACCAGTTAAAAGTGCTGCAAGTGCTGCAAGTGAACATGTATCAAACAGGTTTCCATCATAATCAAGAATGTGAAGATCAAAAAACATAATCCAGATTTTTTCACCAGGTTCAATACAAAGTTTAGAAAAATCAATAACTTTTGCTTCACGTATACCACGGTCTACAACTCTAGCAAGCTCAACTGCATCCTCTCGTGGTGGCCCTGCTTCAAAATCTGGGCTTGCCATTGGTATAAGTTCAGCAGCGGTACTCATAACGCCTTCATTTGGTGTATCAGGATACGGTTCACCAATATCCATTTTGATACCAGCTATAACTTGTGTGTTACCAATTCTAACTCTAGCTGAACCTTCAGCTCGAGTGATAACACCTGGTTCGATTTCTATTTTCCTGAAATCATTAAAATTTCTTCCATCGATTCTTTTACCTTTTTTAGCAAGGTTTTGAATATAATCACGTTTAAGATTGGATGTCACAGTCATAAATTAGTCCTCCTTTCCTTTATTAGTTGCATATTTTTCTGTAAGAGCCTTTTTTTGAAGTTCATGAACATGATGACAGCCTTTCATAGCCATATCAAGAGCCTGAGTGAATTCCTCGCCAGAAAGATTTCCATCCATTTGAAGTAAAAGAACTTCATCAGTACGAGGAGAAATAGCTATTGGTAGATCTGCTTGGCCGAAATTATCTTCTTCTTTTGCAAGATCAAGCACTACCTTCCCTTCAATTTTTCCAGCGGCACAAGCAACAGGTATATCAGTTAAAGGAATCCCTGCATCAGCAAGAGCAACACCTGCTGCTGTTAGACCCGCACAACGAGTTCCTGCTTCAGCCTCTAGGATTTCTATGTTTACATCAATTGCAGCTCGTGGAAAACGATCTGTTAAAACAACACGTTCCAATGCTTCAGATGTAACCTTTGAAATCTCTTTACTACGTCTATCTGGCCCTGGTCTTTTACGATCATCAACACTAAATGCTGCCATATTGTAACGAGCGTTTATTATTGCTTTTTTTGGATTCTGAGTATGACGAGGTACTGCTTCACGAGGGCCATAAACAGCACAAAGTACCTTATTGCCACCCCATTCAAGATAACAGGATCCCTCTGCTCGATGCAAGACTCCTGCCTCAATTTTTATTTTCCGAATTTCGTCTAGTTTTCTTCCATCTAAACGTTTACCATCATCTGTTAATAATTTAATATCTGATTCCATTTCTTTTTACACGTCCAAACTAACTTTTTTTCAACATTTCTTCTATTCTATTTGTTAAACCAAATGATAAAGCTTCTTTTTCAATTACTTTAATTGCTTCTCTAATTTTTTTTATTCCTTCATCGCTGCCTTCAACCCATATACGGCCATTACGACCAACAATAACTCGGCAACGAGTATATTTCTTCAATAGTTGAATCATTGATCCTTTCTTACCAATAATTCGAGGAATCTTAGAAGCTTCAACTTCAATTAAATATCCATCATTGATTTTAGCAAGATTATGATCTTTCATTGTGACCTGTAGTTTTCTTTCAGAATCAACCTGAAGAACTTTAGCCATTATGCAATCACCAGTGTTTAAATACTTTTCGGCTTCATTGAATTCAACATCCCAAGGAACTTCGTTAACATGAAGAAGCGCAGGATACGGAGCATTAATATCGACAAGCCAACAAGATGACATCACATCTCCGACAATACCAATAACAAAATCATTTTCAACAGCTTCATATTTGCCTTTTACAGGTATTACATTGATATAACGACCATTTTTAGCGACAACGCCAACTGCTTCAGAATAAATCTTACCTTTTTCAACAAAAGTACCTGAACCAGGTTTAAATTCTTTAACTTCCCCCAAGTATTGACTAGGTATAACTATATCACGTTTTTCGTTTGACATAAAATCATTAAACCTCTAAACTAAATAATATTGGATATGAAACTTTCGCATGTTATTCTTTGTATTTAAGTCATCTGCTATCACAAAAAGGTTATTTTAAGATTTTCGTTGAAACATTGCCTTTTGTAATATCATTTAAACGATCATAAAGATCAGTCTGCATACCTGCAGGGATATCTATTATACCAATCCAGCTGCCATCAGACTGCCAATCCTCTCTTTCAAGTCGTCCAAACTTACGCACCATGCCATAAGCTTTACCAGTGTACTCTGGAGGGATTTTAACAGAAATACGTACATGCTCAGTTGAAATAGGAATAATCGCGCGGATTGCGTCTATTGTTGATTCAACTTGATCACGAACTGGTTTAAAAGGATCAACATGAATCCCTGCCTCTTCAATAGCGCGTTCAATACGAGCACGAGGATGAGGGGCTTTAGTCTTAGGATCCATAGCATTCTTTGCAATATGCTCAACAATTCTTTTACGCTTGTTCTCCTGCATTTTATGACGCTGATCTGTAGTGAGTTGAATATCTCCTTTTAAAATAATTTTAGTAGCAACAGACTCTAAATCTGTTGTACCAAAAACTTCTTGAATTGACTCTTCTGATGCTTGAGTGCCTTTACGAGAATCTTTAAAAACAGAATCAACCGCTAGTATCTTGTTAACATCTACATCTTTTCCTTCGATTAAATCTGCTGCAGAATAAGGATCTACAAGTATTTCGAAATGATGATCGCCTTTCTTAAGTCTTGCAATAACAGCGTCATCAAGACTGACCAACTTTATTCTCCTCCGATAGCACTATCCACTAACTTCTTTGTTTCATCCTGCGGAAGAATATGGAATTTTTGATCCTTATCAACAACACCAATTTCTGTTGCATCAGGATTAAGTTTACCCTCAGTACCCTTATAAATAGCTTTAATTCCAAGAGTAATAGCGTCATCACGACTCATATCTTCAGAATAATTTTTCTCAAAAAAGTTCATAGCACCATTGCGTCCAGCACCTTCACTACTTGCTTTATACTCCATAAGAGCACCGGATGGATCTGTGGAAAACAAACGAGGTCCACTATCATCAACACCAGCAATCAACAAAGCTGTTCCAAATGGACGAACTCCGCCATACTGTGTATATTTCTGTTTAAAATCACAAATATTTTTAACAAGTGTTTTAACTTGTATTTTTTCATTATATGTTATTTCGTTTATCTGAGCATCTATACGAGCACGGTCAATAAGAGCACGAGCATCAGCTACAAGACCGGATGTTGCACAACCAATGTGCCCATCAATTTCAAATATTTTCTCAATGGAACCTGGTTCGATTAATTTTGATGTAACACGTTTATCAACGATTAATACTAAACCAGTTTTATATTTCAAACCAACAGTAGTGGTTCCTCTTTTAACTGCTTCACGTGCGTATTCAACCTGAAATAATCTCCCATCGGGGGAGAAAACCGTAATTGCTCTGTCATATGCCATATTAGATGGTTGCATCTCTTTTTTTCACCTCAAAAACAAATTCTTTTCTCCTATATTTTTTAAAAACTTCTTTTAGTCTAAAGTGTTTGTTCTGGTATATTGAACTCAGAATACAGTTATTATGTAAATAGTTTGTGTTAATCAACAAATAAGACAAATTTTTACCCCATTATTTTTATAGTTATGATAATATTATATGTTTAATCTAATCATGGGGGAATAACCTATAAAAAAAACATATAAAATACTGAGTGTTTTTCTAGTAATCCTATTTCTATCAACATCTGTTTACGGTTTAAAAATTGAAACAAACCAAACAAAAAACAATTCTGAAGATGACAATATTTATCCTAATTATGATCTACTAATTGTTTCACCAAAAACTTTTACAAAACAACTCCAACCATTAGTTGAACATAAAGAAAAAAATGGAATAAAAACACATTTAGTAGACATAGAAACAGTATACAATCAAATATTCTGGCAAGGAAAAGATAACGCTGAAAAACTCAAACTTTTTATAAAAAACGCTCACGAAAAATGGGATGTAAAATATGTTTTACTCGTAGGTGGAAGAAAAGATCAATCAATTAAGGAAACATGGTGGATACCCGTAAGATACACAAACATAATCCGAGATTACGAAGGACACGAATCAGCACCAGAAAGAGATTTCTTAACAGATTTATATTTCGCAGATCTTTATGATAAAAACGGTAATTTCTCTAGCTGGGATGACGACAACGACGGAGTTTTCGGTGAATGGCCATTTAATAAATCAGCAGAAGATGTTCCAGATTTAACACCAGATATAGCTGTTGGACGACTACCATGCCGAAACATATGGGATGTAAAAATCATTGTTAACAAAATAATAAGATATGAAACAGGAACCTTTGAAGACAATTGGTTTAAAAAAATGGTTGTAGCTGGAGGAGATACTTACCCACAAAAAACTGATTACTATGATGGAGAAAACTATACCCAACAAGCTCTTGAATATATGAATGATTTTGAACCTGTAAAACTCTGGAGTTCAAAAGAAAACCTAACAGGTTGGAATATTGTTAAAGAAATAAACAAAGGATGTGGTTTTGTATATTTCTCAGGTCATGGTAGTGCAAAAGGATGGATAACAATAGATGTACATGATTCAAATAACTGGGTTGGGGGCTTCAAATTAATCCATCATATCTTTTTAAAAAATAAAAACATGCTACCGGTTTGTATAAGTGGAAGCGGATGTTTTAACAACATGTTTAACGTGAGTCTAACCAATTCTTTCCTTGTTTATCATAACATGACTTTTCTAAATAATATTTTAAAATTTATTTTTCCAAATAACCCTAACATAAAAAATATTTACCTGCCACTTAAAATCCCTCGTTGTTGGGGATGGAATATGGTTAGAAAACCCAATGGTGGAAGCATTGCCACAATTGCTGCCACAGGTTACAGCTATGAATCCTGCGACATAAACAGTAACCAAGGTGGTATTGAATGGCTTGATATCCATTTTTTTGAAGAATATCAAAAAAATAAATCAAAAACTCTTGGTGAAATATGGGCAAATACAATTAATAATTTTGTTCAAAATTTTTCAATAAACTGGGATGATGATTCTTTGTATGGTGATTCTATTATTGCAAAAAATGTTGAACAATGGCTTCTTATTGGTGATCCAAGCCTTAGAATTGGTGGATATAACAAAATAAGTTAGTCTAAAATTTGTTATTTAAGATTTAAGATTTTATGTAGTTGCAACCCAAGTCTAACATTAAGATTATCTTTTAGAATCCAATCAGCTATTTTTTCAGGTTTTGTGTCCCAAACAGGTTGAAAAAAGATTTTACAATTGATGGAATATTTCTCTATTATCTTTTTTGCGTAGTCGTAATCTTTTTTGTTTTTTATAACAAATTTTAGTTGATCTTTGTTTTCTAAATATTTAATATTTTCAAATAATATTTTTTTCTCCATTTTCGAAGACGGACATTTTATATCAAGAGATATCAACAGGTTTTTTTTATTTATAAGTGGTTTTATATCTTTGCTGCCGTTTGTTTCCAGGCAAATAGAGTATTTTTTTTTGAGTAGGGATTCTATTAGTTTTTTTGTTTCTTTTTGTATTAGTGGTTCCCCACCAGTTATACATATTTTTTTACATTGATATTTTTTGATTTTGTCGAGTATTTCATTGATTGTTTTGTTGGTTCCTTCTTCATAGGCGTATTTTGTGTCGCAGTAGCTACATCTTAGATTACATCCTGTTGTTCTTATGAATATATTTGGAAGCCCTGTCCATTTTCCTTCTCCTTGTATTGAGTAGAATATTTCGTTTATTTTTATCATTGTGTTGTTTGGTTAGCACTTTTTTTGTATTAAAATGTTTTTTAGAGAATTGATGTAACTTTTTAGATATATTAAAAGATATATTTTATTTTGTTTTTTTATGTCTTTTTTTTGCCCAGATAATTAGTAATGTAGGAAGCACAAATACTGAAGCAAAAAAACTGTAAAGAATAGTTAAAGCAGTTATTGCACCAAATTGTTTCAGAGGTGGCATTAATGTGAAAATCAACAGCCCAAATCCTGCAATTGTAGTTGATGCAGCTCCGAATAACGCTAAACCGGTATGAGACAATGTCTTCTTTGCTGCATCTTCAGCAAAAGACTCATTATTTTCAGGATCACTATTTTCAAGATCTTCTAAAAATCTATGTGTTAGATGAATTCCATATGTGATACCTAAACCAATGGTAAGTGAAGCGATAGTAATTGTCATCACATTCAAAGAAATATCTACTAAATACATAGTTCCAAGAATCCATGGCACGCAGAAAACAACTGGAGTGATTGTAATTGCACCAAGAACAATTGATTTCCATTTAAACCAAAAAATCAAGGTCAGTATAATAAGAGAAACAATTATAGTTATAATCAAAGAACGTATTTGACTTTCATTTAAAAGATCCATTGTATTTTTTGTAAGTATAGATCCATCAGTGATGAATACCTCCTCAGTTTGTTCTTCTAAAGGTTTTATATCTTCTTTAAGATTATTATGAAGTGTTTCAACTTCTTCTTCATTATTTGAATTCGCATCTACAGATATTCTGATAACTGTACCATCATATTCTCCTTTCTCATTTATATGCAAAACATTGGCTATACTTTTTTTAGATGTTGGATTTTGATAAAGCCAGTTGTAAAGTGTAGTTATATTGTCTTTAGTGGTATTTTCTTTTGGAATCCCTTGCGTAGTCATAAATTGACTATAAATTTGAGCAAAAGAAGCATTGTAATTATCCTGACCAAATTGCGAAGTATCATTGCTCCAATCTAACATCACAGAATAAATAGAATCAGCATCTGCAGCATCTCCATGTTTTACTACATGCTCGGAATCTTTAAGATTGGTATGTACTTCGGCTATTGCTGTTAATATTTCTGGTTCAGTTATATCTGATTGAATAAGAATATTTACTTGTTCTCCACCATCCATCTGGATATCAAATTCATTCATCATAAAATCCAGATCCTCTGAAATCTCCAAATCATCTGGTAAAAAATCCTCAAAATCAAACTTTGTATCCAACTGAGTAGCAACTGCGGCTGATCCTGCGGTTATAAGAATTACAATTATCAAAACTACTGCTGAATGTCTATTACCTGCAATAGCACCAAACGTAATTATTTTGTTTATAACAGAAGCACCAGTGTTTTTAATTTTTTCACTTTTTAAATTATTGTTTTTATTTTTCGAAAGTTTTCCATTTTTTAATCTTCTTTGATCTCGTACCTGCTGACAAGCTGGTACAAAAGTTGTCATGTTCACAAAACTTCCAATTATACCAATAGCACATAAAACTCCAAATTCTCCAAGGACTTTCATAGGAGATACAATATTTGAAAGAAACGCCACAACAGTTGTAAAAGTTGCTAAAAGAAGAGCTACACCTACAGATGCAATAGTTATAATCACCGATTTATCAATTTCTACTTTATTTTTTATTTCCTCACGATACCGCATAGTGATATGGATACCATAGTCTATTCCAAGACCTACAATAAGTACAGGTACTGCAGTAGTCATAGGATTAAAAGTAAATCCCATCGCTGAACCAAAACCATAAACCCATACAATTGAGAAAACAAGAGCTAAAAGACTAAAAATCAAATCAGAGAAACTTCGATAAATAATAATCAAAATAACAATAACCAAAATAAACGCAATGGGGAGAACAATTGACATTGATTCATTGTTCGCCTCTAAAATTTCATTTGAAATAATGTTTTCACCCAACACTGTAATTTCTACATTTTTAGTTTCAGTATCCTCAACTATTTCATCTATTTTGTATTCAGTTTCTGCGATATCTGATTCTTCACTAGAAAAAGAACCACCTTGATTTTTAGAGGCATTCAAACTTATAGATATCATTGTAGCTTTTGCTTTAATATTGCCTTTTTCTAAGTCAAAATCTCTGGTAAGCATCAATGTAAACATACCTTTTACATAATCGGGTGCTAGATCAGATGATAAAAAACCACTAATCAAAAATTTAATCTCCATATCGCTCATACTTTTCAAAACTTGTATCTTCTCACTATATGTAGGCAATGTTATATTTTTCATATATAGAGCATTCTGAGCAATAATATCTGCTACAGAATTAATATTTGAAGAAGGAACTGCAGAATTTTCAAGAGTATCATAAATTAAGGATTCATTTGCAATATTCCTTTCAATCTCTAAAATTTCTACAAGTGATTCAGAAGTCAAAACATCATTGTTTTTTGATTTAACAAGTAACGAAAGAGTTTTTGTTGTAGTATATTTTTCTGATATTTCATTTGAAGCTTCAACCATTTCTACATCCGGCATAAATGAATCTTCTGAAAATTCTTGATCTATACCAAAAACTTGTATTGATGCTGTTGCAAGAACCGTTATCATTATTACTGATAAAATTGTAATTTTTGGATACTTAGCAACTATTCTACCTAAACCTGACATTAATCCCATCTATTTATCCCAACCTAGTAATTGCTTTATAAACAATTTATTTTTATATGTCACATGAAAAACTTGTTAATAAATAATTCTAATATTTTCAAAATTACTTTTTTTTTTATTTCAGATTATATACTTATCTATGCACATATGCATCTGCATATAAAGGTGATATAATACTTGAATAACTATCAGCATATCCATTAGAGTTAAGAGGTGGATGTACGGATGGGATGCAGAATGGAAAAAACTGTATTTTAAGTTAATAGTAAGATAAGAAAACATCAATAATTATCGGTGCGATGATAGTTTTATATGTAAAAATGTTCATTTAATTTGCTGAGTAAAAAAACTATGAAAATAATTTATACGGATTTAGATGGAACCTTTCTTGATCATGATACTTACTCTTATGAAAATGCTAAACCTGGTTTAAATTTAATAAAAAAAAGAAAAATCCCTTTAGTTTTTTGTACAAGTAAAACAAGATCAGAAATTGAATATTGGCGTGATAAAATTAACAATAATCATCCGTTTATCTCAGAGAATGGTGGAGGAATATTTATCCCAAAAAAATATTTTAATTTAGTTTTCAAATATGATGCAGAAAATAATGACTATTTTATTGTTGAATTCGGAGAAGACATAAAAATTTTAAAACAAGTACTTAATGAAATAAAAAAAGAGTTTGATATCATTAGTTTTTTAGAGATGTCTGATGAAAAGATCTATGAATTGGCAGGTTTAAATTCAGAACAAATAAAACTTGCTAAAAAAAGAGAATATGTTCTACCATTTACAATTAAAAATAAAAATGATGAAAAAAAAATTTTACAAAAAATAAAGGGCAAAAAATTAAATGTTACAGTTGGCGGTCGTTTTTATCATCTAATGGGCAGCAATAGCAAGGGGCGAGCAGTTCGTTATTTAACAAATCTTTATAAAAAAGAATATTCAAAGGTTTATACTGTAGGAATAGGAGATTCAGAAAATGATTTCTCGATGCTTAAACATGTAGACAAAGGTTTTCTAGTACAGAAACAAAATAATGGTTATGCCTCAGATGATTTTTATCACGCTGAGGGTAGAGGACCTATTGGTTGGAATAATGTTATATTAAATGAAATTAAATAAAAACAATTTTTTTTTCACCAAACTTTTTTATAAATGTAGTAATCTTAGAATGTATTATTGGAGATTTAGATTTTTTATGAAAAAAAAAGCTATGCTATATGATAAACTTGATGATAAAAAAGTCAAGTGTGATCTTTGTTCACATCGATGCGTTATAGATGATTCAAAGTTTGGTTTCTGTGGTGTACGTCAGAATATTGATGGTGAATTGTTTAGTCTTGTTTATGGTGAGGTTGTTGCTGCTAATCCAGATCCTATTGAAAAAAAACCTTTGTATCATTTTTTGCCTGGAACCCGGGCGTATTCTATTGCTACGCCAGGTTGCAATTTTCGTTGTAGCTTTTGTCAAAACTGGCAGATTTCACAGATACGTAAAGATAAAGAAACTGTGATTTCTGGTTTAGCTGAACGTTATATGGAACCAGAAAAAATTATTCAGAATGCATTAGACTCTGGTTGCAAAAGTATTTCCTTTACTTATACTGAGCCAACGATTTTTTTTGAATATGCTTTTGAAGTTGCAAAACTTGCTAAAAAACAGGGTTTGTATAATAGTTTTGTAACCAATGGTTATATGACACTTGAAGCATTAGAAAAGATTAAACCTTTTCTTGATGCAGCAAATGTTGATCTTAAAAGTTTTTCAGATAGTTTTTATAAAAAAATTTGTAAAGGCAGGCTTGAACCAGTTCTTGAAAGTATTAAAAACATGAAAAAACTTGGTATATGGGTTGAAGTAACTACTTTGATTGTCCCGGATCAGAATGATTCATCTGAGGAGTTAAATCAGATAGCTGATTTTATATCAAATGTGGATTCTGAGATTCCTTGGCATATAAGTCGTTTCCATCCAGATTATAATTACAACAATAGCTCTGCTACACCAATTGAGACGTTAAAAAAGGCTTATGAAATCGGAAAAGATCATGGTTTAAAGTATGTTTATCTTGGAAATATTGCAGAGGATTCAAACACTTATTGTCCAAACTGTGAAAAAATGGTTATTAACCGTGGTCCATTTAATGTTAAAAATAATAAACTAAAAAAGGGTAGATGTCCATTTTGTGATACAAAGATTGAAGGAGTTTTTTGAAAAAAAATTAAAATTTTTTGTTTTTTTTTATATTTCGTTATTTTTGATTTTATTTTTTAGTTCATTCCATTCGTTTATGGTTAGTTTACAGGTGTTATCTGCTTCACCTATAGTTACATAATCTTCTTGTATGTTTACACTTGGGCAACAGCCTTTTTCTCCACATAAATAGACTTTCATTATTTTATCTACTTATTTTGTAAATTAAAAACTTCGTAACAACTGTGAACTATAAGTTTTTTCGGAATATAATTAATATTCTTTTAGAAAATAAATAACCTTCAGGATTAAACAGATTAATAGAAAAAATTAGGATTTTAGTGCCTATTTTTTCTTTTTAAAATAGAAGAAAAGTACTGAAATAATGATTAATATTGTTGCCATAAAAAATATTATTTTAAAAATAAAGTCATCATTGCTCTCAACCCGGTTTTTTTTGGAGGTATTATTTAAATCTAATTTATTTTCAGTATATGGTAGATTTATGTATTTTAAATCACCTGAAGCCTGATCATAAAAACTGATATGTGGTTGATCCTTACCATCTAATGCTAATGAATTATAAACACTAATATTACCCACGTTTTCAAACTTTTCAATATTCCAATTGTTTCCGTCAAAGTATGCATATTTTAAAGTATTATTTCTTTCATCACAGTAACTGATATGTGGTCGATCGTTGCTATCTACCTCTATAGATGAATAAACATTTATCCCTTCTCTGTCCACCATTTTGATTTTCCAATTTATGCCGTCATAATAACAGTAATTTAAATCGTAGTATTCATACTCTGATTCTTTAAATGAATGATTTAAATAACTAATGTGTGGGCGATCATTGCTATCTAATGCCAAAGAAGTATAATCTCCCGCATAGGGTGAACTATCAATTGTTTCAATATTCCAATTGTTTCCGTCAAAGTATGCATATTTTAACTCACTATCTGAAATGTCACAATAACTTATATGAGGGCGATTATTTCTATCAGTTTTTATTGAATTCCAATAACCTGTCACCCCGTTACTTTCGATAGTTTCAATATTCCATTTATTGCCATCATTATAGGCATATTTCAAATCTTCATATGCGTAATCCATGTAACATACATGAGGATTATCATTGTTGTCTATTGTCAAAGAAATGTGTTCACCAACATGTTCCTGATTATCTACTATTTCAATATTCCAATTACTGCCGTCATAATATGCATATTTCAAAAAATCATCGACTCGATCGTAACCCCCTCCATAACAGATATGTGGAAAATCCTTACTATCTAATGCTAAAGAAGTATATTCAGCAACAGAATCCCCCTTGTCAATTGTTTCAATATTCCAGTTATTTTCATCAAAGTATGCATATTTTAGAGATGTATTTGTTTCGTCTCGATAACTTATATGTGGATTATTATCATTATCTATAGCTATTGAGTTATAACTGCCGACATCTCCTCTAGTATCCACTGATTCAATTTTCCAATCAAAATCCGCAGATACAGAATTTATATTATAAAAAATTAATAAAAAAATAATAAGTGTAAATATAATTTTTCTTCTCATAATTTTGCCTCGTTTTAGGAATTTTCTGATATTTTTGTAAGATATAAAATTTATGTTTTTTCAATTTAATAGCTATTACAAAGTGGGCCTGCTGAGAGAAACACAGTTTAACAAGAGAAAAACAAGGTAAAACTTATGATAAAATTATGGGTTTTTTTTTATCTTGAAATTAACCATTTCCATATAGGAATAATTTCTATTTCTTCTTTTTTTTCTTCTATATTCTTTGATAAAATTATTAATTTCTTAATTTTTGATTTGTGTTTATTTTTAAATTCTTTTAGTCCGCTTAGTTCTCGATTATTTATTTTGTCTGTATAATTTACATTTATGGCGGTTAATTTGTCATTTTCTTTTACTACAAAATCTATTTCTTGCGTGTTTTTCCAGTAAAATACTTCTTTTCCTCTTCTCTTAAGTTCGACATATACAATATTTTCTGCAAGTCGCCCAGTATCTTTTGAAAATTTTAATGCAACAGCATTTCTTAGGCCCGTGTCGATACAATAAGTTTTACTCGGATTGACTTGTTGGACTTTTAATGAATAACTAAATATAGGGGTTAAATAAATCAGGTTTATATCTGAAAGATGCGATATGTATTCAAGTATTGTTTCTTTGCTAACTTTCATTTCTTTTTTAGTAGTGTTATAATATGAATTTATGCTAAAAATTGAGGATATGTTTGTAATTAAATATTTTGTTAATATTTTCAGAAGTCTTGTATTTCTTATTGAAAATCGTTCCACCAAATCTCTGTATATAAACATTTCATAGTAATCAGAAAGTATTTCTTTTTTTAGTTTTTCAGATAAAACTACCTCTGGGAATCCTCCATAGTTAAGATATTCTTCAAACATATATTTTATTTTATATCTTTGGTTTGAATATTCATAATTTTTTTCAATATTTATATTTTTAAATCTTAGAAATTCAATAAAACTTAAGGGAAATAAGTGAAAAGTCAGTGTTCTACCTCTTAAACTTGTTGCAATTTCTTTACTCAATAATTTCGAACTCGAACCAGTAACATAAATCTTTATTTTTTCTTTATCATATATTCTTCTTACAAATATCTCCCAGTTTTTAATGTTCTGTATTTCATCAAAAAAGAAATATTTTTTTTGGTTTTTTAAATCTGGGTATAGCTCATAATATGCTTCTATCAGATCATTTAGTTCATCAACTTCTAGTGGTAAAAGCCGATCATCCTCAAAGTTAATATATAATATATTTTCTTTTGGAACGCTGTTTTTTAGAAGATTTTGGATTATTTGATAGAAATAAAATGTTTTTCCTGCTCTCCTTGAACCTACAATGCTAATTATCTTATTAGTATCAGGAATGTTTAAATTCCTAAGAATTATTTTTGGAAATTCGAAATCATGATATTCTTTTATGATATATTTAAATTCAGTAATTTTACTCATCGGTATTATATATGGGACTACTTATTAATAAATTTATCCTTTTATAAAAGACTACTTTTAGATGTTTATATGCTGATGGGCCTGCTGAGAGGCA